>CAZTIZ010000080.1:3113-8326 GCA_964613845.1 uncultured Corynebacterium sp.
GGGCGTTCCCGGCTATCCGACCGGAGCGTGGACTAGCACCTTTCTCCATGGCGCGGGGCGCCCGGGCGGCGTCGTGGTGAAGATCACGGCCGGGCCCCTCACCGGCGCAGTGAGGCCCGCCGACCCTGTTGGAGGGCGTGGCACTGACGGTGGGACTGCGTCACGGGCGTGATGTGTTGGTAGAGTAGTAGAATTGTATGACTGTAGGTCGTGGTAGCAGGGGACGTCCGCTGACGGACCCTCCGCCGCGGCTGAAGAACTCTCGTTAACCATCTTTCCCGTGTACACCGGGTAAAACCCCACTCATCGTGTGTGCGGGAGGGCCAGGAGGCTACGTGTCCGCCATTATCCAGGCATTCAGGGACGTTGATCTACGCAAGAAGATCATCTTCACGGTGCTGATGGTCATCATCTACCGCATCGGTGCGCAGATCCCGTCCCCGGGCGTGGACTACGCGTCGATCAGCGGCCGACTGCGCGACCTCACCCAGGAGCAGGGCAGCGTCTACTCGCTGATCAACCTCTTCTCGGGTGGTGCGCTGCTGCAGCTGTCGATCTTCGCGATCGGCGTCATGCCCTACATCACCGCGGCCATCATCGTGCAGCTGTTGACCGTCGTCATCCCCCACTTCGAGGAGTTGAAGAAGGAGGGGCAGTCGGGGCAGGCGAAGATGACCCAGTACACCCGCTACCTGACGCTGGGGCTGGCGTTGCTGCAGTCCTCGGGCATCGTCGCCCTGGCGGACCGGGAGCAGCTGCTGGGCGCCGGTATCCAGGTGCTCGCGGCAGACCGCACCCTGTGGGACCTCGTGCTTCTCGTGCTCGTGATGACCTCGGGTGCCATGCTGATCATGTGGTTCGCCGAGCTGATCACCGAGAAGGGCGTGGGCAACGGCATGTCCCTGCTGATCTTCGCCGGTATCGCCTCCAGCCTGCCCACCGACGGCATGAACATCCTCTCCGATTCCGGCGGCACGGTCTTCACCATCGTGATCCTCGCCGTGATGATCCTCGTGGTCGGCGTCGTCTTCGTGGAGCAGGGCCAGCGCCGCATTCCGGTGCAGTACGCTAAGCGGATGGTGGGCCGCCGCCAGTACGGTGGCTCCTCCACCTACCTGCCGCTGAAGGTCAACCAGGCGGGTGTCATCCCGGTCATCTTCGCGTCCTCGCTGATCTACATGCCGGTGCTCCTCACCGAGATCATCAACTCGGGTGCCCCGGCGGCGACCGACAACTGGTGGCAGCGCAACGTCCTCCAGTACCTGCAGACCCCTTCCTCGTGGCAGTACATCGTCCTGTACTTCGCCCTGATCATCTTCTTCTCGTACTTCTACGTCTCCGTGCAGTACGACCCGAACGATCAGGCGGAGAACATGAAGAAGTACGGTGGATTCATCCCGGGCATCCGTCCGGGCCGCCCGACCGCGGAGTATCTCTCCTACGTGATGAACCGTCTGCTCTTCGTGGGCGCCGCCTACCTCGGAGTCATCGCGGTGCTTCCGAATATCGCCCTTGATCTGGGTGTCGGCAGCACGGGTGCGGGGATGACCGCGTTCGGCGGTACCGCCATCCTGATCATGGTGTCGGTCGCCCTGACCACGGTGAAGCAGATTGAAAGCCAGCTTCTCCAAAGCAACTACGAAGGACTTCTCAAATGAGACTCGTACTCCTCGGACCCCCCGGTGCCGGCAAGGGCACCCAGGCCGTTCTCCTCGCCGAGAAGCTGGCCGTCCCGCACATCTCCACCGGCGATCTCTTCCGCGCCAACATCGGCGAAGGTACCCCGCTGGGCGTGGAGGCCAAGCAGTACATCGATGCCGGCAAGCTGGTCCCCACCGATGTGACCGCCCGCATGGTCGAGTCCCGTCTGGCCGCGGCTGACGCCGCCGAGGGTTTCCTCCTCGACGGTTTCCCGCGCACCGTGGAGCAGGCCGAGATCCTGGCCGGCCTCCTGGCGGGCAAGGGCCAGTCCCTCGACGGTGTCCTGAACTTCCAGGTCTCCGAGGACGTCGTCGTCGAGCGCATGCTGGCACGTGGCCGCGCCGACGACAACGAGGAGACCATCCGCACCCGTCTCGGCGTCTACCGTGACGAGACCGCCCCGCTCATCGAGCACTACGGAGACCGGATCATCACCATCGAGGCCGAGGGCGAGGTCGAGGAGATCAACGCCCGCGCCATGACGGCTCTGGGCAGGTAGTCCCCGGCAGCGATGCCACCGAGGGGCCGGGTTCCGATCAGTCGGGACGCGGCCTCTTCCCCTTTCCGCCCCACCTCCTGAGGAGAATCCATGGGATTTCGTTCCCGGAAACGCGCCATCCCGGCGAAGACCGCCGCTGAACTCGACGCCATGCAGGCCGCCGGAGAGATCGTGGCCCGCGCACTACAGGCGGTGAAGGCGGCCGTGGCCCCGGGCGTGACGACGCTCGACCTCGACGAGGTCGCCGAGACCACCATCCGGGAGGCGGGTGCCATCCCGACCTTCAAGGGCTACCAGGGTTTCCCGGGCTCGATCTGCTCCTCCGTCAACGACGTCATCGTCCACGGCATCCCTGACAGCGCGACGGTGCTGGCCTCCGGTGACCTGGTCTCCGTGGACTGCGGTGCCACCTTGGAGGGTTGGGTGGGCGATTCCGCCTGTTCCTTCGGCGTCGGTGAGCTCGCCGAGGACGTCGAGGCCCTCAACCGGGCCACGGAGTGGGTGCTCATGGAGGGCCTGCAGGCCATGGTCCCGGGCAACCGGCTGACCGACGTCTCCCACGCCCTGGAGACCGCCACCCGCCGGGCGGAGCAGAAGTTCGGCGTGAAGCTGGGCATCGTCGACGGCTACGGCGGCCACGGCATCGGCCGCACCATGCACGAGGACCCCTACCTCGCCAACGAGGGCCGCCCCGGTCGGGGCCCACGGATCCAGGAGGGGTCGGTCCTGGCCATCGAGCCGATGCTCACCCTCGGCACAGCTGATTCCGCGGTGCTTGACGACGACTGGACGGTGGTCACCCTCGACGGCTCCGTCGCCGCCCACTGGGAACACACCGTCGCCGCTACCGCTCAGGGCCCCCGGATCCTTACCCCCAGGAAGTGAATTCCAGCATTCACCCGGGGTGGGGAGGGCCCCCGGCTTATACTTGCCGCATGATGACCTCCCGCTCCGTCCGCCGCAGCCTCCCGGCGATGCGTATCCTCACCGTCCTCGCGGCCGTGGCGGCCGTGTTCCTCGCGCTGTTCGCCGCGCCCGCCGCCTCCGCAGCGCCCCTGCCGGGCTCCTCCGAGGCCCAGCTGCGTGACTCTGTCTGGGAGGCCCGCAATGAGCTCCACCGGCACGCCGGCACCCTGCCCGCGGAGCTCGCCGACGCCGCCCGTGGTTCCGTTGACGGAGTCGCCAACGGTGTCTTCCCCGGGCTGACCGGGGAGCGCACCCAGCCCCTGGCCCGCACCCAGGCCCCGGCCGGTACCCCGCGTCCCAACGTCGGCCCCTGCCCGGCCTCCGCCCGCGCCTGCGTCGACATCGACGGTCGTCGCACCTGGCTGCAGTCCAACGGCGAGATCACCTGGGGTCCGGTGCCGATGGCCCCTGGCAAGCCCGGCCAGGACACCCCGCGCGGCACCTTCAACGTCACCCGCAAGGTCAAGGACGAGGTCTCCTACCTGTTCAACATGGCACCCATGCCCTACGCCGTGTACTTCACCAACAACGGCCACGCCTTCCACGAGGGCAACCTCGGCTTCGACTCCGCCGGCTGCGTCCGCCTCAACCACGCCGATGCCGTCCACTACTTCAACAACCTGCAGATCGGTGACCAGGTCTTCATCTACTAGCTCGTGTGATGAGAATTGCCGCCCGGAGGGAGTCGTCCTTCCGGGCACTTCCTTTTGCGCAGCATTCCCCGCCCGGGACCAGTCCTGAAAGGGCGTGTGCGCAGGCGGGTGTTTGGTTTTTGGGTCGGTTGCCGGTAATGTGTCCAGACGGTGTATCTGCTCCCGCAGAATCATCCGTAGTGGACATGTAAATAACGCAGGTGCCCCACTCATCCGTCACCGTCACTGGTGTCGGGAGGCACCGGGAATGTGGAGGATATGGCTAAGGAAGGCGCCATCGAGGTTGAGGGTCGGATTGTCGAGCCCCTGCCGAATGCAATGTTCCGTGTCGAGCTCGACAACGGGCACAAGGTTCTCGCTCACATCAGTGGCAAGATGCGCCAGCACTACATCCGTATCCTCCCTGAGGATCGTGTCGTCGTGGAGCTTTCTCCCTACGACCTGACCCGCGGACGCATCGTCTACCGCTACAAGTAAAAGGCTTACGCCTCCCTGCTCACCGCACTGACCCCTCTGAGGTGGTCGGCGCCGTCACACCTCCGGCCACGGTGGCCGGAGCCCCACGACATCACGCTGCATCGCCCGGTATCGGTCCGGGCAGGGCGGCGGTTGGTGGGGGCGGGCAGGGAGAAAACCACCGTGACAACCCGAAAGGTACTGCCACATGGCACGTCTAGCTGGTGTTGACCTTCCGCGCAATAAGCGCATGGAGGTCGCACTCACCTACATTTACGGCATCGGCCCCGCCCGTTCCGCCGAGCTGCTCGAGGAGACCGGCATCTCCCCGGACCTGCGCACCGATAACCTCACGGATGAGCAGATCGCTGCTCTGCGTGACGTCATCGAGGCTTCCTGGAAGGTCGAGGGTGACCTCCGCCGCCAGGTTCAGGCCGACATCCGCCGCAAGATCGAGATCGGCTCCTACCAGGGTCTGCGCCACCGTCGCGGCCTGCCGGTCCGTGGTCAGCGCACCAAGACCAACGCCCGCACGCGTAAGGGTCCGAAGAAGACGATCGCCGGAAAGAAGAAGTAGAATATGCCTCCGAAGACTCGCTCTGGCGCACGCCGCACCGGCCGTCGCGTCGTAAAGAAGAATGTGACCCAGGGTCACGCGTACATCAAGTCCACCTTCAACAACACCATCGTGTCCATCACGGACGCCTCCGGTGCTGTGGTCTCCTGGGCTTCCTCCGGGCACGTCGGGTTCAAGGGCTCTCGTAAGTCCACCCCGTTCGCCGCCCAGATGGCCGCTGAGAACGCTGCCCGCAAGGCAATGGATCACGGCATGAAGAAGGTTGACGTTTTCGTCAAGGGCCCGGGTTCGGGCCGTGAGACCGCTATCCGCTCCCTCCAGGCCGCCGGCCTCGAGGTGTCCTCGATCTCGGACGTGACGC
>CAZTIZ010000081.1:0-8057 GCA_964613845.1 uncultured Corynebacterium sp.
CGACCAGGGCCAGGTCTTCCACGTGGAACTGTTCGTCACGCCTGTCGACGGCGCGGTGCCCACCGCCGAAGATCTGCTCGCCCTCCGGGAGAGCGTCCACGACCTCGACTGGAAGGCCTACGACGTCGTCATCGCCCTCGTACCCGAGCTCCCGGAACGGCAGGTGCCCACCGGATGAATGTCGATCCCACCAGTTCACCTGCCTCAAGGCACAGATTCCGGTGATGGCCAGGTGTCCCGGCGAGTGCTACCGGACTCCCTTCTCGGGTGCGCCGCCCATATGAGCCTCAGCAGGGAAATTCCTGCAACTGCCTGGTGAGAGCGCACAACAGCGTGACGGGGGCCACCGGCGGCGGGCACCGGTGTCTTCTGCCATAATGGCCCGCATGATTCTCCCGGTCCCGCAGCATGCTCCGGGAGCCGGCATGATCTGAGCCACCCAGAGCGGACAGGCAGCCCCCCGTGGGGGTGCCAGAACTTCAGGGCAGTGTGCCCCACCCTAAGGAAAACCGTCATGAAAATCTCTCCCCTGCTCGCGATCGAACGACCGGAGTTACCGCGCCCCACCCTCAGCGAGCTACGGCGTGATCTCGGCCCACAGGAAATCGGCAATGGCCTGGTCGCGCTGATCTTCTCCGCCTCCGGCCCCATCGCAGTGATCCTCGCCGCAGCCGCCGCGGGGAACCTGAGCCCGAACCAGACCTCCTCCTGGATCTTCGGCGCCTTTCTGGGCAACGGCATCCTCACCCTGCTGCTGACCTGGCTGTACCGCAGCCCCCAGGCCTACTTCTGGACGATCCCCGGCACCGTCATCGCCGGTGACGCTCTGGCCCACCTGAGCTTCGGTGAGGTCATCGGCGCCTACCTGGCCACCGCCGTACTGGTCTTTCTGCTGGGGTGGACAGGGCTGATCGGGCGGATCATGGCGGTGCTCCCACCCACCATCGTCATGGCCATGGTGGCCGGTATCTTCCTGCGGTTCGGCCTGGATCTGATCACTGCGGCCACCGATGATCCCCTCATCACCCTCTCGATGATCGCGGTCTTCGTGGGACTGAGCATCCTGCCGAAGGTCGCCGCAGTGGCCCCGCCGGTGGCGATCGCCGCGGTCGCGGGCACCCTGGTGGCGATCCTGGCCGGCCGGGTCGATTCCGGCATCCTCGACGACGGCATAGTCGCCACCCCGGTGCTGACCGCCCCGGAATTCTCCCTGGGGGCGATGCTGGAACTGGTGATCCCCCTGGCGATCACCGTGGTCATCGTGCAGAACGGTCAGGGCACCGCGGTGCTCCAGGCTGCCGGCCACCGGCCCGGGGTCAACCTCGCCGCCGCAGCAAGCGGCCTGGTCTCGATACCCATGGCGTTGATCGGCAATATCACCACCTGCCTGACCGGACCCACCAACGCCCTGATCGTCGCCAGTGGCCGGGCACACCGCCACTATGCCGCAGCGATGGTCACTGCCGTGGGTGCGATCACCGTCGGACTGTTCTCACCGGCATTCGTCGGCTTCATGCTGGCGATGCCCGTCTCCTTCATCGCTGCCCTGGCCGGCATCGCGATGCTCACCCCGCTGAAAAATGCCTTCCTCGCCGGGTTCAAGGGACCGTTTTCCACCGGCGCACTGGTGTGCTTCCTGGTGACCGTGTCCGAACTGACACTGGTGGGTGTCAGCGCCCCCTTCTGGGGCATTGTCTTCGGCTGCCTGATCGCCTGGCTGCTGGACCCGAAGCCGGAGCAGGAAGCTGCCGCATGACTGCATGAGGTGGTGGGCCCTCTGGTAGCGCCGGTTCCTAAATCCTCAGCCGGCCGCTCAGCGCGCGCGAGAGCGTCAGCTCATCGACGAACTCCAGATCACCGCCCAGCGGCATGCCCGAAGCCAGGCGGGAGACCGTCAGGTCGGGGAAGTCGCGCAGCAGGCGGCCCAGGTAGGCCGCCGTCGCCTCGCCCTCGGTGTTGGGGTCGGTGGCGAGGATGACCTCGTGGACCTGCGGGGCGTCGTCATGCAGCGGGTCCTCGGGGGTGGAGTCCGCGAGCTCCCGGTCGGGCAGCACCCCGCCGATGCGCTGCAGCAGGGCGGCGATGTTGAGGTTCCTGGGACCGATGTTGGCCAGCGGATCCAGGGCCCCGCCGAGGACATGGTAGCGGCCGTTGTACTCGCCCGTGCGCTCGATGACCTGGATGTCCTTGGGTTCCTCGACCACGCAGATCAGGCCGCGGTCCCGGCCGGAGTCGGCGCAGAAGCGGCAGACCTCCTCGCGGGAGATGTTCGAGCAGATGCGGCAGAAGGTCACCCCGTCGCGCACCGCCCCGAGGGCGGCCTGAAGGCGCCCGATGTCCTCCGGTTCGACGCCCAGCAGGTGGAAGGCGATGCGTTGGGCGCTCTTCGGGCCCACGCCCGGGAGGCGGGAGAGCTCGTCGATGAGATCCTGGAGGGGTCCTTCAAACACTGGGGCGGGTCCGCCTTTCCGCATACGGGGCCGGGATCTCCGGCCGGGCATCCGTCCCAGGATAACGGACGACGGCCGGACCGCCACGCCGTGTGCGTGGCAGGTCCGGCCGCCGGTGGGGCCGCAGGCTCAGCCGAGCATGCCGCCGAAGGGGTCGTCGCCGCCCTGGGACAGCGGGCCCATCTTCTCCTGCGCGAGATCACCCGCGCGCTGGTGGGCGTCGGCGAAGGCGCCGGTCACCAGGTCCTGCAGGGTCTCGACGTCCTCGGGATCGACGACCTTCGGGTCGATCTTGACCTCGGTGACCTCGCCACCACCGGTCATGGTGATGGAGACCAGGCCGTTGCCGGCGCTACCGGTGACGGTGGCGCGCAGCAGCTCCTCCTGCGCCTGCTGCAGCTGAGCCTGCATCTCCTGCGCCTGGGCGAGGATCTGGGACATATCCGGCTGGGACATGGTGTGCCTTTCCGATCGTGTGCGTTTAACGCACCCAGTCTACCGCCTCACAGCCGCTTGGCGCCGAGTTCCTTCTCCAGCATCTCCACGGCGATCGTCGTCGCGTCACGACGGTCGTAGTTGCCCGGCTGGCGCGCCGCATCCGCCATCATCTCCTCCTCCTCGCTCCAGCCCTGCCCGGGCTGTCGCGGGGCCTGCTGCGCCGGCTGCTGAGGAGCCGGGGACGGCCGGGAGGGCACGCCCTCATCCGCCGGGTAGCCGTAGGGGTCCGGCGGGCCGGGGTCCTCCTCGGGCTCCGGGGGCAGGGGCACCCCGCTGTCGAAGGCGGGCCGGGCCGCCCGCTCCGCCATCCGGGCCTCTCCCCTGGCGACGGCCTCCTGCCAGCGCGACCGCGCCGGCGGTTGCGCCGGTTGCTGCTGCTGCGGGGGGCGCTGCTGCGCCGGCTGCGGGGCAGGCGCAGGGGGCGCCGGGGGCGCCGGGGCGGGATCGCCACCGAGGGCGGCGGGCCTGCCCCAGGTGGGAGCGGCCTCCTGCTGCGGGGCAGGATCCTGCGGGGCCGGCTGCTGGGACGCGGCTGGCCCCGGCGCGGACTGCTGCGGCGCAGGCTGCTGCCGCGGGAGCTCCTGCGCGGGCTCAGGGACACGGGGCGGAGTGGCCTGCCGAGGCGCGGGCTGGCCCTGCGGTGCCGCCTCCGGGGCGGCTACCGGTGCCGCCTGCCGGCGGTCGGGCTTCCACGCCGGGGCGGGGGCCGCGGGCGCGGTGAAGCCGGCGGCCGCGTGGTCGGTGCCGATCACGCAGTGCACCTTGAGCGGGCGTTCGAGCTCCTCGCTGATCACAGCCACGACGTCGGCGTTATTCGATGGTGCGTTGAGCCGTTCCGCCAGCGCACCGGTGTTATGTCCGAGCACCAGCGTGTCCTCACGCAAGCCGAGGACCTTGGCCTCGGTGAGCATGATCGCGGCGACCCGGTTGCGCTTGGCCACCTCCGAGCGCAGCTGCGCCCACCGGGACCTGATCCGTTCCACGGGGTCCCCGGCCACGTCCGGCTTCGGGGCCGGGGGTGGCGTGGGGGCGGCTTGGGGCGCGGCCTGCGCTGGCTCAGGTCGGGGCGTCGGGGCAGGCGCTGGCTTCTGCGGTGCCGGTGCCGCAGATGCCGCCGGCACCGCCGGCGTCTCAGGCGTCGGCTTCTGCGCAGGTGCCTGTGCAGCGGCCTCCCGTGCCAGCCGCTGGGAACGGCGCTCGTAGACGCGCCTGCTGCCGCTTTCATCGGTGGCGGAGGAGGAGTCGGCAGGCGCGGCGGCCGCGGTCGGGGTGGGCGCCGGGCCAGCCCCGGCCTGGACTGCAGCCAGCGGGGTGGCGGGCAGCAGCAGGTGGGCGCAGAGGATCTCCAGCAGCAGGCGGGGGGAGGTTGCACCACGCATGTCGGTGATGCGTTCGTTGACGGTGCTGGCCAGGTGCGCCAGGCGGTCCGCGCTGAACCGGGCGGCCTCCTCACGCAGAATGGCGGCGCGGTCGGTGGGGGCATCGACCAGACCCATGTCCAGGGCCTCGGGCACGGCCTGCAGGATCATCAGGTCGCGGAGACGCTCCAGCAGGTCCTCGACGAAGCGGCGGGGTTCATGACCGGCCTCGATGACCTCGTCAACGGTGGTGAACAGGGCGGCCTTGTCCTCCGCTGCGAGGGCGTCGATGGCGGCGTCGATGAGCGAGAGGTCGGTGACGCCCAACAGTGGGAGCGCCAGATCATAGGTCAGACCCCCGGGGCCTGCGCCAGCGAGCAGTTGGTCGAGCAGGGAGAGCGAATCGCGGGGCGAGCCCCCGCCGGAGCGGATGACCAGCGGGTAGACGGAATCCTCGACCGTCACGTCCTCAGCGTCGACGGTGCGTTCCAGCAGGCCGCGCATGGCCTGCGGGGTGAGCAGCCGGAAGGGATAGTGGTGCGTGCGCGAGCGGATGGTGCCGATGACCTTCTCCGGCTCGGTGGTCGCGAAGATGAAGATGACGTGCTCCGGCGGCTCCTCCACGATCTTGAGCAGCGCGTTGGAACCGGCGCTGGTGATCATGTGCGCCTCGTCGATGATGAAGACGCGGTAGCGGGACTCGGCGGGGGCGTAGTGCGCGCGGTCGCGCAGCTCACGCATGTCCTCCACACCGTTGTTGGAGGCGGCGTCGAGTTCCGTGACGTCGAGGTTGCCGGGCCCGCCGGGGGCCAGGGAGACGCAGGAGGGGCACACGTCGCACGGGGTGGAGGTGGGGCCTTCGATGCAGTTGAGCGAGCGGGCGAGGATGCGGGCGGAGGAGGTCTTTCCGCAGCCACGCGGCCCGGAGAAGAGGTACGCGTGGTTGATCCGCCCGGAATCCAGGGCCACCGACAGCGGTCGGGTCACCTGCTCCTGGCCGACGAGCTCGGCAAAGCTTGCGGGACGATATTTCCGGTAGAGAGCCACGCTCAAGAGCCTACCCCGCGCCGGTTCAGCGTCTGCGGCGCCAGTCGGAGAGGTCTTCACCACGTCGACGCAGGCGCTTCTGCAGTCGGTCGACGCCGCTTTCCGCACCGAGCGCGTACTCCTCGACGGTCAGCGGCACGAGCTGCAGGACCAGGGTCATGCGCTCCTCCTCCAGCAGGTGCGGCACCTTCCCACCCCACAGCCCGGGTTCAACGAGCAGACCGTGGGCCACGCTGACCCCCTCCACCCGGTCGAGGCCGGCGCGCGCCCCGATGCCCGGCAGTAGCACGCCGGGGTGGGCGGGGACGGTGCCACCGGCCTCCTCCAGCAGGGTGGCGGCGGCGAGCAGCAGGGCGGCCGCCTCCGACTCCTCGACCTGGCCGATGGTCAGCAGCTCGCAGCGAATCTCGCGGTTGCCGTCCTCGCTGACCAGGCCGGTATCCACCTCCGCAAAATCGGTGGTGACAGTCAGCCGCCGGGCGTCGTCCAGCATGGTGGTGGCGATGCGGCGGCCGTCGACCAGGCGGAAATCCAGATCGGTGGGGATGATCTGGTTGAGCCAGTAGGCGGTGTCCTCAGGTTTCAGTGTCCTATGCCCCCAGCTTCTCGACGGCCGCGAGCAGCACGCAGGTGGCGACGCCCTCCATCGCGGTCTCCAGCTCCGCCACCGGCGGCAGGGAGGGGGCGAGGCGGATGTTGCGGTTGTTGGGGTCCTGCTTGAGCGGGAAGGAGGAACCGGCGCCGGTCAGGGCGATGCCGGCCTCCCCGGCGAGCTCAACGACACGGGAAGCGGTGCCGTCGATGACGTCGAGGGAGATGAAGTAGCCGCCGGTGGGCGTGGTCCAGCGGGCGACCTCGTACTTCCCGAGACGCTCGTCGAGGATCTCCAGGACGCGCTCGAACTTCGGGGCCAGGGAGGCGGCGTGCCTGCGCATGAGGGCACGCACCCCCTCGGCGTCACCGAGGTAGCGGGCGTGGGCGAGCTGGTTGACCTTGTTGGGGCCGATACCGCGGGCACCGGCGTGCTCCAGGTACCAGTCCAGGTTGGCGGTGGAGGAGGCCAGGAAGCTCACGCCAGAACCGGCGTGGGTGATCTTCGAGGTCGAGGACAGGAACCAGAACCGGTTCGGGTTACCGGCCGCCTCCGCCAGGTCGATGACGTTGTGGACCGGGGGGAACTCATCGGTGAGGGTATGGACGGCGTAGGCATTGTCCCACACGATGCGGAAATCCGGTGCGGCGGTCTCCATCTCAGCCAGGCCGCGGGTGATCTCCTCCGAGAAGGTGATGCCCGTGGGGTTGGCGAAGACCGGCACCGCCCACATGCCCTTGACCTGCGGGTCCTGGACCAGTTCGCGGATGGCGTCGAGGTCGGGGCCGTCGTCGAGCATGGGGACGCTGACCATCTCGAAGCCGAGGCGCTCGGTGATGGTGAAGTGACGGTCGTAGCCCGGGACGGGGCAGATCCAGCGGACGGTCTCCTCGTCCTTCCAGGGACGCTCGGAATCGCTGGTGCCGAAGAGCGTGGCCCAGGCGATGAGGTCGAACATGATGTTCAGGGAGGAGGAGTCACCGGCGATGAGCTGATCGACGTCGACGCCGATCAGTTCCGCCCAGATCTCCCGGATGTCCCGGATGCCACGGATGGTGCCGTAGTTACGCACATCAGTGCCATCGGCATCGTGGAAATTGTCCTTGCCGGGCAGTTCCAGCAGCTCATCGGAGAAGTCGAGCTGCTCAGAGGAGGGCTTGCCGCGCGTCAGGTTGAGCTTGAGGTTCTTCGCCCTGAGCTCTTCGTAGTCTTCGCGGACCTGGGCCGCGAACTCGGAGAGACGGTCGGAGTCGAGATCGAGAAGCGTCATCGTGGATCCTGCCTTCCAGTGGCATCGGGAATGCTGGCATCCATGGTAGACGCCGGGGGTGGAGGCGGGAAAAATAAAGGGGACCTCGCGCACCCGCCAGAGCCCGTTGACCCTTGCTGCATTCCTGCCCTGGGGGAGTTCACGAGATGGACGTCGCACGAGGTCCTGCACGACACTCTACTGCATGCGGGCGGCCGGGGGCCAACCGATAGGGCCCAGCCGAGGAGCGGGCCGCGATTTGGCCTTTTCTCGGGGCGTTGTGTACTGTTTCTCAAGAACGCACCGACGGATCACCGTCGTGTTCGGTCGGGAGGATTCGACTAGCGGCCTATGTCACACGCCTGGAACGCGTGCGGGTAGCGATACCCTCGTGGGTTCAAATCCCACATCCTCCGCCACCTGAAGCAGGCCCCCCGGAAGTTTTTCCGGGGGGCCTGCTTCGTTGTGCTCTGCGTGGGGTCGAGGGGCGGGGGCCGTCGACGACGCTGGCCCCGTGTGCTGTCCGCCGGCTGCGCCACCAGCTCCCCTCCCCGCTGATTACCCTGCAGGCGGCTCCCCAACCCGGTTTCCCGAAAGGGGTCGCCCGAAAGGAGTCGGTTCGGGGGTCACGTTGCCCGAATTCACCATCCCTTTCGGGCGTCCCCTTTCGGGAAACCGCCCAAGCCTTGCCCCAGCCCGTGCCCAGCCCGGACCGGCAGGCCGCGGCTACCCGCCCGGCACCGACGCATCAATCTCCTGCACTATGACCCCGGACACACTTAGGCTGGGGCCTGAGGCCCGGTATCGAGCCGGGCTTCGTGCCCCTTCCCCCCACAGCAAGCAACTGTATGAAGGAGAAGACC
>CAZTIZ010000082.1:0-7979 GCA_964613845.1 uncultured Corynebacterium sp.
CCGGCGCGACCCAGACAGACAAGGTGACGATGACCCCCGAAGACCGTCGGCCCGGCCGCCAACAGCTGACCACCCCCCTGCTCATGGGCCTGGCCCTGTTGTCGGCCTCCGCGCCGTTCTCCATCGACATGTACCTGCCGGCCCTGCCCGGCATCGTCGATGATCTCGATACCACCCAGTCGATGGTCCAGCTGACCCTGTCGGGTTTCCTCGTGGGTCTGGCGGTGGGACAGCTGATCGTCGGCCCGGTCTCGGACGCCGTGGGGCGGAAGAAACTCATGGTGGGTGGGGCGGTCGTCGCGATGATCGCGGCCGTACTCGCCGCCCTGTCCCCTGATATCGAGATCCTCATCCTGGCCCGGTTGGTCCAGGGGTTGGGTTCCGGGGCATGCGTGGTGCTTGCGCGCGCCGTCGTGCCCGACCTCGCGCGGGGCGAAGCCGCTGCCAGGGCCTTCTCCCTGCTCATGACCATCCAGGGCGTCGCCCCGATCGTCGCCCCGGTGGTCGGTGGGCTGTTGGTGGAGCCGCTCGGCTGGCGGGGTCTGTTCTGGGTGCTGGCGGGGGTGGCCCTGCTCCAGCTGCTGGTGTCCGTGTTCGTCGTGCGTGAGTCCATGCCGGTGGGCGACCGTAGTCCGGCGACCGTGCGCGGGGTCCTGGGCAATTACGCGTATGTGCTGGGCAACCCCGGTTACCGGGGGTATCTGGTGACCTTCGCCTTCGGTTTCGGTGCGATGTTCTCCTATATCTCCGCCTCCCCCTTCGTGCTGCAGGAGCAGCTGGGGTTGTCCGTGCGGGTCTATTCCCTGATCTTCGCGGTCAACGCACTGGGCCTGGTGACGGGCACCTATCTCAACGGTCGGCTCATCGGTCGGGTCCACACACCTACCATCCTGCGGGGGGCGCTGATCAACCTGCTGGTGGGTTCCCTGGCGGTGTTCGCGGTTCTGCAGTGGTGGCCGGTGCTGTGGCTGATCCTGCCGCTGCTGTTCCTCACGATCGCCCAGGTCGGGGTGATTCTGGGTAACTCGACGGCGCTGGGCACGGGTCTGGTGCGGGAGCGGGCGGGTTCGGCCTCCGCGCTCATGGGCTTCACCCAGTTCGGCCTGGCTGGCCTGATCAGCCCGCTCATGGGGCTGGGCGATGATCCGGGTGTGACCATGGCGATCGGCATGGTGGTGTGCGCCGCGGTGGCGCTGCTGGGCTGGCTCTACGCCTGGCGCCGCAGCTGAGGCCTGCGCCCGCCCGGCTCACTGCAGTGCGGAGGTCAGCCGCATGACGTTGTCGATGTAGCGGCGGCCGAAGCTGCGGTTGTTCCACTCCTCCAGGGTGAGCTCGCGGCAGACAGCCAGGTAGTTCTCACCCAGTTCCCTGAGGTCGTCGATGATGTCGCCGTCGAAGACGACCAGGGTGGACTCGTAATTGAGCCCGAAGCTGCGCATGTCCATATTGGAAGATCCGAAGGAGGCCATCGGCCGGGTGTCGGTGGCGTCGGCGAGGATGAACTTGGTGTGGAGCACATAGGGGGCGGGGAACATGTGGATGCGCACCCCCGCCTCCAGCATCGCCTGGTAGTAGCTGGACTGGGCGTGGTGGACGACGAACTGGTCGGCCTGCTCGGAGACCAGCAGGTCCACCTGCACCCCGCGGTAGCAGGCGCTGGTCACGGCCTCCAGGAGGGATTCATCGGGGATGAAGTAGGGGGAGCACAGCACCAGTCGTTCCTGGGCGTGGTGGACCAGGGAGTTGAACATCCGCAGGTTCGGTTCGGTGGTGTAGCCCGGGCCGGAGGGCACCAGCTGGACGATATTGGTGTCTCTCGTCCCGCCGGGGTCCTGGTCGGGTGGGGCGATGTCGAGGGCCTCGCCGGTCTCGGTGTACCAGTCGACGGCGAACATCGACTCCATGGAGGTCACCACCGGCCCGGACAGCTCCACCATCATGTCGATCCAGTGTCGGTTCGCGCGCACATTGCTCTTGAGTAGGTAGGTGCGGTCGATCATGTTGATGGAGCCGAGGAAGCCGGTGTCCCCGTCGATGATGAGCATCTTGCGGTGGTTGCGTAGATCGGGGCGACGGAACCGGCCCCGCCAGGGGTGGAGGGGAAGCATGAGGTGCCAGTCGACGCCGATCCGGCTGAGACGGCGGCCCAGCTTCAGGTAGCCGGGGTACTTCCAGGAGCCGACCTGGTCGAATAGGAGCCGGACGTGCACGCCGCGCTGCACGGCGCGTTCCAGGGAACGGTAGAACACCTCGGTGGTGTCGTCCCAGGTCATGATGTAGATCTCCACGTAGATGAAACGCTTCGCCCCGTCGACGGCGGCGGCCATCCGGCGGATGGTCTCGTCGTAGTCGGAGTGCACGCCCATGTTGTGTCCGTAGACCGCCGGGTGCCCGGTCAGGGTGCGGCTGAGTCTGATCATCGACTGCATGTCAGGGGGCAGGTCCGCGCCGTGCGGGTGGTCGGGGACGTGACGTTGGACGTCCTCGATCATCACGTTCGCCTCCTGCTGGATGCGGTGACGGCGTCTGTTGATGTACGGGCTGCCCATCAGCAGGAACAGGGGCAGGCCGATATAGGGCAGCAGCAGAATCGCCAGCAGCCACGCGGTGGAGGAGGAGGGCCGGCGCCCCTCGGGGACCACACCGATCGCGATGATCTTGATCGTGTAGTCGATGATCAGTCCGATCAGCTGCCAGGTGCTCAGATCCAGTTGAAAGGTCACGGGCGGCGGGTGGTCAGCGGACCTGGTCGAGGGAACGGGCGAGTTCCCTGTCGGACACGTCGTAGTCGACGACCACGGGCGCATGATCGGACGCCCCCCTGGTGGAGCGTTCCCGCACATCGATGAAGGCGTGGGTGGCGCTCTCCGCCAGGGTGCGGGAGGCCAGCTGGAAATCGATGCGCATGCCCTCCCCCTTCTGGAAACGCATCCCCTGGTAGTCCCAGTAGGTGAAGTGTTCCTCCGTGAGCGGGCGGGTGACCTCGGTGAGGCCGGCGTCGAGAAGCATGTCGAAGGCGATGCGCTCCGGTTCGGTGATGTGCGTGCGGCCCTCGAAGGAGGAGACATCCCACACGTCCTCATCGAGGGGGGCGATGTTGAAGTCACCGAGCAGCACCAGCTGCTGCGTCGGGTCACGCTCCAGACTGTCGTGGACGTGGTGGCTCAGGGCGCGCAGCCAGTGCAGTTTGTAGTCGTAGTGTGCATCCCCGATGCTGCGGCCGTTGGGCACGTACAGGCTCCACACCCGCACCCCACCGCAGGTCGCACCCACCGCACGGGCCTCGATGGCCTGCGGGGCGAAGGGATCCTTGTCGAAGCCGGGCTGGCCGGGGAACTGCGTGGCGACGTCGGCGATGCCCACGCGGGAGATGATCGCCACCCCGTTCCACTGGTTATGGCCCAGGTGGGCGACCTCGTAGCCGAGCTCCTCGAAGCGGGCGGCGGGAAACTGCGCGTCGGTGCACTTGGTCTCCTGGACCGCGAGCACGTCGACGTCGTGGCGGAGCAGGAGATCCACCATCCTGTCCACACGGGTGCGCGCCGAGTTCACGTTCCAGTTGACGATCCGCATGCAGACCAGACTACCGGGGGTGCGGGAGCGGCGGGTCAGTGGTCCGGGCCGGTGTGGCGTGCATAACGGTGCCGGTGGTGCTCGATGAAGCCGAGCTTCTCGTAGAGCAGCCGACCCGCCTCATTGGAGGCGATGACCTGCAGGTAGGCATTCTCCGCCCCGTGCTCACGGCCCCAGCGCAGCATCTCTGCGCCGAGTCGGGTGCCCAGCCCGCGGCGTCGCCAGGCGGGGGTGACCTCCACGGCGGAGTAGCCCAGCCAGGACACCCCGTCCTCCGGGGTAGTGAGGGTGCCCCGGGTGATGGCGACGGTCTCACCCGACTCGGTGCTCAGACGTCCGAAGCCCATGGTGCCGTCGATGCGGGAGCGCAACAGCTCCAGTGCCTTGACGGGCAGGGCGCGGCCACGGAAGTGATAGAGCGAGAGCCAGTCCTCGTCGGGCTGCTCGTCGATGCGGAAGGACAGTTCCGGGGCGGCCGTGGTCTCAGGCAGGGAATCGAGTCGGCGGGTCATGACCAGGATCTCCGGGCCCAGTTCCCAGTCGGGGCCGGTGGTCAGTGTCGCCGCCGGAGAACCGATGCGTTCGGGGATGAGCAGCCGCACGGGCAGGTCGTGGCGGGCGTAGAAGGCGCGGATCTCGTCTATGGGCACGGCACCGAAACCGGCGGACCGACCCAGCGGGGCGGCGGAGTTGGAGCGCTCCGTCACCCCGTCGCCGGCGCGCATGAGCCACTGGCCGTCGGCCGACCAGGTGTGCTCGATGCCGGGGAAGGCCTTGGCCGTGGCGACCTCCACCGCCCGGATCTCGGAGTTACGCACCCGGCGGGGCGAGAGCCTGCGGACGATCTTCACCAGCTCGGCGGGAATCTCGACGGCCTCCGCCTCGGAGGGGAGACCGCCGACGGCCTGGGGTCGGATGACCAACGGGTCCACGGAGAGCACGTGACCGATGATGTCGCCCAGGTGGCCGGGGGTGTCGGGGAGTTCCCGGCGGACGACAACGCGTTCGCCCACGGTGACCTCCTCGGAACGGAAGATGCGTGACATCAGTCGTCGTGGCCGAACGGATCCTCGACCTCACCGGGCAGCCAGGTCAGGCCCGGTTCGGTCCAGCCGTTGCGTTTGATGGTCTTTTTGGCCGCCCGCTTGTGCCGACCGATGAGCATGTCGGTGTAGACGTAGCCGTCGAGGTGGCCGACCTCGTGCTGGAGCATGCGGGCGAAGAAGCCATAACCTTCGACGGAGACCTCCTCGCCGTGCTCGTTCAGGCCGGTGGCCCGGGCCCAGTCGGCGCGCGGCGTCGGGAAGCCCTCGCCGGGCACCGACAGGCAGCCCTCGTCCTCGGTGCCGTCGTCAGCGGGCATGGTCACGGGGATCTCGGAGGTCTCCAGCACGGGGTTGATGAGGCAGCCCGTGCGCATATCGCCGTCGGGTTTCTCGACGCCCTCCGGCCCGTCGATGTCTGGGCAGTGGTAGACGAACAGGCGCTTGTTCACGCCGATCTGGTTGGCGGCCAGGCCCACGCCGTTGGCGACGTCCATGGTCTCGTACATGTCGGCGATGAGTTCCTGCAGCTCGGCGACCGGCTCGGTGACGGGCTCGGCGGGGGTGTGCAGCACGGGGTCGCCGTGGATAACGATGGGGCGAACAGTCATGTTCTACAGTTTAGGCATGTCCGTTGACCCTCAGCTCACCGACCAGGATTTCCGTCTCCTCCAGTTCGAGGAACGCTCCCCGCGGTCGCCGGGGGCCAAGGAGGAGGCCATCCGTGCGCAGCTGGGGATCAGCCCGGTGCGTTACTACCAGCGCCTCAATCTGCTCATCGACGCCCCCGCGGCCATGGCCGCCCACCCGGTCCTGACCGCCCGGCTGCGGCGCATCCGTGACCGTCGTGCCGATGAACGAATCCGCTCGCGCGAAGACTAGAGTGATTAGTGTGGCTAATGTGAATAAGGACAGGAAGAATTCCGGACTCCCGCTCCGCGGACTCGCGATGGTCCTCATCGCCGTCGCCGTGCTGCTGGGACTGTGGGGCCTGTACGCCCTCACCCAGGACGACACCACCGACACCAACGGGACGCAGACCACCACCGTCCCGGCCGACCCCACCGACACGGCCCCGGGCACCGGTCCGGGCTCCACCCCCGGCGACGATGCGCCCGGCGACGACGAGCCCGCCCCCGGGGAGGAGGCCGGCGAACGCGAGGACGGGAAACGGACACCGCCCCCGGCCCGGCCCGCCGGGTCCGGTGCCCCCGCCCCGGCACCCGAGCGCGTCAACGTCCTGAACAACTCGATCGTGCCGAATCTGGCGGCGGAGATCTCCGAACAGCTCACCGTCGAGGGGTATGATGTCGGGGAAGTGGGCAACCTACCCGACGACGTCGAGATCCTCCCGGAGACCACGGTCTTCTTCCAGCCGGACAACGCCGCTGCCGAGCAACGCGCCCGGGAGCTGGCGGACCGGGTCGACGGTGTCGCCCGCGTCTACATCCCGTCCCTGCCGGAGGAAACGGACGGCGCCAATGACCTCACCCTGGTGCTCGTCGACCAGATCACACTCTAAGGATTTCCCCCATGGCCGTGGAGTTCCAGCGCTCCCCCAAGCCCACCCTCGGCGTCGAATGGGAGATCGGGCTCATTGACCCGGACACCCGTGACCTCGTACCCCGCGCCGTCGAGGTGATCGACCTGGTCGGGCAGAAGCACCCCGAGGTGCACCTGGAGAAGGAATTCCTCCAGAACACCATCGAACTGGTCACCGGGGTGTGCGACACCGTCCCCCAGGCCGTATCGGAACTCGCCCACGACCTCGCCTGCGTCAGGGAGGCCGCGCAGGAGCTGGGGGTGCGCGTCTGGGGCTCCGGATCCCACCCCTTCTCCGACTTCCGGGAACAGCCCGTCTCCGTGCGCGGCGCCTACACGGAGATCATCGAACGCACCCAGTACTGGGGTTCGCAGATGCTCATCTGGGGCGTCCACGTCCACGTCGGCATCCGCCACGAGGAACGGGTCTGGCCGATCATCAACGCCCTGATCATCAAGTACCCCCACCTGCTGGCACTCACCGCCTCCTCGCCTGGCTGGGACGGCATCGACACCGGCTACGCCTCCAACCGCACCATGCTCTACCAGCAGCTGCCCACCGCCGGACTGCCCCCGCAACTGTCGTCCTGGCAGGAGTGGGTGGACTACATGTACGACCAGAACCGTTCCGGCGTGATCAACCACACCGGCTCCATGCACCTGGATATCCGGCCCGCCGCCAAGTGGGGAACCATCGAGGTGCGGATCTCCGACGCCACCTCCAACCTGCGGGAACTGTCCGCCGTGGTCGCCCTGACCCACTGCCTGGTCGTCCACTACGACCGCATGATCGACCGGGGGGAGCCCCTGCCCACCCTCCAGCCCTGGCACGTCGAGGAGAACAAGTGGCGCGCCGCCCGCTACGGCCTGGAGGCCCTGGTCATCGTCAACCGCGAGACCGACGAACGCTGGGTCACCGAGGAACTGACTGAACTCGTCGACGAACTCAGCCCCCTGGCCGAGGAACTGGGCTGTCACGACGAGCTCCACCTCATCCCCGAGATCCTGGAGCGCGGCGGCGCCTACCAACGCCAGCGCCGTGTCTTCCAACGCACCGGATCGTGGCAGGCCGTCGTCGACGCCACCTGCGATGACATGGAGGAACTGACCCCCCTTGCGTACTGACATCGTCTTCCTGCACGCCGCCGGCACCCAGCCCGACTCCTGGACCGAGGTCATCCGCCACCTCCCGGCCCACGTCACACCCTGGTTACCCAACCTCGGCCCCGGGACCTTCAACGACCACCGCGCACTCGTCGAGTCCTACCTGGACCGCAATGAACTTCGCAGCGTCATCCTCGTCGGCCACGGCATGGGCGCGCTCGTCGCGGCGGCAGTAGCCGCCGACCAGCCGCGCCGGGTCACCCGGCTGGTGCTCTCCCAACCCCAGCTGCACTTCGACACCGGCGAGATCAAGGCCCGCATCCGTGCCTTCAGGGTCCTGCCGAAATTCCTGCTCAAGCGCGCCGGCTTCGACAAGCAGGCGGCCATCGAGGGACTGGAGCAGGCCCGGGAGATCGACCTGCGTGACGACGTCGCCGCCATCACCGCCCCCACGTTGGTGCTCGCCGCGGTGCAGGAGCAGGCGGCGCTGAGCGCCGCCGAGGAGACCACTGAACGGATCGACGGTGCCACGCTGCATCGGGTCGAGGATGTGAGCGGCAACTGGTACGCCACCGACGGGGCCCGCTTCGTCGCCGAGATCGCCGGAGTCCTGGAGGCCTAGCTCCCGGTGCCCGGACCCCCGATCAACCGGCCACCAGGACCGTGAGCACCGCCAGCACCAGGGTGACCGGGCCCGCCGTGCCCAGGACCTGCGCG
>CAZTIZ010000083.1:0-7967 GCA_964613845.1 uncultured Corynebacterium sp.
AACCAGCGCGGCGACATCATCCTGTTCATCGACGAGATCCACACCCTCGTCGGCGCGGGTGCCGCCGAGGGGGCCATCGACGCCGCCTCGCTGCTCAAGCCGAAGCTGGCCCGTGGTGAGCTGCAGACCATCGGCGCGACCACGCTCGATGAGTACCGCAAGCACATCGAGAAGGACGCTGCCCTGGAGCGTCGTTTCCAGCCGGTGCAGGTCCCGGAGCCCTCGGTGGAGGACACCATCGAGATCCTGCGGGGGCTGCGTGACCGCTACGAGGCGCACCACCGCGTGTCCATCACCGACGGTGCCCTGACCGCTGCGGCGAACCTGTCCGACCGCTACATCAACGACCGTTTCCTGCCGGATAAGGCCGTCGACCTCATCGATGAGGCCGGCGCCCGCATGCGCATCAAGCGCATGACCGCCCCGGAGGGTCTGCGCGAGATCGACGAGCGCATCGCCGACGTCCGCCGTGACAAGGAGGCGGCGATCGACGCCCAGGACTTCGAGAAGGCCGCCGGCCTGCGCGACAAGGAGCGCAAGCTGGGTGAGGAGCGTTCCGAGAAGGAGAAGCAGTGGCGCTCCGGTGACATGGAGGAGATCGCGGAGGTCGGTGAGGAGCAGATCGCCGATGTCCTCGGCGCCTGGACCGGTATTCCGACCTTCAAGCTCACCGAGCAGGAGTCTTCCCGCCTGCTGCGCATGGAGGACGAGATCCACAGGCGCATCATCGGGCAGGACGAGGCCGTCCGCGCCGTGTCCCGGGCGATCCGTCGTACCCGGGCCGGACTGAAGGACCCGAAGCGTCCCTCCGGTTCCTTCATCTTCGCCGGTCCCTCCGGTGTGGGTAAGACCGAGCTGTCGAAGGCCCTGGCCGAGTTCCTCTTCGGTGAGGACGATGCGCTCATCCAGATCGACATGGGCGAGTTCCACGACCGCTTCACCGCCTCCCGTCTGTTCGGCGCACCCCCCGGGTATGTCGGTTACGAGGAAGGTGGTCAGCTGACCGAGAAGGTCCGCCGCAAGCCGTTCTCCGTCGTCCTCTTCGACGAGATCGAGAAGGCCCACAAGGAGATCTACAACACTCTCCTGCAGGTGCTGGAGGAGGGTCGTCTCACCGACGGCCAGGGCCGCGTGGTCGACTTCAAGAACACCGTCCTGATCTTCACCTCCAACCTGGGTACCCAGGACATCTCCAAGGCCGTGGGCATGGGCTTCACCGGTTCCTCGGAGACGGATTCCGACGCTCAGTACGAGCGGATGAAGAACAAGGTCAACGATGAGCTGAAGAAGCACTTCCGCCCCGAGTTCCTCAACCGTATCGACGAGATCGTGGTCTTCCACCAGCTCACCCAGGAACAGATCGTCCAGATGGTCGAGCTGCTCATCGGTCGCGTGGAGAAGGCCCTGGCCCTCAAGGACATGGGCATCGAGATCACCGACACAGCCAAGCAGCTGCTGGCCCAGCGTGGTTTCGACCCGGTTCTCGGCGCCCGTCCGCTGCGTCGCACCATCCAGCGCGAGATCGAGGACGTCATGTCCGAGAAGATCCTCTTCGGCGAGATCGGTGCCGGCGAGATCGTCACCGTCGGCGTCGAGGGCTGGGATGGCGAGACCAAGGACACCTCCGCCGCGAAGTTCACCTTCACCCCGCGTCCGAAGCCGCTGCCGGAAGGCACCTTCACCGACGACGAGCCCACCGACCCGGAGCTTGACGCGTTGGAGGAAGGCTACGACGAGCCCACCGGCGGTGACCGGATCACCGGCCTGGAGCTCTCCGGTTCCGAGGCTGCCCCGGCTTCCGGCGATGACGGTGCCGGCGGCGAGGCGGGCGGCGCAGCCCCCCAGCAGAGCTAGGTCCCGGACTCAGCTGAGCCCCACTCTGAGCGAGTGACACCGACCGCCCCTCCCGATCAGCCGGGTGGGGCGGTCGGTTGTCCCGTCTACCGTGGCAGGTGGAACAGTCCCGCCTCATCCTGCTCCGCCAGGCCGTCCGCCAACAGGGAGAACAGGGCACGGGAGCGTTGCGGGGCATCCGGCCACACCACGTCGATGGCCTCCTGCGGCACCGCCCCGTCCGCGCCCCGCAGCACGTCCATGATCAGGCCACGGACCTGCCGGTCGGTGCCCGCGAACTTCTGCACCCGCTTCTTCGCGGCCGCCAACTCCTCCTCACTGGGGGCCGGTGAACCGGCCGTCACCCAGGCGCAGTCCCCCCGGACGGGGCAGGCACCACACAGTGGCTTCCGGGCGGTGCACACCACCGCACCCAGCTCCATCATCGCCACGGAGAACGTCGGCCCGGCCTGCTCGGGCAACAGCGCAGCGACCTGCGCTAGTTCGCGTTTCGACGCCGTTCCCGCCAGGTAGTGCCCCTCCACCAGGCGGCGGTGGACCCGCCGGACGTTGGTGTCGACCACGGGCACATTATGCCCGTAGGCGAAGCAGGCGACCGCCCGGGCGGTGTAGTCGCCGATGCCCGGCAGCGTCAGGAGCTGGTCGACATCGTCGGGCACGCGGCCGTCGTGACGCTCGACGATGACTGTCGCGCACTCCAGCAGCCGCAACGCGCGTCGCGGATAACCGAGCTTGCCCCAGGCACGCAGCACCTCATCGGGGGAGGCGGCGGCGAAGTCAGCGGGGGTGGGCCAGCGTTCCAGCCACTGCCGCCACACCGGTTCAACGCGGGCCACCGGGGTCTGTTGGCTCATCACCTCGCTGAGCAGAACACCCCAGGCGGTGGTGCCGGGTTCTCGCCAGGCGAGCGGGCGGGCGTGGTGGGTGAACCAGTCGATGAGACGCTGCTGAAACATGGTGCAGCCAGTGTAGTGGAGTGCGAATCCGGCCAGGAGCACAGCGGGTGTAAGAATGGTCCCCATGCCAATGTCGGAAGTTGAGAAGAACCCCCAGGCGGTCTGGGATGCCCTGAGGGCCGGTAACGACCGGTTCGTCCTGTACAAGGAGGAGCGTCCCCACCAGGACTCCACCCGCCGGCTCGCGATGCGATCCGGTCAGCAGCCGAGGGCGGTGGTGCTCTCCTGTTCGGACTCGCGGGTCCCCGTGGAACTGATCTTCGACGTCGGCCTCGGTGATCTCTTCGTCATCCGTACCGCCGGCCAGATCATCGACCAGGCGGTGCTCGGTTCCCTGGAATTCGCCATCGAGGCCCTGGAGGTGGACCTCGTCGTGGTCATGGGGCATGAGTCCTGCGGGGCAGTCAAAGCCACTGCCGCAGCCCTCTACGGTGGCACGGTGCCGCAGGGCTTCCAGCGTGTCCTCGTGGAGAAGGTCACGCCCTCGATCCTGGAGGCCCGCTCGCGCGGACTCAACAGCATCACCGACTATGAGCGGCAGAATGTCATCGCCACCGCCGAGCAGCTGATGACCCGGGTCCCACAGCTGCGCGAACGCCTCCGGGACCGACGCATCGGCCTCGCTGGACTGCGGTACCGCCTCTCCGACGGCAAGGTCGAGAACGTGTCCCTCCACGGCCTGCGATAGACACGCGGGATGGCCGGGCTGCCGCAGCCCGGACCCGGGAGGTTTTAAGGTAGGGGCGTGAGCAACGACAAGCAGCGTCTCCCCGAAGTGGTCTACGCGCGCCGCCGTGCCGCAGCCGTGGTTGTCATCCTCGTGCTCGTGGCGTTGGTGGTGTGGGGGCTGGTGGCCTTCGCTAACCGTGATTCCGGTGATGAACCCCCGGCGGAGGAGGCCACCGCCGCCGGGGAGACCCCCGCCCCCGAGGAGGAGACGGACGAAGCTGCGACCACCGATGAGGAGGAGACCGAGACTGACGGGGAGGCCACCACCGGGGAGGGGGAGCCGGCCCCGAAGGACTCCTGCGAACTGTCGGACCTGCAGATCACCGCCACCAGTGACCGCCCCTCCTACGCCGAGGGGGTCCGTCCGACCTTCTACATGACGGTGGATAACCCCACCGCGGATGACTGCGTCATCGACCTCGACGAGGAGATCCTGCGCTTCGAGGTCTACAACCTGGCCAGCAACGAACGCATGTGGTCGGACACCGACTGCGCGCTGTCCGTGGAGGACGGCACCCGCACCTTCCCGGCCGGGGAGGAACGTCACTTCCAGGCGGTGTGGTCGCGGCTGGCCTCCGCCCCGGGGCAGTGCGATAACCGTGATCCGGTGTCCACCGGCGGCTACTTCCTCCACGCCGTGATCGGTGGCAACCCCTCCGACGCCCATACCTTCAACCTGGGTTGAGTGGTCCACCGGGCCGAACCACGATCCCTCAGCGCACCACCCGGGCCAGGCCCTCATGGATGTGGCGGGCCCACAGCTCACTGATGTTGCTGATGGCCACCAACTCCTCCTCCCCGGCGTTGAGCAGGGTCTTGAGATCACCGAAGACGTTGATGATCTTGTCCATCAGGAACATCTGCACGCGCGGGATGCGCCCCAGCACCCGGTAGCCGCGGGGGATGATCCACTGGGCCAGCGACTCCTCGGTGGCCGGGAGCCCCAGGACCCGTGCCACACTCGTGTGGTTGAGCAGGTCGGCGTCGTCGAGTTCATCGAGGGCGGCCAGGGCCTCCGCCACTGCGGCGTCGGTGGGCGGGCCGTCGGCGACGAGATAGTCGCGCAGCATGATCTCGATCTCCCGGTCGTTGTCGCCGCGCAATTCCGTGAGTTGGAGGTTGAGTTGCCGGCCGTCGGTGCCCAGTTCCAGGACGTCATCGTCGATATCCAGCGCCACCCGCTTGAGTAGGAGCTCGCGCTGGAGCACGGCGACGACATCGGTGACGGTGGCGTAGTTGTTGACCTCGGAGACGAACAGCCGCTGGTTGGCGTGGTCGAGGCGGGTGCGGTAGCGCTCCAGGGTGGCGATGGCCTGATTCGCCCGGGTGAGCACCATCGCGGGTTCAACGAGCACGTAGCGGTGCCCCTCCACGTAGAGGGTGATCACGTTCATCGACTGGCTCACCGCCACCACCGGCTGACCGGTCTGCTGGGCAGTGCGTTCAGCGGTGCGGTGGCGGGTGCCGGATTCGTTGGTGGGGAAAGCCGGGGAAGGCATGAGCTGGACGTTGGCGCGCCGGATGCGGGTGGCGTCGGTGGACAGGATCACCGCCCCGTCCATCTTGGACAGCTCCCGCAGGCGGGTGGGGACAAAGGGAACGTCGAACTCGATGCCACCGTCGCACAGGGCGGTGACCTCGGGATCGTCCCCGATGACGATCAGGGCGCCGGTGCGGCCCCGCTGGATCCGCTCCAGGCCGTCGCGCAGGGCCGTGCCGGGGGCGAGCCGCTGCAGGGTCTCGCGCAGCGTAGCGGAGGCGTTCACGGATTCATTCATGCGGGACAACCCTACTTCTCCCCGGACCGGCGCACGGCGTCGATGGCGTCGAGTAGCGTGCCGACCTGGGCGATCCGCATGCCGGTGACGGAGATTTTCTCCCCGGCCGGGACCACGGCGTACTCATAGCCCAGGCGGGCGGCCTCCCCGAGCCGTCGGCTGAGGTTGGGCACCCGGCGCAGCTCCCCGGCCAGGCCGACCTCGCCGATGACCACTGTCTTCTCCGGCAGGGGCTGCTCATGCAGGCTCGACCAGGTGGCCAGGGCCACCGCCAGGTCGGTGGCGGTCTCGGTGATGCGTACCCCGCCGACGGTGGCCACGTACGCGTCCTTCTCGTTGGCGCGCTCACCAGCCCGCGCCTGCAGCACCGCCAGCACCATCGGCACCCGGTTGGTGTCCAGGCCGGTGACCACGCGCCGGGGGTTCTTGGCCACCGGGTCGACGGTCAGGGCCTGAACCTCGGCGAGGATGGGGCGGACCCCGTCCATGGCCACGGTGACGGCTGATCCGTCGGGAGTGTGCCCGCGGTGGGACAGGAACAGGCCGGAGGGATCGGGAACCTCGCGGATGCCCTCGGCGGTCTGCTCGAAGCAGCCGACCTCATCGATGGCGCCGAAGCGGTTTTTGATGCCGCGCAGCATGCGCAGGCTGGTCTGTCGGTCGCCTTCGAAGTTGAGCACGACGTCGACGAGGTGCTCGAGCACGCGGGGCCCGGCGACGTTGCCGTCTTTGGTCACGTGTCCGACCAGCAGGATCGGGATGCCGGAGGTCTTGGCCAGGGTGGTCAGGGCAGCGGTGACGGCCCGGGACTGGGCCACACCACCGGCCACGCCCTCGACCCCGGCGGCGTGCATGGTCTGCACGGAGTCGACGATGAGCAGGGAGGGCCTGAGCTGCTCTACGTGGCCGAACACGACATCAAGATTGGACTCGGCGGCCAGGTAGAGGGTGTCCTTGAGCGCGTCGGTGCGTTCGGCACGCACGCGCACCTGGCCGGCGGACTCCTCCGCGGTGACATAGAGGGCCGTGCGGGTGCCGCCGTTCTCCGGCTGGGAGGCCCACCGGGAGGCGACCTCCAGCAGCAGTGTGGACTTGCCGACGCCCGGTTCACCCGCCATGAGAACGACCGACCCGGGGACCACACCGCGGCCGAGTACCCGGTCGAGCTCCCCGATGCCGGAGGGCACGGACGTGGCAGCGGCGGCGTCGATGCGCGTGATGGGGGTGGCCGGTGTGGTGGGGGTGAGGCCGGTGGGTACCGCACCGGAGACTGCGGCGGTGGCGGCCGCGGAGCCGCGCCCGGTGGGGGCCGCGGATTCGACGAGGGTGCCCCAGGACCCGCACTCCGGGCAGCGGCCGAGCCACTTGGGGGAGGAGTAGCCGCACTCGGAGCAGGTGTGGATGGAACGTGCCTTCTTCGCCATGCCACTCACTGTAGAACACGGCCCCGACACCACCGTGCAGGGCAGAAAAAACCCGGGTGGCCTGCAGGGAAGCAGGTCACCCGGGGTGGGGGTTGAGGAGGCGCCTAGTTGCCCACGCGGCCCTCGCCCGGGCCACGGGAGTACTCGCCGGTCTGGAGAATCTCGGGGGAGACCGGGGAGATGAGCTCGATCTCACCGTTGCTGAAGGTGAAGACGACCGTCGCGTTGCCGGCGATGGCGAGGTCATCGTTGTCCAGGCTGGTGGTCGCGTACTCGATGCAACCGATGTTCTCGGACTGGACGATGTTGTCCAGGCCGGCCTGGGAATCGGCGACCAGAACGCACTCACGGCCCAGTGCGGTCGGAAGACCCTCGACCTCCACCTCGTTGCCGTTGACCTGGACGGACTCCAGGCTGTGCTCGGTCATGCTCGGATCCTGGTTGATGGCGGTGAAGCGCAGTGCTGCCTCGCCCTCATCGTCAACCATGACGGTGACATTGCGCACGGCGACTGCACCGTCCGCGGTGTCGGCCCAGGAGCCGTCCACAGCGGCGACCTGCTCGGCGGTCTGGGAGATCTGGCCTGCGGAGCAGGATGCCAGCGCCAGTGCGGACAGGGCGGCGGCTGAGATGATGCCGCTGCGGCGGGCTGCCGACTTCAGGGACTTCACGGGAGCGTCCTCCATCAGTTCTGGGTCACAAGACTTGTTCGTCGCTTTACCTTAGTCTTTTTCGAGGTGGCTTACACAGTTGCCCGGAAACCCCGACCGCGGGGCGGGGGGAGGCGGGGTTAAACTTTATGAGGGCCCGCCCGGACGGGGTGAGGCCGCGGCCCGCGTGGCCGCGCTCCAGGGGAAAACGCTGCTGGCCACCCATGCTAGAATTTGGTGTCTAGTGTGCACGCGCCCGGCGGCCGGAACCGTGGCCCCGTGGCCAGTCAACAGCACCCAAGGAGTGGGAATGGATTTCAAGGTCGGGGACACCGTTGTCTACCCTCACCACGGCGCAGCCGTGATCGAAGACATCGAGCACCGTGAGATGGGCGGGGAAAAACTTGAGTACCTGGTGCTCCAGATCCTTCAGTCTGACCTGATCGTTCGGGTCCCCTCCAAGAACGCCGAACTCGTCGGAGTGCGCGATGTCGTCGGCGAGGAGGGCCTGCAGAAGGTCTTCGGTGTCCTGCGGGAGACCGACGTGGAGGAGGCGGGCAACTGGTCCCGCCGCTA
>CAZTIZ010000084.1:0-7846 GCA_964613845.1 uncultured Corynebacterium sp.
AATGCACGTTGAAAGCCCTGGAGCGATCCCTGCATTTAGTTGCATATCACCAGGGTTATTGATTTTCTACGACTCGGGGGTCTGAGGGTAGGTCGTGTTACGAAGGTCGTTTCAGCCAGGACCGGACGGCTGCCAGCTGAACTGTCACCTCAAGACGAACCCGAAAGAAAATCCTGTTGACCAGGGACCTTAAGCCCCAGGCGCGGGGCCGACCGGTACGCGGTGGTGGTGGCAGATCCCATTCAGCCTCGGTGAGATCATGCCGGGTGGCCGGCGATAGAATAGGCAACGAGGGTTTCCCGGTACGCGTTGATGATTAGACACCAACACCGTGCGCTGGGAAACCTTCGTTGCTGTTGAGGACACGCCAGTGTCACTCACCGAACTTTCAGCCGATGACGGCCAGCAGGTCGGCGCAGGCCTGCTCGCAGCGGCGGCAGGCCTCGGCGCAGAGACGGCAGTGTTCGTGCATCTCGGCGTGGCTCTCGCAGTCCTCGGCGCAGGTGGCGCACGCGGTGCGGCAGGCCTCAAGCTGGGCCTTGACCACGGTCAGGTTGCTGCCGGTGCGTCGGCTGAGCACCGCGGCGGTGGTCGCGCAGATATCGGCGCAGTCCAGGTCGGTGCGGATGCAGTCGCGCAGCTCGGCGACCGTCTCCTCCGCCAGGCAGGCGTCGGCGCAGGCGGTGCAGGTCTGTGCGCAGGCCAGCGCGGCATCGATGGCCTCGCTGAGCTTGTCCACGTCCAGGTCGTCGGTGGGGTTGGGGTGGGCGTTGATCATCGCGGTAGTGGTCATGAATCCTCCGTGCTCGCATCGATCGGGTGTGGCCCCGAGGCTAACCGTCCCCGGCCGGGCGCGTTCCCCGCCGGCCGGATCTTCATCTAATCTTCACACCGCCCGACGGCTACCGGGCGGGGGTGATCTCGCTTTCGGTGACCCACTTGTGGTTGGTCATGGCCATCCCGTCGACGGTGAGGTCGACCATGTACACCGTCTCCTCGGTGGAGTAGTCGATGGTGGCCTCCGCCCCCTGCATGCCCGACATGTGCTCGGCGTCGAGGACCACCTCGGCGCCGTCGGGCAGCGGCGCCTGCCCCGGGTCGACGAGCTCCTCGTGGACCACCCACCGGTGGTCGGGGACCGGTTCCCCGCCGGTGGTGGGGGTGTAGCTGACCGAGTAGGTGGTGGTGTCGAAGGCCCCGGAGACCGTCGCCGTGGCACCGGCCATGCCCGGCATGTGGTCGGCGGTGAGGGTGACCTCGGTGCCCACCGGGTAGGTGGGGTCGTCGGCCTCGGCGATTCCGGCCGGCGGCGGACCACCGTCGGCCGGGTGGTCGTGGCCGTCGGCGTGCATGTCCTCATCGGGCATGTCGGTCTCCTCGGTGATGGTCCCGGTGTCGGGGGTGACGGGGTCGGTATCGTCCGCGCAGGCGGACAGCGCCAGCGTGGAGGTCAGTGCGATCGAGGCAAGGGCGATGGTGCGTTTCACGGGGAGTCCTTCCGGAGAGGGGGTCATCTGAGAATCTTGGGGTCAGCGCGTGGCGGCTGCGGTGGATGCCGGGGTGGTCTGCTCCTCCTTTCCCTCGGTCGGTGCCAGCCGGGCCGGGTCCAGATCGATGCGGCGCAGCAGCTGGGCGTTGAGGGCGACCACGATGGTCGACATGGACATCAGCACCGCGCCGACGGCCGGCGAGAGCACGAACCCGATGGGGGCGAGCACGCCGGCGGCCAGGGGCACGGCCACGATGTTGTAGCCCGAGGCCCACACCAGGTTCTGCACCATCTTGCGGTAGCTGGCCTGGGACAGCTCCATCATCGACAGCACCGCCCGGGGATCGTCGCCGGCCAGGACCACCCCGGCGGACTCCATGGCCACGTCGGTGCCGGCGCCGATGGCGATGCCGACCTCGGCACGCGCCAGCGCCGGGGCGTCGTTGACGCCGTCACCGACCATGGCCACGCTCAGGCCCCGGGCCTGCAACTGGGTGACCTTGGTGTCCTTGTCCTGGGGCAGGACCTCGGCGAAGACCTCGTCGATGCCCAGCTCCCGACCGACGGCCTGGGCGACCTGCTCGGCGTCGCCGGTGATCATCGCGACCTTGACGCCGCGCTGCTGCAGGGCACGCACGGCCGCGCGGGATTCGGGGCGGACCCTGTCCTCGACCGCCACGGCCCCGATGATCCGCCCGTCACGGACGATATGGAGCACACCGGCCCCGCGTTCGGCCCAGGGGCCGGTGTCGTCGGTGAGCTCGCCCGGCGGGGTGAGGGTGAACTCGCGCAGCATGTTCGGCCCGCCCACCAGGATCTCGGCGCCGTCGACGGTGGCCCGGATCCCGCGGCCGGAGGCGGCGGTGAAGTCCGTGCCGCGCAGCTGCATGCCGGCGGCCTCCGGGTGCTCGGCGGCCGCGGTGACGATGGCGCGGGCCACGGGGTGTTCGCTGTCGGACTCTGCCGCGGCGGCCAGGGCCAGCAGCTCGCCTTCGGTGACGCCCTCGGCCGTGGCCACGCCGGTGACCGCGTGGGCGCCCTCGGTCAGGGTGCCGGTCTTGTCGAAGAGCACGATGTCGATGGTGCGCATCCGCTCCAGTGCCATCCGGTCCTTGATCAGCACCCCGGACTTCGCGGCGCGTTCGGTGGAGATCGCGATCACCAGCGGGATCGCCAGCCCCAGGGCGTGCGGGCAGGCGATGACCAGCACGGTCACGGTACGCACCACGGCATCGTCCGGGCTGCCGATGACCGACCAGACCACCGCGGTGATCAGGGCGGCGATCAGGGCGAACCAGAACAGCAGCGCCGCCGCGCGATCGGCCAGGGCCTGCGCGCGGGAGGAGGACTCCTGGGCGTCGGCGACCATGCGCTGGATGCCCGCCAGGGCGGTGTCCCCGCCGGTGGCCTCCACCCGGACGCGGACGGTGTTGTCGGTGGCCACGGTGCCGGCCACCACCCGCTCGCCGAGGTCGCGGAAGACCGGCCGGGACTCGCCGGTGATCATCGCCTCGTCGAACTCGGCCGAGCCGTCAATGATCGTCCCGTCCGCCGGAACGCGGGCACCGGCGCGGACGAGCACGACATCATCGACGCCCAACTCGGAGATGGCGACGGTGCGCGTGGTCCCCTCCTCGACCTTCTCGGCCTCCTCCGGCAACAGGGCGGCCAGGGCGTCGAGCGCGGAGGAGGCCGCGCCCAGGGCGCGCATCTCCAGCCAGTGGCCCAGCAGCATGATGGTCACCAGCAGGGCCAGCTCCCACCAGAAGTCCAGCTCGAAGCCACCGATCCCCAGGGTGGTCACCCAGGACGCGACGAACGCGACGGTGATCGCCAGAGTGATCAGCAGCATCATGCCCGGCTGCCGTGACTTTAGCTCGGTCCAGCCGCCCTGGAGGAAGGGTGCACCGCCGTAGATGAAGATGATCGTGCCCAGGACCGGGGCGATCCACTGCGAGCCGGGGAAGTCGGGGACGGAGTAGCCCAGCAGGTCGGCGACCATGGGGCTGAAGACGAGGACGGGCACCGACAGGATCAGTGACCACCAGAAGCGGCTCCTGAACATCGCGGTGCTGTGGCCGGCGTGGTCGCCGTGGTCGTGGACGTGGTGGTCCTCATCGACGGCGGAGTGCGGGTGCCCGTGCGGCATCGCCTGGCCGTGGGTGTCGGTGTGGTCGGTGTGATCACCGTGATGGTGGGGAGTGCTCATGACATTCCTTCCGCTCAACCCGGTCGGGGTCGAGGTGACGGGTGAAACGATCAGGACAGGACGGTGTAGCCGGCCTCCTCAATCGCCCGGTGGACGCTCTCCTGGGGTGCGGCGCCGGTGACCGTGATGGTGGAGACACCGCCCGCGGCAAGGTCGATCTGGACGTCATCGACCCGGGGCAGGGCACGCACGGCATCGGCGACGCCGGCCGCGCAGTGCCCGCAGGTCATGCCCGTGACCTGGTAGGAAGCCGGGGACCCGGCCGTCGTGGGGGCGGGATCAGAGTCGGTCGGAAGGGGCGGAGAGGGCGCGCAGCACCCACAGCCGGTGGCGGCCAGCGGCAACAGGCGGGGAGTGGGGGTGGTCATCGGAACGCTCCTGAGGGTCGGGGGAATCAGCAGGGGACTGGCCCTTAGTGTATACCCCCGTAGGGTATTTATCAGGGGGTGGCTGCCAAGATCGCCGGAATGAGCGTTCCGGGCGGGGGCGCGGTTCATCGCTCACGCTCCTTCCTGGCGCAGGGGAAGGCGGATGGTGAAGACCGAACCGGAACCCGGCCCGGGCGAGGTGGCGGTCAGGGTGCCGCCGTGGGCCTCGATCAGGGCCCGGGAGATGGTCAGGCCGATCCCGGAGCCACCGTGGTCCCGGTCGCGGGCGGTGTCCCCGCGGTAGAACCGCTCAAAGACATGGCCCAGCTGATCAGGGGTCATGCCGTCGCCGGTGTCGACGACCTCGATGAGGACGCTGCCGGTCCCGCGGCGGGCGGCGCGGACGGTCACCCGCCCGCCGGGCGGGGTGTGGCGCAGCGCATTGGTCAGCAGGTTGTCCATGACCTGGCCGAAGCGTTGCCGGTCCACGGCCACCCGGGCGGCGGCAGTGGCGGCCTCGACCTGCAGCCCGACCCGCTTGTCGACGTAGGCCTCCCGGGCCGCCGCGGCGGCACCGTGAAGGAGCTCGCTGAGGTCCTCCTCGGCCCGGTCCAGGTGGAGGCGGTGCTCCTGGGCCCGGGAGACATCGTCGATGTCCTCGACCAGGCGGGTTAACCGGGTGAGCTGTTCGGCCATGACCGTGTGCGTGGCGAGGTCCCAGTCCACCACCCCGTCCTCCAGGCCGTCGAGGTAGACCGCCAGCACGGAGACCGGGGTGCGCATCTCGTGCGCCAGGTCCGAGAGCATCTGCCGCCGCAGGTCCTCGGTGTGTTCCAGCCGGTCGGCCATGGTGTTGAAGGCCCGGGCCAGGGTGGTCACCTCCGGGCCGGCGTCCCCGGCCGGGACCCGGACGCCGTAGTTGCCGTTGGCCACGGTGGTGGCCGCCTGGGTCAGGCCCTGCAGGGGGGTGCGCAGCCGGCGGGAGAGCCAGAGGCTGGCGATCAGCGCGCAGATCACGGCCGTGGGCAGCGCCACGGCCAGGGTGATCAGGTTGGCGTCCCGGTAGGCCTGCTCGGCGTGGAGCAGTTCCAGCGAGGGGTCCTCCCGGCCGGTCATCAGCATGTGTTCGTGGAAGATCGGCGGGCCCACCAGGGAGGCCATCACCCCGGCCACGAGCAGGCCGATCGCCACGACCAGCACCTGGGCGGCGAGGAAACGCAGGGTCAGTCCGGTCTCGGTCTTCATGACCGCCTCATCCGGTAGCCCACCCCGCGGACCGTCTCGATGAAGCCCCGTCCCCGGGAATCGCTGCCGAGCTTGCGGCGCAGGTTGCCGATGTGGACGTCGATGATGCGTTCGTCCCCGACCCAGGAGGTGTCCCAGACCTCGGTGACGAGTTCCTGGCGGGACAGCGCCCGGTCACGGCGCAGCACCAGGGCGACCAGCAGCTCAAATTCGGTGCGGGTCAGGGCCACCGGGACCCCGTTGACCCGCACGTCGTGCGCACCGATGTCAACGGCGAGCTCCCCGGTGGTGATCGGGGCCGCCATGGTGGTGGTCCGGGGGCGGCGCAGGACGGCGCGCACCCGGGTGACCAGCTCCCGGATGCTGAACGGTTTGGTGATGTAGTCATCGGCCCCGGTGGCCAGCCCGGTGATCTTGTCCTCCTCGCTGCCGCGGGCGGTGAGCATGAGGATGTAGCAGTCGGAGAAGCTGCGGATCTCCCGGCAGACCTCCAGGCCGTCCATCCCGGGCAGGCCGAGATCAAGCACGATGACGTCGGGGGCGAAACGGCGGGCCTCCTCCAGCGCCCGGGGCCCGGTGTGGGCCTGGGCGGTGTCGAAACCGGCCCGGGCGAGGTAGGTGGCCACCATCTGCGCCAGGGGTTTTTCATCGTCGACGACCAGAATCCGGCAAGCGGGGTGGTGTGTCGTCGGGGGGTGGGCAGCCATGCGCCCAAGTATGGCCCCGGGCCGGGGTCACGCAGGCGCCGCAGGGCCCGGAGGGGGTGAATCTTTGCTAAATCTTCAAGAACCACGGGCCGGTCGGCCTCTCCACCCGATCACCGCGCAGGGCCCGCCCGGGAGGTCGGCGGGTGAAAAATAGGGGGTACCAGCGGCTCAGCGTCGCTGCCGACGGCCCCCGGGACCGGGCGGGCGGCCCGTTCCGGTGGGATCGGGGCGCCGCACCAGCGGTGACCGGGAGCACCCGGGTTGCCCTGCCGCGGTGGCGGTTCAGTCCGTTGAGCTGGGATTTTCATTTCCGGGACGGGCGGTGGGCGTGCTACAAGAGAGTCTGGAGCGCCAATTTCAGGTGTGCTTCCCCCCGTGACCTCCAAGGAGATTGATGTGAAGCGAGCAGCGACCGTAGTCACCGCCCTGGCCCTCACCCTGACCGGGTGCTCCACCGCGGCCTCCGAGACGAGCGCCGGGCCTGACGCCGGGCAGGCCGTCTCGCAGGAGGAGTTCCTGGCCACGCACGGGCTGGCCGGAATGACGGCCCCCGAGATCATCGAGCACCTCGACCGGATGGCCGTGGCGGACCGGCCCACCGACCTCATCGCCTCGGTGCTCCCCGACGAGCTGCTGCTCACCGACGACAACCAGGAGGTCGCCCTCGACCTGCCGGCGGACCTGAGCTACGTGTCGATCGCCCCCTACGTGACCCAGACGCACGACTGCTTCTACCACAGCCTGACGACCTGCCTGGGGGAACTGGACAACGAGCCGATCCAGGTCACGATCACCGATGAGGCGACCGGCGAGGTCCTGGTCGAGGAGGACACCATCACCTTCGACAACGGATTCGTCGGCTTCTGGCTGCCCGAGGACGCCACCGGCACCATCGACATCACCCACCAGGACCGCACCGGCACCACCGGGTTCGCCACGACCGAGGACGGTGCCACCTGCGTCACGGACCTGCGCCTGAGCTGACCGCCCTGGCCTCTGCACTTCCGGGCCGGGATCCGGGTCAGGCTGACGCGAGCTTCTGGTTGATCAGCGCGTTGAGGGAGATGCCTTCGGCTTCGGCTGCCATGACCAGTCGGCGGTGGAGGGAGCGGGAGGTACGCACGTTGAATTTTCCGGAGTAGGATCGCGTGCCCAGGGGGGTGGGGACGGGCTCTCCGGTCTGCTCCATGTCCTCCAGCACGTCGGCGACCAGTGCCACGAGGCTGTTTTCTGCTTCCTGCCGGTCGGGGGCCAGCCAGGACAGGGAGGGAAATTCCAGCACGGTGGCAACATACTCCCGGTCTTCTTCCGACCAGGAGACCTGATAGGTGTATTTATTGGCGTTCATGTCCATGTCCTCCTTCTAGGGTGTGCTGTGCCTGAGTTTTTCCACAGCTTCAAGCACCTGGTTGACCTGGTATGCCTTTGCTTTTCCTCCGGCATTCTGGATATTGACACGAGGGTTGCCGATCCACGGTGTTTTATAGGTCTGGTGTGAAGTTTTCCTGGAGGGGCGTTTCTCGAAGAAGTGGTCGCAGACCTTTTCCCGTTCAGTGAACCGAATGTTGGTCGGCGAGCCCCGCATTTTCTTCAGGATCTCGTCGATGCTTTTACCCCCACCTGCATAGTACTACATATGGTACTAGATTTTCTTCTCCGGTAGTCGGGGAGCAGTAGAGGGCCGGAGCCGACGAGTACACCACGGAGAGCAGCGTCCTCCGGCGGCCGGGGAACCGAAGCGGGCCGCAACCAACCCCGACCAAAGGCCCCTGGAGATGACAGAGGGGGCGGTGCCGCACGGCACCGCCCCCTCCCCGGAACCCGGAAC
>CAZTIZ010000085.1:0-7705 GCA_964613845.1 uncultured Corynebacterium sp.
AACCGCTGCTCGAGGTCTCCACCGACAAGGTCGACACGGAGATCCCCTCCCCCGTTGCCGGCGTGCTGCTGGAGGTCAAGGCCGAGGAGGACGACACCGTCGACGTCGGCGAGGTCATCGCCGTTGTCGGTGACGCCGATGAGTCCGCCGGCGGCGACGACGCCCCGGCCGAAGAGGCCGCTGCGGCTCCGGAGGAGGAGCCCGCCCCGGCCGAAGAGGCTGAAGAATCCGCCCCCGATTCCGGTGACTCCACCGATGTCGAGATGCCGGAGCTCGGCGAGTCCGTCACCGAAGGCACCATCACCCAGTGGCTGAAGCAGGTCGGCGACACCGTCGAGGTCGATGAACCGCTGCTCGAGGTCTCCACCGACAAGGTCGACACGGAGATCCCCTCCCCCGTCGCCGGCGTGCTGCAGGAGATCCTGGCCGAGGAGGACGACACCGTCGACGTCGGCGAGGTCATCGCCCGCGTCGGCTCCGGCTCCGCCCCCAAGAAGCAGGACACCCCCAAGAAGGAAGAGGAGCGCGAGGTTCCCTCCGAGGCCGCCATCAAGGAGTCCGAGACCAAGGAGGACAACGAGACCGTCGACGAGGCGGCCTCCGACTCTGCTGATTCCGGTGACTCCACCGATGTCGAGATGCCGGAGCTCGGCGAGTCCGTCACCGAAGGCACCATCACCCAGTGGCTGAAGCAGGTCGGCGACACCGTCGAGGTCGATGAACCGCTGCTCGAGGTCTCCACCGACAAGGTCGACACGGAGATCCCCTCCCCCGTCGCCGGCGTGCTGCAGGAGATCCTGGCCGAGGAGGACGACACCGTCGACGTCGGCGAGGTCATCGCCCGCGTCGGCTCCGGCTCCGCCCCCAAGAAGCAGGACACCCCCAAGAAGGAAGAGGCCCCGAAGCAGCCCTCCCCGAAGGTCGAGTCCCCGGTCAAGGAGGTCAAGCCGAAGGTCGACTCCCAGCCGGAGAGCCCCAAGGCCGCTGACCAGCCCGCCCCGAAGAAGGGTGCGGCCCCGAAGAAGGTCAACGACGGCAACGTCCCCTACGTCACCCCGCTGGTGCGCAAGCTGGCCGAGAAGCACGGCATCGACCTGAACACCGTTGAGGGCACCGGCGTCGGTGGCCGTATCCGCAAGCAGGATGTTCTGGCTGCCGCTGAGGGTGTCTCCGAGTCCGCCGCCGACAAGGCCCCCGCGGCTGAGAAGGGCGCACGGGCGAACTGGTCCACCAAGTCCGTGGACCCGGCGAAGGCCGAGCTGATCGGTACGACCCAGAAGGTCAACCGCATCCGCCAGATCACCGCCGAGAAGATGGTCGAGTCCCTGCAGACCACCGCGCAGCTGACCCACGTGCAGGAGGTCGACATGACCCGCATCGCGGAACTGCGCAAGGCCAACAAGCAGGCGTTCGTCGACAAGCACGGTGCCAACCCGACCTACCTCGTCTTCATCGTCAAGGCAGTCGCCGAGGCCCTGGTCTCCCACCCGAACGTCAACGCATCCTACAACGCCGAGACCAAGGAGATGACCTACCACGGGGATGTCAACATCGGTATCGCCGTGGACACCCCCCAGGGCCTGCTGGTCCCGGTCATCAAGAAGGCCCAGGACAAGTCCCTGGTCGAGATCGCCCAGGACATCGTCGACCTGGCCGAGCGCGCCCGCAACCGCAAGCTGCGTCCGGACGACCTGTCCGGAGGCACCTTCACGGTGACCAACATCGGCTCCGAGGGCGCCCTGCTCGACACCCCGGTGCTGACCCCGCCGCAGGCAGGCATCCTGGGCACCGCCGCCATCGAGAAGCGTCCGGTGGTCATCTCCGAGGAGGGCGTCGACTCGATCGCCGTCCGCCAGATGGCCTACCTGCCGTTCACCTACGACCACCAGGTCGTCGACGGTGCCGACGCAGGCCGCTTCGTCACCACCATCAAGGACCGCCTGGAGACCGCGGACTTCACGTCCGACCTGGCTCTCTGACCCCACACCACAGGCGCCGCTGACCGCCGTCTCCCCCGTCCCGGGGAAGACGGCGGTCTTCCTGCTTTCCGGGCAGCCCCTCCGGATGGGATAGGGTCCACCAGCCCGGCCGCCGACATCTATTCACCAACGCGTGCCGTCACAACCGGGGAGTAGGCCCTGTGCCCGGGCCTCCCGGGACCGGGGCCTTGTACACTGGCTCCATCATGACTGCACCTCGTGACCCCTTCTTTCCCGCCGACCGGTCCATCCGGGCCAGTTCGGAACCGATTGAGATCCAACGGCTCGGCGCCGTCGACTATCGCGAGGCCTGGGATCTACAGGCTGAACTGGCCGCCCGGCGTGCCGCGGACGAGATCCCCGACCAGCTACTCATCCTCGAACACCCCTCGGTCTACACCGCGGGTAAACGAACCCGGCCGGAGGACCGTCCCACTGACGGCCAGCCGGTCGTCGATGTCGACCGGGGTGGGCGCATCACCTGGCACGGCGAAGGGCAGCTGGTGGCCTACCCGATCATCAAGCTGGCTGAGCCCGTCGACGTGGTGGACTATGTCCGTCGTCTCGAAGAGGCGGTGATCCAGGTCGTGCGGGAGGCGGGGGTCCCGGGAGCCGGCCGCATCGACGGTCGCTCCGGGGTGTGGGTGCCCGCCGAGGGCGTCCGCCGTGACCGGAAGGTGGCCGCCCTGGGCATCCGCATCACCCGTGGGGTGACCATGCACGGTCTGGCGTTGAACTGCTCAAACACCCTGCAGTTCTACGAACACATCATCGCCTGCGGCATCGACGACGCCGACGTGACCACCCTCAGCCTGGAACTGGGGCGGGAGGTCACCGTAGCGGAGATGACGGATCCGGTGATCGCTGCCATCGACGAGGCCCTGGCCGGTCGGCTGGGCGTGGCGGACCACAGCTTCGGTTCGGCGCCGGACCCGACGAAGGGGCGGACCCGTCCCCGACCGGTCGGCTGAGTGGCGTCATGTGAGCCCAGCCTGAGACTTTCCGGCCCCCGGTGCTGGAAATATCCCCGTGGATCACACCCCCACAGGGTATTCGACACCCATCAACCAGAGAACTACGGTGAATATTGTGACTATCGCACCTGAAGGACGCAAGATGCTCCGCGTCGAGGCCCGCAACTCGCAGACCCCGATCGAGAGCAAGCCCCGCTGGATCCGCACCTCGGTGAAGACCGGCCCCGAATACAAGGACATGAAGGAACGTGTGTCGGGCGCATCGCTGCACACCGTCTGCCAGGAGGCCGGCTGCCCGAATATCCACGAATGCTGGGAATCGCGCGAGGCGACCTTCCTCATCGGTGGCGCCAACTGTTCCCGCCGCTGCGACTTCTGCCAGATCAATTCCGCCAAGCCGGAGCCGTTGGACCGCGACGAGCCCCGTCGCGTCGCTGAGTCGGTCAGGGAGATGGGCCTGAACTACTCCACCATCACCGGCGTCACCCGTGACGACCTGGAAGATGAGGGTGCGTGGCTCTACTCCGAGGTGGTCCGTCAGATCCACGCCCTCAACCCGAACACCGGCGTGGAGAACCTGGTGCCGGACTTCTCCGGCAAGCCGGATCTCCTCCAGGAGGTCTTCGATTCCCGCCCCGAGGTCTTCGCCCACAACGTCGAGACCGTACCGCGCATCTTCAAGCGCATCCGCCCGGCCTTCCGCTACGATCGTTCCCTCGACGTGATCCGTCAGGCCCGTGATTTCGGCCTGATCACCAAGTCGAACCTCATCCTCGGCATGGGTGAGACGCCGGAGGAGATCCGGGAGTCGCTGGTGGACCTCCACAGCGCGGGCACCGACATCATCACCATCACCCAGTACCTGCGCCCCGGGCCGATGTACCACCCCATCGACCGGTGGGTGAAGCCGGAGGAGTTCGTCGAGCACGCCGAATACGCCAAGGAACTCGGCTTCGGTGCAGTCATGTCCGGTCCCCTGGTCCGTTCCTCCTACCGTGCCGGCCGCCTCTACACCGAGGCCATGGCCGCCCGCGGGCTGGAGGTCCCGGAGAACCTGCGGCACCTGGGTGAAACCTCCCAGGGGGCGACCACCCAGGAGGCATCCACCCTGCTGGACAAGTACGGACCTTCTGACGACGTCCCGGTGATCTCCGCCCGCTAGCCCCCGGTAGAGCCCCTCTCCCGACCACGCAGGGCCGGTGGACACACCCTGTGGTGTGCCCACCGGCCCGGTTTCTGGTTTCCTCTCTCACGTCGCCTAGAGTGGGAACCATGGCAGACGCGAAGAAGGCGGCAGACAAGGCCGCCAAGAAGGAAGTCCGGGCGGCGAAGCGCGCCAAACGCAAGCAGACCTGGTCACAGTTCTGGCAGGCATTCAACATCCAGCGCAAGAATGACAAGAAACTCATTCCGCTGATGCTGCTGGCCATCATCGGCGTGTCCCTGGTCTTCTTCCTTATCGGACTGCTGTGGGGCGGCCAGTGGTTCATGCTCATCCTGGGCATCGGCCTGGGATTCATGTTGGCCATGTACATTTTCTCCCGCCGTCTTGAAGCCTCCATGTACGACCGCGTCTCCGACAACCCAGGGGCTGCCGGCTGGGCACTGGAGAACATGCGCAACACCGTGGGCATCGTGTGGCACACCAAGACCGCCGTGGCGGCCAACACCCAGATGGATGCCGTCCACCGCGTCATCGGCAACCCGGGTGTGGTGCTCGTCGGCGAGGGTGCCCCGCACCGCCTGAGGCCGCTGTTCTCCCAGCAGAAGAAGCGTCTGAACCGCCTGGCCGGTGATGTGCCCGTCTACGAGCTCATCGTCGGTGACGGTGAGGGGGAGGTGCCGCTGAAGAAGCTCCAGCGGGAGATGCTCAAGCTGCCCCGCAACTACAAGAAGAACGAGGTCTACGCCGTCGCCGCCAAGATCGAGGCGATGGACACCGTGGGCCAGAACAGTCCGGGCGCCGGCCTGCCCAAGGGGCCGCTGCCCAAGGCCGCGAACATGGGTGGCATGAACCGCCGCATGCGCCGCGCCAACGAACGTAAGCAGAAGGGCTGACCCGCCCCCCCATGAACTGGTCCCTGAAAGTTGGGCCAGTTAAATCCTGGGCGGATTCGACAGTCAGGAGGGCATGATTCCGGTATTTCACCAGGATCATGCCCTCCAGCCGTTCCGTCGATCCCCCGCGGTGTGGTGCCACTCGACGTGCGCATCAGCAGCCCGGTCGAACTCCCCGAGTGCGCTAACCCCGGATGATCGCGGTGCCGGTGGCCCGGTCGTGGAGACCGCGGCCGTCGGCGTCGACCATCGCCGCCGGCAGGATGAAGGAGGTAAGGAGCGTGCGGACGACTGCTCGCCACAGTCCCACCTTGGCCCCGCCGACGTCGATACGTGCGACACCCATGCCCAGCAGGATGTGGCCCGGGGTGCGGGCGAAGATCCAGCCCGAGAGAATGCCGAGCACCACCCAGAACATCAGGGTCATGGTGGAGACACCGCCGAGGGAGGTGGTGAAGTTGCCGACGAAGATGGCCAGCATCCAGCACAGGAACCAGTCGATGGCCACCGCCATGGCGCGACGGCCCACCGATGCCATGGAACCCGCGCCACTACGGGGGAGGCCGAGCTTCTCGCCCGGCCAGCGACCGGGTGAATCAGGATCATCGTATTCTGCGGGGATCTGTGGCCCGTCGAGCCAGCTACGCTTGGGATTAGCCATACTTAACCAATCTAGCCGTGGATGGGCGGGCCACGAAAAAACCGGGAGGCGCCCCGGCTTTCGGTCGTTCGACAGATACCCTTCCCGCGCAGTAGGCTTGTATGCCGACCCCCAGGGGCAATATTTCCACACGGGAAGATACCCATGGGCAACGACCCGCGATCAACCAGCGTCCAGACTGACTAGGAGCCACCGTGGCCTTCAGCACAAACGAAGACGTCATCAAGTTCATCAAGGATGAGGGCGTCGAGTTCGTCGACATCCGCTTCACCGACGTCCCCGGAACCGAACACCACTTCTCCATCCCGGCCTCGGAATTCGACGTAGACGCCGCTGAAGAGGGAATGGCCTTCGACGGCTCCTCGATCCGGGGGTTCACCACCATCGACGAATCCGACATGATGCTGCTGCCGGATCCGGCCACGGCGAAGATCGACCCCTTCCGTCAGGCCAGGACCCTGAACATGCAGTTCTTCGTCCATGACCCGTTCACCCGCGAGCCCTTCACCCGCGACCCGCGCAACATCGCCCGCAAGGCCGAAGAGTACCTCGCCGCCACCGGCATCGCGGACACCTGCAGCTTCGGCCTGGAGGCCGAGTTCTACCTCTTCGACAAGGTCCGCTACTCCGCAGAGCCCCACAAGGCCTTCTACGAGGTCGACTCCGACGAGGGCTGGTGGAACCGCGATGCGCACACCAACATCGACGGCACCCCCAACAACGGCTACAAGACCCGCCTGAAGGGTGGCTACTTCCCCGTCGCCCCCTACGACAAAACCGTCGACATCCGCGACGAGATGGCCCGTCACCTGGCCAACTCCGGATTCCAGATCGAGCGCCTCCACCACGAGGTGGGCACCGGCGGCCAGCAGGAGATCAACTACCGCTTCAACACCCTCCTGCACGCGGCGGACGACCTGCAGACCTTCAAGTACATCATCAAGAACACCGCCGCCGCCCACGGCCAGGCAGCAACCTTCATGCCCAAGCCGATCGCCGGTGACAACGGCTCCGGCATGCACGCCCACCAGTCGCTGTGGAAGGACGGTCAGCCACTGTTCCACGACGAGTCCGGCTACGGCGGGCTGTCCGACATCGCCCGCTACTACATCGGCGGCATCCTCCACCACGCCGGCGCGGTGCTGGCCTTCACCAACCCGACGCTGAACTCCTACCACCGTCTGGTTCCCGGCTTCGAGGCGCCGATCAACCTAGTCTACTCGCAGCGCAACCGTTCGGCCGCCGTGCGTATCCCGATCACGGGCAACAACCCGAAGGCCAAGCGCATCGAGTTCCGCGCCCCGGACCCGTCCGGCAACCCTTACCTGGGACTGGCCGCGATGATGCTCGCCGGCCTCGACGGCATCAAGAACCGCATCGAGCCGCACGCCCCGGTGGACAAGGACCTCTACGAGCTCCCCCCGGAGGAGGCCGCCTCCATTCCGCAGGCGCCGACCTCCCTGGAGGCGTCCCTGGAGGCCCTCGCCGAGGACCACGACTTCCTCACCGAGGGTGACGTCTTCACCGAGGACCTCATCGACACCTACATCAAGCTCAAGCACGACAACGAGATCACCCCGAACCGACTGCGTCCGACGCCGCTCGAGTTCGAGATGTACTTCGACTGCTAGCGCCCTGCGCAGATAAGGGAAATCCCCGCACCGGAACCAGCCGGTGCGGGGATTTCCCCTTCCTGTACGGGAGGGGGATCAGGCCTCGACGGCCGCGCCACGAAGCGCCTCCGACAGCTCCCCGGCAAGGGTGGCGAGCAGCTGGGCCGCCTGCTCACCCGGGGTGAAACGGTACTCCGGGAAGTAGTCGGCGAAGGTGAGGCTGACCTGGGCGTCGAGTGCATGCATGCCGACGTTGGCCACGATGTCACGCCAGTGGCCCACGGCACGGACACCGCCGCCACCGCCGTAGGACAGGAAGCCCACTGGCTTGCCCTCCCACTCGATCTTGAGCAGATCGAAGGCGTTCTTCATGGTGCCCGGGATAGAGGCGTTGTATTCGGGGGTGACGAAGATATAACC
>CAZTIZ010000086.1:0-4807 GCA_964613845.1 uncultured Corynebacterium sp.
TAAGTGGGGTGGGTCGAGGTGGGCTCCCGCCAACCACTCAGCACTCCACGAGCACGGTGAAGGGCCCCTCGTTGACGGAGGCGACCTTCATCATCGCCCCGAACCGCCCCTCCTCGACGTGGATGCCCCGCTCCCGCAGCCCGGTGGCGATCTTCCCGATGACCCCTTCGGCGACCTCGCCGGGAGCTGCCCCGGACCACGAGGGACGACGCCCCCGCGCGGTGCGCCCGTGCAGGGTGAACTGGCTGACCAGCAGCACCGGGGCACCGGCCTCGCTGACAGACAGCTCCCCGTCGAGGATGCGTAGTTCCGCGATCTTGCGCACCATCGTCTCCCAGGCGTCGTCGCTGTCCTCCCGGCCCACACCCACCAGGGCGAGCAGACCTCCGGTCTCCGGGCAGTCGATGGCGCCGATCACCTCCCCCTCGACGGTGACCGACGCGGAGCTGACCCGGCTCAGGACGGCCTTCATCCGGCCAGCTCCACCAGGTCGGCCGGCAGGACGAGCCCGTGGCGGACCAGGTCGACGACCGCGGGAACCGCCGCCTCGACCAGAGGCGCGGGGTTCAGACCCTGCGCCAGTGCATACAGTTCGACGGTTTCCCGCAGGCTCAGGCCCTGGGGGTGAAGCCCGGCGACCACCGCCGCCAGATGCCGGTCCACATCATGGGACCAACGGGGCCCGTCGGTACGGGTCAGCCGCAGGGCGGCGGGGGCGAAACCCACCCCGGCCTCGGTGTCCGCCTGCGCGACCTCCTCCCGGGCCAGGCCGGGGCGGGCGAGGTAGGTGGCGTCGGCAAGTTCCTCCGGGGAACGCTGACGAAGCCAGGACACGCGGGCGAAATATTCCTCGACCTCGGGCCCCAGGGGATCGTCGAAGGTCTGGGGCATCTCCTCGGCGAGGATGTCGGAGGGCTGATCACCGATCTCCTGGAGGGCGACGAAACCGAAGCCGATGCCGGTGACGTCGTGCGCCTGGAAGTGCCGCAACCACTCCCCGGTGCGCTCCGCGGCCTCCCGGCTGCGCGGGTCGATGGACTCGTCGCGCAACCAGGTACCCACGTACAGCGCCGGGTCGGCGACATCACGCTGGATGATCCACGCGGCCACGCCACGGTCTGGCAGCCAGGACGCCACCCGGGACTGCCAGGACTCGTCGGGGGTGTGGATCCAGGCGGCCAACAGGTGCGCGGTACCGCCCTCGGTGAGGTGGTCGACGGACCGGGAGACGACGAGTTCGCTGGCGCCGTCCAGGTTCAGGCCGGAGTCACGGTAGACGTGGCCGACCTCGGGCAGCCCTACGACGAAAGGCGGATTGGCCACGATGCGGTCGAAGCGGCGGCCGGCCACCGGCTCGAACCAGGACCCTTCGAGCAGCTCGACCTGTGCGCCGGCCCCCGCGAACGTCGCCTCCGCCAGGTTCAGGGCTCGGGGGTGGACGTCCGTGGCCGTGACGGTCTCCGCACAGGTCAGCTGGCCCAGCGCCTGAACCCCGGAGCCGGTACCCAGGTCGAGTACCGAGGAGACGGGGGAGATCGGGGTGGACTGGAGCAACGACAGGCTCGCCGCCCCAACCCCCAGCACATGGTCCCGGCCGGGGACGTGGTCGGTCATCGAGGCGTCCGGGTCGGAGAACACCCAGCGCGGTTCACCCACGATGACCTGGGGGCGGATATCGAGGGCCGCGGTGAGCGTGCCGTTGCCGTCGGCGTGGAAGACGCCCACGTCGATCAAGCGGGTGGCCAGGGCCGCGCCGAGCAGGTCCGCGACCTCGGTGGCCGGGCTGGGGTCGCGGAGGATGAACATGCGGATCAGGCGGGAGAGCCGGGAACGGCCGGCGGCGGCGTGACGCACGGCGGCGGGCTCACCCCGGTGCAGGGCCTCGGTGCTGTCCGGGCCCAGGTGCGCGGCGATGCCGTCGGCGGTGAACCCGGCCCCGGCGAAGATCCGGGTCAGTTCAGGGGCGAGGTCGGTCAGCGCGCCCCGGTTCGATGCGGAAGTCACGGTCTGTTCTCTCCTGGCGGTGGGGTGTCATGGTGGTCGGTACCGTCCCATTCTGCCCCGGAATCATCGATGATCTCAGGTTCCCGCCCCCGGTCAGCGGCTTCGAGTTCCGCCTGGCGGTGCAGAGCCAGCTGGCGCTGGTTCTCCGCCTCCCGTGCCGCGGCGGGTTTGTAGACGTGGGCTGTCCGGGGATCGCGTGGCTCGCCCTGGGCGTTGGCCACGACGACCGCGATCCACGGCATCGGGACCGAGATGAGGAACAGGACGCCGGAGATCCACCAGTTCTCCCACCAGATATAGGACAGGACGAACATGAAGAGGAACGGCACGCGGGAGATCTGCAGGATCTTGTACCAGCGCTCCCGGCTGTGACGGTTCTCGGTAGGGGAACGACGGGCGTCGGTGATGAGTTCGGCACGGCCGGGAAAGAAAAGCCTCCGCCACAGGGGGCGCTGACCAGACTCACCCGCCTGGCCGGCGGAGTCGGCATCGTAGGTGTCCTGGTCCATACGGCACAGGGTAGCCCCCGTATGCCCTTTCCCAGGAACGTGGGGCATGATGGGTGGCGTGAAAACGAGTACGAAGACCATCGAACGTCCAGACATCCGGGAAAGCACCGACCAGGGTGACGACACCCCGAAGTTCTTCCACTACGTCAAGAAGGACCAGATCGTGGAGTCCGCGGTCGAGGGGAGAATGGTCGTCGCGCTCTGTGGGGAGACCTTCCCGGTCACCCGGCAGGCCAAACCCGGTTCGCCGGTGTGCCCGGACTGCGAACGAATCTACAAGGGCCTGCGCAAGAAGTGAGTGGAGGAGTCAAGGGGCAGTTGCGCGCCTGGCAGCGTCAGGCGCTGACCAAGTTCCTGCTCCATAAACCGAAGGATTTCCTGGCTGTCGCGACCCCGGGTGCGGGTAAGACCACCTTCGCCCTGCGGGTAGCCACGGAACTCAAGGCCGCGCGCACCGTCGACCGCATCATCGTCGTGGTCCCCACTGAGCACCTGAAGAACCAGTGGTCGGCCGCCGCGGCGAGCGTGGGACTGGCACTGGACCCGAAGTTCACCAACTCCTCGGCGGTGAACCCGGCCTATGACGGCATCGTGGTCACCTACGCGCAGGTGGGCGTCCACCCCTACAAGCACCACGCCGTGGCCTCTGCCCGGCGCAGCCTGGTGGTCCTCGATGAGATCCACCACGCCGGCGACGCCAAGAGCTGGGGCGACGGCATCCGGGAGGCCTACGCCGATGTCGAGCACCGCCTCGCGCTGACCGGTACCCCCTTCCGTTCCGACGATGCCCAGATCCCCTTCGTCCGCTACGAAGAGGACGGGGAGGGCCACCTGATCTCCCGCTCGGACCACATCTACGGCTACGGTGACGCGCTGGCCGACGGCGTCGTGCGCCCCGTCGTCTTCCTCGCCTACTCGGGTGAGGCCCGGTGGCGGACCTCCGCCGGTGAGGAGTTCTCCGCCCGCCTGGGGGAACCACTCAACGCGGAGCAGACCGCGCGTGCCTGGAAAACGGCACTCGACCCCAAGGGCGACTGGATCCCAGCCGTCCTGCAGGCCGCCCACACCCGCCTGCGGCAACTACGCCGCAACATGCCCGACGCCGGCGGCCTGGTCATCGCCACGGACACGAAGACCGCCCGCGCCTACGCGAAGATCCTGCAGGGGCTGTCCTCGACACCCGTGGCGGTGATCCTGTCGGACGAGCCGGGCTCCTCGGAACGCATCGACGAGTTCGCCAGCTCCACCGACGAGTGGATGGTCGCCGTGCGCATGGTCTCCGAGGGCGTCGACGTCCCACGCCTGGCCGTGGGCGTCTACGCGACCTCGGCCGCCACCCCGCTGTTCTTCGCCCAGGCCATCGGGCGTTTCGTGCGTTCGCGCATGCCCGGCGAGACCGCCAGCGTCTTCCTGCCCAGCGTGCCGGTCCTGTTGGACCTGGCCTCAAAGCTGGAGACCACCCGCGACCACGTGCTGGGCAAACCGGACCGCACCAAGGACGGCTGGGATGACGACCTGCTCCTGGAAGCCAACCGGGAACACAACGAACCCGATGATCAGACCGGCTACGAGTCCCTCGGTGCCGAGGCTGAACTCGACTCCCTGATCTACGACGGCTCCACCTACGGCACCGCCACCTTCGCCGGTTCCGCAGAGGAGGCCGACTACCTTGGCCTGCCCGGACTACTCGACGCCGAGCAGATGAAGGCCCTGCTGCGCAAGCGGCAGGAAGATCAGCTCGACACCCGTGACGAGCAGGAGCGCAGGCGCCGCGAGGAGATCGCCGCCGCCAACGAAGCCGCCCGCCACTCTTCCGGCAACCGGGCGGCCGCCGAACGGGTGGCCAGCGACGAGATTCCGCAGCTACGCAAGGAACTCAACGCCATCGTCTCCATCACGGCCGGACGCACCGGCCGCCCCCACGGAGCCATCCACACCGAAGCCCGCAACGCCTGCGGTGGCCCGCCCACCGCACTGTGCACCGCCGAGCAGCTCCGGGACCGCATCGCCTACCTCCGTCGCTGGTGAGTGCCACCCGGGATCCCGGAACGGGTGGGCAATCCCGTGCCAGCGCGCCGGGACAGCCACTGTTGATTACGCTTGACCGCATGATCAGCCACAGCGGGACCCGCTAGGGGCCCCGGTGTGGAACGGCAACCCGAAAGGTAACTGACCATGACCAACCCCCATGACCCCCACAACCAGGGACCCGGCGAGAACGACCCCTACCGGGGCGCGGACAACCCCGCGCCGGGCCAGTACCCGGGCCCCGGGGGCGCAGGATACGGCGACCC
>CAZTIZ010000086.1:4907-7484 GCA_964613845.1 uncultured Corynebacterium sp.
GGATACGGGGGCCAAGGCTACGGGGGAGCGAACCAGCCGGGTGGCGCCGAATTCGGTGGCGCGGGTGCCTGGGCCGTCGATGCCCCCACCAATACCGTCGCCCCCTGGGCGCTGGGCGTGTCCATCTTCGCCGTGATAGCCGGCCTGAGCATCATCGGCACCGCCTTTGCCGTGGTGCCCGGCCTGATCGGACTGGTGCTGTCCATCATCGCGATCGTCAAGGCCCGGCGTATCCAGGGTCCGCGTCGCCGGATGGGCATGTCCGTGACCTCCCTGGTCCTGTCGGTGCTCGCGATGCTGATGACGGTCCTGTTCTTCGTCATCATCGGCGCCATCTTCCAGGGAAGCGGGCTCATGGACTGCCTGGAACTGCCCACCGCTGAGCAGCAGGAGGCCTGCGTCAACCAGCTCCTCGACGATCTTGAGAACTGAGCGGGAACCCCACCCGGCGCAACCCACTCTGAAACGGAGTCGCCCACGTGACCGACCATGACCACCGTCGGGTATCCGGCAGCGCTGCCGCTCAGCCGACCCCGTCTTCGGCGGAGGGGGCCGTGCTCTCCGAATCCGTCGTCGAGAACCCCGGGCGAGGCCACTACGGTACGCAGAAACAACGCATCATTTCCCCGGATCTGGCCCGCGGCCTGGCTCTGCTGGGCATCGCCCTGGCCAATATCGGCACCGCCTGGACCACCAGCCCCGACGCCGACCTGGCACCGTCGATCGGCGGTGCCGCCGTGGACAGCCTGCCGGATCAGATCACCATCGTTTTCAGCACCATGTTCGCCCACGTCCGGGGCTTACCGATGTTCTCCGTCATGCTGGGCGTGGGCATCGGCATGATCGCGGCCAGTCTCTGGCGTCGTCACTACCCGCCCGGGCGCGCCCGCCGGGTGCTGATACGCAGATACGGATTCCTCGCCCTGTTCGGGGCCGTGCACCTGGTCTTCCTCTTCTACGGTGACATCATCTTCTTCTACGGCCTCGTCGGCATGCTGCTGGCCCTCGTTCTGACCTGGAAGAACAGAACACTGCTCTGGGTGGCCGGCATCATGTACGCCCTGAGCCTGCTGGTCATGATCGGTGCCGCCGTCCTGACCGCGAACTTCCCGGAGGAAACCGCAGCCTCCCTCCTCGCGGCCACCAGCATCGCGGACAGCTACCCGGAGATGGTGATCGATAACCTGCTCATCCTGGTCTTCTCGGTTCTGGGCTTCGTCTTCCAGGCCTTCATGTACCTGCCCCTGATGATCGTGGGTTTCGTCGCCGGTCGCGCCGGGGTACTGCAGAACATCGCCGCTCACCGTCGCCTGCTGTGGACGTGGGTGGGCGTCACGATCGCGGTGGTACTGCTCATCGGTCTGCCGTGGGGCCTGTCCGAGATCGGGGTGCTACCCACCTCGCAGGCAGGCATGTGGTTCATGCTCAACCAGGGATTCGGTCTTCTCACCGGACCCGGTATCGTCGCGGCGGCCGCCCTGCTGTGCCAGCCTCTCCAGGACCGGCTCAACGCCACAGCGCGACAGGGCGGGCAACTGCGCCTGCCTACCCCGGTGGCGGCGTTGACCGCCCTGGGTAAGCGATCGATGAGCGGTTACCTGCTCCAGTCGATCCTCCTCTTCGCCCTCCTCATGCCCTTCACCCTCAACCTCGGGGAGGGCAGGGGGGCCTTCTTCAAGGCGATGATCGCCGTCGGTGTCTGGGTAGCCACCCTGTTGGGTGCCTACGCCCTGGAGCGAGCGGGTTCGCCCGGCCCCTTCGAGTGGCTCCACCGTCGCCTCAGCTACGGCCGCGACGGCCTGCCGGAACGCTACGCCGGGCCCGGTGGAGCGCAGCAGACTGCTCCGCTCCCCGCACATCCCGCCACGCCACCTGGCATGGCGCCACCGGCCGCTGTTCTGCCCTTCACCCCGGTGCCCCAGCAGGATCCGCAGGCCACCCGGGATGCGGGAGGCCCTGACCATGCCCACCCGGAGGCGCCGGACAACCCCTACCGGCGGGGCTGAGACCCGGAACAGAGACCACCGCCCTCCCCGTCATCATGATGGGGAGGGCGGTGGTCTCTGTCCGCTGGAGTGGCGGCGGTGCGGGGGTGACTAGTCGAGGTAGTCGCGCAGCACCTGCGAACGCGAGGGGTGACGCAGCTTCGACATGGTCTTGGACTCGATCTGGCGGATGCGCTCACGGGTGACCCCGTAAACCTGGCCGATCTCGTCCAGGGTGCGCGGCATGCCGTCGGTCAGGCCGAAACGCAGGCGCACGACACCCGCCTCACGCTCGGAGAGCGTGGTCAGCACGTCCTGCAGCTGGTCCTGCAGGAGGGTGAAGGAGACGGCGTCGACAGCCACGACAGCCTCGGAGTCCTCGATGAAGTCACCGAGCTGGGAGTCACCCTCATCGCCGATGGTCTGGTCCAGGGAGATCGGCTCACGGGCGTACTGCTGGATTTCGAGGACCTTCTCCTCGGTGATGTCCATCTCCTTGGCCAGCTCCTGCGGGGTGGGCTCACGGCCCAGATCCTGCAGCAGCTCCCGCTGGATACGACCGAGCTTGTTGATGACCTCGACCATGTGCACC
>CAZTIZ010000087.1:0-7407 GCA_964613845.1 uncultured Corynebacterium sp.
CCCAGCGTGTCATGGACACCGCCGGCCGCGTCGAGAAGTTCCAGAAGCGTTTCGGCGGCATGGCCCGCCGCAAGAAGAAGACCGACTAAGGCGAAGGAGGGAAATAAACCATGGCAGTTCCGAAGTTCAAGATGTCCCGAGCTAACACCCGCTCCCGCCGTGCACAGTGGAAGGCAGACAACGTCGCCCTCCAGGAGGTCACCATCGACGGTCAGACCGTGCGCGTTCCGCGCCGTCTGGTCAAGGCCGCGAAGCTCGGCCTCGTCGACGTCGAGCAGTTCTAGTCGCCCGACACGATTGATCGGCTGAAGTCGGCCGCATCCCCCGGTTTCCACCGGAGGGTGCGGCCGTTTTCTTCTGCCCGGACGCCTCATGGCCGCAGGTCTGTCCTGGTGGGACATAATGTACGGTATGGAAATTCTGGTGGTGGATGATGATCCGGCCGTCCGTGACTCGCTCGACCGGGTCCTGAGCTTCAACGGCTACCGGGTCTCAGTCGTCGACGACGGTCAGGAAGCCGTCGATCTCATCCACCGGCGGAACCCGCACCTGGTCATCCTGGAGGCGACCAGTCCCCGGATCGACGGGCTCGCGGTCTGTCGTCGACTCCGTGGAGAGGGTCACGACCGCCCCATTCTCATGCTCAGCGAACTGGCTGGGGTCTCCGACCGGGTCGCGGGTCTGGATGCGGGTGCGGACGATTACCTCGCCAAGCCTTTCGCCCTGGAGGAGCTGCTGGCGCGGGTGCGTGCCCTGTTCCGACGTGCCCTGGCTGCCCCCATCGAGGATCGGGGCGGGGCCGGGGAACTGGCCCTGCTGGACCTGCGTCTCAATCCCGACAGTCGGGAGGTCCGCCGTGGTGGCCGGGCCATCCCCCTCACCCGGACGGAATTCTCCCTCCTGGAGTTGCTGATGAGGAACTCCCGCCGGGTTCTGCCGCGCCTCACCATCCTGGAGGGGGTCTGGGGCGGTGGTTTCCCCACCTCCGGAAATGCTCTGGAGGTCTACATCGGTTATCTCCGACGCAAGACTGAGGCAGCGGGGGAACCCCGTCTCATCCATACCGTCCGTGGGGTCGGTTACGTGTTGCGCGAAGACAAGCCGTGAGTCAGGGAAAACCGCAGTATCATGGTGCGCAGGAAATCAACAGGATCTTTGACCGGACTGACAGAAGCACCCCAGGGCCGGCACAGCAGCGGGGAGCACAATGAATGACATGAATGACAGCAGTTCAGGTGGTCAGCGTGGCTGGGGGACACCTGATTCCGGTGGGTTCGAGCCGGTCCGCTCCCCGTACGGGGCCTGGTCCGCCCCCACCCCGGAACCTGCGCCCGCGCCCGAGGAACCCCCGGCGGACCCGGAACCGCGACCCAAGAGGAGCGTGGGGTTGGGCACGACGCTCGCGCTCATGCTCGTTGCGGCGGTGACCGCGGGCAGCGTCGTGGGCCTGGTGGTGGCTGGCACCGGCGACGGGGGCGGCCCGACCGTCAACACGGTCCGTGAGCCCAGCGCCGAACCCGCGGCAGCCGTGGGCGGGGTGGAGGAGGTCGCCGCCACCGTGTTGCCCACCGTCGTGTCCATTCAGGTGGCCACTCGCACCTCGGCTGGGGAAGGCTCGGGATCGATCATCTCCTCCGACGGCTACGTGCTGACCAACCACCACGTGGTGGCCGGGGCGCAGAGCGGGGGGCTCCTCCGGGTCACCCTGAACAACGGCATCACCCACCAGGCTGACTACGTGGCCTCCGACCAGGCCACGGACATCGCCGTCATCCGGATCCGGGACGTCTCCGGGCTGCCGACCATCCAGTTCGGTGACTCTGAAGGGCTGCGGGTGGGGCAGCAGACCGTGGCCGTAGGTGCCCCGCTGGGGCTGAGCTCCACGGTGACCACCGGTATCGTCTCGGCGTTGAACCGACCGGTGCGCGCCTCCGACGGCGGCGGTGAGTCCTCGCTCATCGATGCCATCCAGACCGACGCCGCCATCAACCCCGGTAACTCCGGGGGGCCCCTGGTGGACATGGACGGCAACCTCATCGGCATGAACTCTGTGATCGCCTCCCTGAGCAGTGGTGGGGAGGCCGGCTCCATCGGCCTCGGTTTCGCCATCCCCTCGAACTTCGCCAAGCGGGTCGCCGATGAACTCATGACCTCGGGCGAGGCCTCCCACCCCATGCTGGGGGTGCAGGTGGCTGCCCGCCCGGACATCAACGGTGCCCTCATCGCCGGGGTGGAGGACGGCGGCCCGGCCGCCCGGGCCGGCCTGTCCACCGGCGATGTCGTCACCCGGCTCAACGACCGGATCATCGATAGCTCCGACGCCCTGATCGCCGCCGTGCGCTCGCAGGGATACGGGGAGACCGTCACCCTGACGGTTTCTCAGCCGGACAGCGGACAGACCCGGCAGGTAGAGGTTACGCTGACCGCAGAGTAAATTAACCGCACCCAGGTTCACCCCCACCCGGGGCGACCACACCAAGTGAGGACGACTGATGGAGAACAACCTGAATACCCTCCCGGAGGCGGCGCCGCAGAGCGCCCTACTCGATCTCGGCGGACCGGACGAGGAATTCCTCATCGCATCGGAGAAGGAGGACGTCCTTCCGGCGCACCGCCGGGCCCTGGTCGTCCTGGTCTCCGATCACGGCGCCGGAACCGGCGACGGCACCGATCGTCTGCTGACGGAACTGTTGGCGGAAGCCAACTTCAGCGTTGACGCCGTCGTGGCGGTCCATTCCAAGAAGTCGCAGATCCGGCAGGCCATCGAGACCGCGGTCGTCGGCGGAGTGGATCTCGTGCTCACCGTCGGTGGCACGGGCGTCGGGCCGCGGGACCGGACCCCGGAGGCCACCCGCTCCCTGCTTGACCAGCTGGTTCCCGGTATCGCCCAGGCTCTTCGGGCCTCAGGTCAGGCCTGTGGCGCCGTGGACGCCTGCACCTCCCGGGGTATCGCGGGTGTCTCCGGCTCCACCGTGGTGGTCAATCTCTCCAGCTCCCGAACCGCGATCAGGGACGGCATGGCCACCCTGACCCCCCTGGTCCACCACATCATCGATCAGCTGCAGCAGTACAGCGTGGAATGAGACTGATGAGCGAGAGCAGACGCAGACGCCGTCGCACCGTGAGACTCTCGGATGCGGCGAATATCGACCGTTCCGCCGACCTGCCGGACGCCACCTTCGGTGTGCCCGCCACCGGTGATGACGAACGGGAGGTGATCCTCGACCCCGAGGCCGAGGACACCCCGGAGGGGGATGATTTCTGGTTGGCGGAGCGGCCGCCCCACTACAGCTGACGCGGACTGCCCTGCTCCTTGAGCAGATCCCGGATCTCCCGGAGCAGGGCGACGTCGGCAGCGACCTCCTTCTCTCCGGATGCGGTGTCGAGACCGAGTCTGCGTTCCCGGGCTGCGTTGAGCCTGTTCATCGGCAGCACAATGAGGAAGTAGACCACGGCGGCCACCAGCAGGAAGTTGATGGTCGCCGAGATGACCGCACCGAAATCGAGGAAGGTCGCATCGTTGCCTGCCCGGATGTGGAAGCCCAGCCCCTCCACCTCCGCGTTGCCCAGGGAAGCGACCAGGGGATTGATCAGATTGTCGGTGAGCGAGGTGACGATGGCGGTGAATGCACCGCCGATCACCACGGCGACCGCCAGGTCGATGACATTGCCGCGCATGATGAAATCGCGGAAACCCTGCAGCATGATGAACCCTCCTCGGAATCGGGTGTGACCCGGACACCTTAACCCGCTGGGCCGGTGGCCCGCTTGCCCGTGATCACCACCGCCAACGGGGTGCTGAGCGAGGCCGCGGCAACGACCTGCGCCAACTCGCCGGGTAGGGCGAGGAGCACGGTGCCGTCGGCGTCGGCGAGCACGATTCTGCCCTCCTCAGCGATGACCTCCCCGGTGTGGGCGACCACCGAGACCGTGTCTCCGTGGTGGAGTAGCGGGATGATCTCCGGATCCGCCAGTTTCAGCGGCACCATGTTCGGGGTTCCCTCCCGGTCACCCACCAGCGCCGCCGTGACCTCAGCACCGACGAAGCGGGAGGTGGTGGCTATCTCACCGGCTTCGACCGCGGAGACCACGACGCGCCCCTCCACCAGCGCAGGATCCGGAAAGGCGGTGTCGGGGGAGAGGTTGGCTGGGACGGGGCGCAGCGCGACGTCCCCGGCCGCCACCGCCTCGCCCGCGGCCACGGCTCGGGTGAAGACAGTGACCTGAGGATCCGCGGCGCCGGCTGAACGCAGGGCGGAGAAGCCGGCCACCAGCACCAGGATCAGCGCCGCGGACCGGCGCAGCAGCAGACTGCGCCGCCAACCCGGTGTGGTGAGCAGACGACGCAGGTCGGTGATCCGGTTTTCCCCCATGCCCCCTTGGACCCGACGGTGGGGGAGGGCGGTTCCCCGCTCAGGAGAATTCGCGGACCCCGGTGGGGGTGATCACCATGTCCACCGGCATGTCGTGGTCCTCGACGGGGATATCGGAACGGATTTCGCCGTTGTAGAGCAGTACCACCGTGCGGGGGTGACGGTCGCCCTCGACCAGTCGGGCCAGCGCCCGGTCGTAGTAGCCGCCGCCCTTGCCCAGCCGGTAACCTTCCGGGCTCACACCCAGCGCCGGCATGAACACGATGTCGCATGCCGCCAGGGCGTCCGCTCCCAGTCGGGGGCCGGTCGGCTCAGGTATTCCCAGCTGTCCCTGCTGCATCGACAGGGCCCCCTGATAGTGGGCCCACTCCATCTGGCCGGCGGGCCCGGCGATCGGCAGGAGCAGGTCTGATGCCTGGGTGTGCAGGGCATCGAGGAACATCCGCCCGCCGGGCTCCCCGGCGATGGGGGCATAGGTGGCGATCGTCGTCTCGGATGCGGCGAGGGAACGGATGTAGGCGGTCGCATGTGCGACCAGGGCGGCGTCCTCCCGGGAGATCTCCTCGGGGCTCATGTTCCGGCGGGCCTGGAGCATGAGTTCGCGCAGTTTGTTTTTGGTCTCCCTGACAGTGATGCCGTTACTCATACCGTCCAGCGTAATCTGCCGGGCACGCGAGTGGGGCGGCCCTGTCCTGGTGGGGCCGCGTGGCAGGTAGGCTACCGCTCATGGAGAAGTCGATGGACGCGCACCCCTTCGGTGTCAAGACGGTTATTGTTCCTGCGGCCGGTATGGGGACGCGGTTCCTGCCTGCCACCAAGACGGTGCCGAAGGAACTGCTGCCGGTCGTTGATACCCCGGGTATCGAACTGATCGCGGAGGAGGCCTCGGAGCTGGGGGCTACCCGCCTGGCGGTCATCACTGCCCCCAACAAGCAGGAGGTCATGCGTCATTTCGAGCAGTTCCCGAACCTGGTGGACACCCTGACCGCCCGTGGTAAACACGACCAGGTGGAGAAGGTACGCCGAGCTTCGCAGCTCATCCGCCCGGAGGCCGTGGTGCAGGACAGTCCCCTGGGTCTGGGGCACGCCGTCGGTCTGGCGGAGACCGTGCTCGACGATGATGAGGACGTCGTCGCCGTCATGCTGCCCGACGACCTCGTGCTGCCGCGCGGGGTGATGGAGAAGATGAGTGCCGTCCGCGCTGAACTCGGCGGATCGGTACTGTGCGCCTTCGCCGTCGACCCCTCCGAGGTGTTCAACTACGGTGTCTTCGACGTCGAGGAGATCGATCCTTCCTGTGACCTCCCCTCCGCGACGGTCAAGCGGGTCGTGGGCATGGTGGAGAAACCTGCCCCGGAGGATGCGCCCTCCAACTACGTGGCCACCGGCCGCTACCTGCTGGACCGCAAGATCTTCGACGCGCTCAGGCGCATCAGCCCCGGAAAGGGCGGCGAGTTCCAGCTCACCGACGCCATCGAGCTGCTGATCAGGGAAGGCCACCCGGTGCACGTGGTCGTCCATGAGGGCAAGCGCCATGACCTGGGCAACCCCGCCGGTTACATTCCCGCCTGCGTGGATTTCGGACTCTCCCACCCGGTGTACGGGCCGGGTCTGCGCAGATCGCTGGAGACGATTCTGGCGGAGCACGACCGTGCTGCGCAGGGCGATGGAGAAGAACCTGCCGTGTGACGCCCCCGGGTATATCGAGTAGCGCTAAACTCAGCCGGAGATTGATCGGCGGCAGGAGAGGAGCTGGTGAGTGCGTTCCGTGGAACAGCAGCTGGCGTTGGTGACCGATGCTGCGGTGACGCCGGAGCCGGTGCGTATCGCCATCGCCGATGCGCTCGGCCTGATGTGCGCCGAGGAGGTCCAGGCCACCCGGCCGCTGCCGGGCTTCCCGCAGGCGGCGATCGACGGTTACGCGGTGCGTGCCGTCGACGTCGGCGGTGAGCGGGCCCTGCGGCGTCCGGTGACGGAGGGCGAGGAACAGCTGTCCCCCATCGAACGCTCCCTTCCTGTCGTCGGTGAAGTGGCCGCCGGTTCACAGCAGCCCCTACGGTTGCAGCCCAAGCAGGCTGTGCGGGTCCACACCGGTGCGCCCCTGCCCACCCTCGCCGACGCCGTCCTCCCACTGGAGTGGACCGACCGGGGTCGGAAGCGGGTGGTCGCCCACCGCGTGGTGCGCTCCGGTGAGTTCGTCCGTCGCATCGGCGACGACATCCAGCCCGGCGACGTCGCGGTCTCCGCCGGCGCGGTGCTCGGTCCCGCCCAGATCGGCCTGCTCGCCGCCGTCGGCCGCTCCAAGGTGCTCGTCTACCCCCGCCCGCGGCTGTCGGTGCTCTCCGTGGGCCACGAACTGGTGGACCTTGACCGTGATCCCGGTCTCGGCCAGGTCTTCGACGTCAATTCCTATTCCCTGGCCGCCGCGGGCCGGGAGGCCGGCGCAGAGGTCCACCGGGTGGGCATCGCCCTGGGCGAGCCGCGCCGCCTGCGGGAGATGATCGAGGCTCAGATCCAGCGCAGCGAGGTTATCGTCATCTCCGGTGCGGTGGGTGGTTCCGGTTCCGACATCATCCGCGGTGTGCTCTCCGAGTTGGGTGACATCGACACCACGCGGGTGGCCATGCACCCCGGCTCCGTCCAGGGTTTCGGACTCCTGGGACGGGAACGCGTCCCCGTCTTCCTGCTGCCCGCCAACCCCGTGTCCGCACTAGTGACCTTCGAGATCTTCGTTCGTCCACTGATCCGGATGTCGCTGGGCAAGCGTAACGCCAACCGGCGGGTGGTCCGTGCCCGGGCCCTCAACCACCTGAGCTCACGGCAGGGGCGCCGCGGGCACATCCGCGCCCGCCTCATGCGTGACGCCGACACCGGCGACTACCTGGTGGAGGGACTGGGCGGGGCCACGGGTGCCCCCGCCCACCTACTCGCCGGTCTCGCCGAGGCCAACGCCATGATCCGGGTCCCCGAGGAAGTCACCGAGATCCGTCCCGGCGATATCGTCGAGGTGCTCTTTCTCTCGCAGGGCTCCTAG
>CAZTIZ010000088.1:0-7388 GCA_964613845.1 uncultured Corynebacterium sp.
CCTGTCCACAGAATTCTGGTGACATGTCACCACGGCGAGGGGTTGTCCCCAGGCCCACGACCGCCCCGTTGAGTGCTGTCGGCACATCCGCGATGGTCAGGGCCATGAGCCAGAACCACCAGAACAACACCGGACGTTTCCTCCTCGTCGCGGTGGGCGACCCGGTCATCCACCCGGAGGCGATGCACGTCGCGGCAGCCACGGGACACGCGGTCGTGGATACCGTCGACCCCCGCGACATCACCCGTCACCTCCCGCGTGCCGACGCCGTGCTCCTCGACGCCGAGACCGCCAGCCACGTTGCCACACTCGGGCGCCGCCCCCGCCTCTACTTCCTCGCCGCCGACCCCGGACCCGTCGACTGGCGTGCGGCCATGACCTGCCACGCCGAACAGGCGTTGGTGCTGCCCGCGCAGGCTGCGGAGCTGCTCGCCGAACTCGGCCACGTCACCGACCCCCACGGCGCGCCCGGGGGCGCCGGCACCGGTTCCGCCACCGCGCCGGGCACCGTCATCGCGGTCACCGGGGCCTGCGGTGGGGCCGGCACCTCCACCCTGGCGGCTGCGATCGCCCGCACCGCGGCGAGGGGCGGTCTCGGACCGGTGACGCTCGTCGACGGCGTCGGCAACTCCGGCGGGCTCGACCTGCTGTTGGGTATCGAGGACGACGCCGGGGCCCGCTGGCCTGATCTGCGACTGGGAGAGGGCGCTGTCCCGGGCGCTGACCTGCGTGCCGCCCTGCCCGCCACCGGTGACGGGATCGCGGTGCTGGCCGCAGCACGCTCGACGGTGGCGGATCCGTTCCGGCTGGATCCGCAGGCGGTGTCGACGGTCCTGGGCTCGCTGCGGGGCTCGACCGGGGTGACGGTGGTGGATCTGCCGCCGGAGGGCCTGTTGCGCGAGTCGGGGGAGGCGGTGCTGGATGCCTGCGGACAGGTGGCACTGCTGGTGCCGGCTGAGGTGCGGGCGGCGGCGGCCGCGGCGTCGTTGGTGGCGCGACTGGTGCGCAGCCGCACACCGGTGGCGGTGGTGGCCCGGCACCGCGGCTGGTCGGGCCTGGGCGTGGCGGATCTGGAGCGCATCATCCACGCCGAGGTCATCGCGGAACTCGGTACGGTGACGCGCCTGTCACGGGCCACGGAACTGGGTGGGTTACCGACCTCCCTGCCGCGTTCGCTGCTCACGGCCGCCCGCGCCGTCCTGGCGGAGGTGGCGGCGTGAATGGTCCCGGAGAGGAACTGCTGGAACGTGTCCAACGGCGGCTCGCCGAACTGCCCGGCGCGGCGCAGGATCCGACGGCCCTGGCCCGGCTGGTGCGGGAGGAGGCCGGGGTGATCAGTGACGTGGACGTGCTCGATCTGCTGCGTCGCCTGCGCCACGACTCCACCGGGGTGGGGCTGCTGGAGCAGGTGCTGGCGCAGGAAGGGGTGACGGACGTGGTGGTCAACGGCCCGTCGGGGGTGTGGTTCGACCGGGGCGGGGGACTGGAGCGTGCGGAGGTGGGTTTCGCCTCCGACGGGGAGGTGCGCCGGCTGGCCACCCGGCTGGCGGTGGCGTGTGGGCGTCGCCTCGATGACGCGCAGCCCTTCGCGGACGGTCGTCTGGCCCGGGAGGACGGTAGTTCCGTGCGTATCCACGCCCTGCTGTCCCCACCGGCGGAGGTGGGCACGTGTCTGAGTCTGCGGGTGCTGCGTCAGGCCACGACCACCCTGGACCAGCTGGTGACCCGGGGCACCCTGCCCGGGGAGATCGCCGACCTGCTCAGGGCGGTGGTGCGGGCGCGCCGGGCGTTTCTGGTGGTCGGGGGGACGGGTTCGGGCAAGACGACGATGCTGGCGGCCCTGTTGGCCGAGGTCGGCCACGGGGAACGGATCATCTGCATCGAGGACACCGCCGAGCTGCATCCCCCGCACCCGCACGTGCTCAACCTGGTGTCCCGCTCCCGCAACATCGAGGGCAGCGGGGAGATCACCATGGCGGATCTACTGCGGCAGGCCCTGCGCATGCGCCCCGACCGCATCGTCGTGGGGGAGATCCGCGGTGCCGAGGTCGTGGACCTGCTGGCGGCCCTCAACACCGGCCACGATGGGGGATCGGGCACCATCCACGCCAACTCCCTGGCCGAGGTGCCCGCCCGCATGGAGGCCCTGGCGGCTCTCGGCGGACTCGACCGGGTGGCGCTGCACTCCCAGCTGGCGGCCGCCGTGGATGTGGTCGTGGCCATGCGGCGCCAAACCGACGGCCGCCGCATCGTCCATCAGGTCGGTGTACTCGACGGCAATCCGGTCACCGCCCACCCGGTGTGGGACGCCGACCGGGGCCCCCTGCCCGGCTACCGGGACTTCGTGGAGGGCCTGTCATGAACCCACTGCTGCTGTGCGCCGCCGCCCTGGCCCTGGCCGCACCACCACCCGCCCGGCGGGTGCGCCGCACCCACCGGCGTCTGTCACCCGGTCTGCTCGTTCCCCTCGCCGTCTTCGCCGGGGTGGGCTCCTTCCTCCTGCTCGGCCGCCTCAGCGTCGCCCTGGCTGCCCTGGCCGCCACTGCCGTCACCATCTGGACGGTGCGTGACCTGCACCGGACACGGGGTGCGCGGCGTCGGGAAGCCACCACCGCCACCTTCCTCGGCCACCTCGTTGGCCAGTTGCGCGCAGGTTCTGCCATGCCGCAGGCTGTGGCCGGGGCCGTCGACCAGCTCGACGCGCACGCCCCGCCGGAGCTGCGGGAGGTGCTGCGGACCACCACCGGCCACATCCGCCACGGTGGTTCCGGCGCGCGCGTGCTGCTCGACGCCGCCCCAGCCCTGCCCGAACTCGGCGACGTCGGGGCCCTGTGGAGCCTGGCCGACCGGCACGGCATCCCCCTGGCACCGCTCATGGAACAGGCCCAGGCCCGGTTGGACGCCCGGGCCCGCCACCGGGCGGCCACCGCGGCCTCGCTGCAGGGGCCGCAGGCCACCGCGGTGGTACTCACCCTCCTACCGGTGGCCGGGGTGGGGATGGGTACCGCCATGGGCGCGGATCCACTGGGTTTCCTGTTCGGCGGTGGGCTGGGCGGCATCCTGCTCGTCGTGGGCACCGGACTCGCCGGTGCGGGTTTCCTCTGGTCGCGGCGCATCATCACCGGGGCGGCGACATGATCCTCAGCCTGCTGCTACTGGCCGCCGCCCTGATCCTGCCCTCCCCGGACGTGCGGGCCCGACTGCCCGTGGCCGGGCACACACCGAAGAATCCCCGGGACGGGCCACGCGGCGGCCGGGTGGACCGGCTGGCCATGGCCGCCGACATCGACCTCTTCGCCGCCTGCACCACCGCCGGACTGGCCACGGCCACCGCCGCGGGAGCCGTCGCCACCACCGGCGGGGAATCCACCGCCGGGTTGTGGCGCTCGGTGGCGGCACTGTCGGCCATCGGGGTGCCCGCCGAACGGGCGTGGGCGGGCATGGCCGAGGTTGACGGACTGGCGGAGGTGGCCGTGCTGGCACGGATGTCACAGCGTTCCGGCACCGCCGTCGCCGACGGGTGCCGGCGCCTCGCCACCACCCTGCGTGCCGACGCCACCGACGACTCCACCGCGCGCGCCGAACGCGCCGGCGTGCTCATCTCCCTGCCCCTCGCCGTGTGTTTCCTCCCGGCCTTCTTCACCCTCGGGCTCGCCCCGGTGGTGATCAGCCTGGGAACCGACCTGCTCAGCAACTGAACCGACACCACTGACACGAACCACCTGAACAAGGAGAGTAATCATGAACACCATCCAGCGAATCCGTACCCTGACCAGTAACGATCACGGCATGTCCACCATCGAGTACGCGATGGGGTCCCTCGCCGCCGCAGCCCTGGCCGCCGTGCTCTACATGGTGATCAACGGCGGTGGCGTCGTCGACGCCATCGAGTCGATCATCACCGACGCCCTGTCCAACACCCCCGGCTGATGAACGGGAATGACCGCGGTTCCGTCACCGTGGAGGCAGCGCTGGCGCTGTCGAGCCTGGTGATGGTGTGCGCGCTCATCATCGGGGCGGTAGCCACCATGGCCGCCCACCTGGCGGCGGTCGGCACCGCCGGGGCCGCGGCCCGTGCCCACGCCATCGGGGTGACCTATGAACCCGCCCGCGGGCAGGTCACGGTCATCGAGTCCCGTGGCCTGGTCACCGTCACCGCACAGGTCCCCGCGGTGCTGGGCACCATGAGCGCCGAGGCGGTCTTCCCGGTGGAGCAGCGGTGACCCTGCGCTGGCGCAACGACGGCGGCTACGCCACGGTCACCAGCGCGGGCATCATCATCGCCCTGCTGGGCCTGTGCGCGGCCATCGGCCTGGCAGCCACCGGCCTCATCGCCACCCGGCAGGCCGCCCTGGCCGCGGACCTCGCGGCAGTGGCCGGGGCCTGGGCCCACCACCACGGGGAGGACGCCTGCGCCGCAGCCGCGCAGGTCGCCGGGCTCAACCGGGCGTCGATGAACACCTGCCAGGTGGCCGGCGCCGACGTCACCGTCACCGTCGGGGTACGCGGTCGGGAAGCTGGTGCGAAGGCCGGACCGATCTGAGCCGACAGCCCTCAGCCAGCTCGTTCGGCCAAGGCCTCCAACAGCCGCACCGCCCCGGCCTTGTCCAGCGGGCTGTTGCCGTTACCGCACTTGGGTGACTGCACACACGCCGGACAACCCATCTCACAGGGACAGGAACGCACCGTCTCCGCCGTCGCGCAGATCCACTCGCCGAAACGGGCGAAACCCTCGTCCGCGAACCCCGCCCCACCGGGATGCCCGTCATAGACGAACACCGTCGGCAGCCCGGTGTCCGGGTGCAGGGCCGTGGACACCCCACCGATATCCCACCGGTCACACGTAGCCCACAACGGCAGCAGACCGATCGCCGCATGCTCGGCCGCGTGCAGCGCGCCGGGCACCTGCCCCGTCGCCACCCCCATCGCCGCCAGCACCGACGGCTCGACCGTCCACGCCACCGCCCGGGTCACCAACCGCTGCTCCGGCATGTCCAGCGCCACCATGTCGGCGGTCGACCCGTCCGCCAGCTTCACCACATAACCGATCACCCGGTCGCTGACCTCCACCTCCACGTTCGCCACCCACACCCCGTCCGCCAGCGCCCGCAGTCCCCCCTCACCCGGTGGAGCGATGATCCGAATGTCCGTGCGCGAACGCGCGACGGTGCTGTACCCCGGTTCCTCCGGCCGTACCAGCGCCACATGGTCGACCCAGTCCAGCTCCTCCACCACGAAACTCTCCCCCCGGTGCAGATACACCGCCCCCGGATGCACCTGGGCGGCCGCCCGGGCCGCATCCACCGTGCCCAGCAGACGACCGTCCGATACATCCACGATCATGACTTCCTCCCCGCCCCCGCCACGCAGACCCACCGAGGCATGCGCCGTCTCCGGGGTCGGAAACCCGTCCTCCCCCACCCGCGGCACCGCGAACCAGCCTCGCGGACGTCGCCGCACCAGCCCCGCCTCCACCAGTTCCGCGACGACCCCACCGGCCCCCAGAGCCTGGACCTCCACCTCAGTCAGCGGCTTCTCGACGGCCGCGCAATAGAGGTGCCCACGCAACACAAACGGATTATGCGGATCAAACACGCTGCGCTCCACCGGCCGACCCAGCAACGCCTCCGGATGGTGCACCAGATACGTGTCCATCGGCTCATCCCGGGCCACCATCATCACCAGTGAGTCCTGCCCCCGCCGACCCGCCCGCCCCGCCTGCTGCCTGAACGACGCCACCGTCCCGGGGAAACCCGCCATGACCACCGCATCCAGTCCCCCGACGTCGATACCCAGCTCCAATGCGCTCGTGGTGGCCACACCCAACAGCTCCCCCTCATCCAGACGACGCTCCAACTCCCGCCGCTCCTCCGCCAGATAACCCGCCCGGTAGGAGGCGATCCGACGTGCGAAATCCGGCCTGCCCAGCGACTCCAATTCCCCCGCCGCGCGCACCGCCACCGTCTCCGCGGCGCGTCGGGACCGCACGAAGGTCAGGGTGCGCGCACCCTCGGCCACGAGGGTGGCCATGATCCCGGCGGCCTCGGTCGTGGCGGCCCGACGCACCGGGGCACCGTTCTCGCCGCTCACGCCGTCGAGGAAGCCCGGCTCCCACAGGGCCACGGTCCGCCGCCCGGCAGGGGAGCCGTCCTCGGTGACCGCGGTGACCGGCCGGCCGATGAGGTTCGCCGCGTGCCCGGCCGGGTCCGAGCTGGTCGCCGAGGCCAGGATCACCGTGGGCGCGGCACCGTGATGGGCGGCGATGCGCAGCAGTCGACGCAGTACGAGGGCGACGTTGGCGCCGAAGACCCCGCGGTAGGCGTGGCACTCGTCGATCACGATGAAACGCAGGTGGCGCAGCAGCCGGGCCCAGCGCTGATGGTGTGCCAGCAGGCCCATGTGGACCATGTCGGGGTTGGTGAACACGAAACGCGAGGCCTCCCGGATCCCGCCGCGCGCCTCCTGCGGGGTATCCCCGTCATACGGGGCGGGGCGGATACCGCCCAGGCCCGGCACGTGCCGGGTGAGCCGGGAGACGGCGGCGAGCTGATCCGAACCCAGCGCCTTGGTCGGGGTGAGATAGAGCGCACAGGCGGTGGGATCCTGCGCCAGTGCCGAGAGGATGGGCAGCTGGTAGCCCAGGGACTTTCCTGAGGAGGTGCCGGTGGCCACCACCACGTCCTCACCGGAGTGCGCCAATTCCGCACAGGCCACCTGATGGGTGTAGGGGCGGGGGATGCCGACCTCGATGAGGAATTCACGCAGGGGGGCGTGGGACCAGTCGGGCCAGTCACCGTGCCGGGCTGGCCGGGCATCGATAGTGGTGCTGTATGTGCAGCGTGATGAGGGTAAATGCTCCTGAACCGCAGTGGTGAGCTCCAGCCCCAGGGGGGTGGTGTTCGACATGATGGGTACCCCTGTCTGCGACATCGGTTCACCTTTTTTGCCCGGAAGCGAAGTTACACTATCGCGCGCGGTACTTTCGTGACAGACTGGTATGCGGTCGCGGTTTCTGTGCGCAGTGTTTAGGTGCTCGCAATAGATGTACACGCGAGCGCCACGGTTTGTCAGCCCCTGCGTGCCAGCAGGTGGAGAGATAGTCACCGAGGAGTTCGAACGACCCGGGGGTCCCGCACACGTGGTTCCTCCGTAAACCCCTCATCAGCAAGAAAAGGTAAGACATATGGCACAGGGAACTGTGAAGTGGTTCAACGCAGAGAAGGGCTTCGGCTTCATCGCGCCGGCCGACGGCTCCGCTGACGTCTTCGTTCACTACTCCGAGATTGAGGGCTCCGGCTTCCGTACTCTCGAGGAGAACCAGCAGGTTGAGTTCGAGGTCGGCGAGGGCGCCAAGGGCCCGCAGGCCCAGGCTGTCCGCGCGATCTAAC
>CAZTIZ010000089.1:0-7165 GCA_964613845.1 uncultured Corynebacterium sp.
TGTGAACGTGGTCGGGATAACAGGATTTGAACCTGCGACCTCCTCGTCCCGAACGAGGCGCGCTACCAAGCTGCGCCATATCCCGGTGTACCGCTCGGTACCTGGGATACTGTAACCCACGTCAGCCGGGAAAGGCAAAACAGCAGGGAGTTCCCGCTATTCCGGTCGTTCGCTGATGCGTAGGAGGGTGGCGGAGGGCCGGCAGAAGATCCGGAAGGGAACGTACCTGGAGGTACCCAACCCGTTGGACACGTGCATCTTCATCGGCCCGAAGTCGTGCAGCCCCTGCACCCGCGCCCGGTCGATGCCGCAGTTGGTGATCACCGCCCTGCCCCCGGGCAGGCACAGCTGGCCGCCGTGGGTGTGACCGGACAGGGAGAGGTCGTAGCCCTCCTCGGCGAAACGGGCCAGGACCCGCGGCTCGGGGGTGTGCAGGAGCGCCAGGGAGAGATCCGCATCGATGTTGGGTGCCCCGGCGACCTGCTCGTAGTCGTCGAGCTCATGATGCGGATCATCCACCCCGGCGACGGCCAGGCGCACGTGGCCGACCTGGAACTCGTGCCGGGCGTGGGTGGCGTCGTGCCAGCCGTGTTCGAGGAATGCGGCCCGCATGCCCTGCCACGGCAGGTCCACGTAGGAGGGGACCCCCTTGGTGCCCAGCAGATAGCGGAAGGGGTTGACGGGGCGGGGCGCCCAGTAGTCGTTGGTGCCGAAGACGAACAGCCCGGGCCGCTTCAGCAGCGGGTTGAGGGCGCGGAGAACGTCGGGGACGGCGCGCTCGTCGGAGAGGTTGTCACCGGTGTTGACCACCAGGTCCGGCTGGAGGGAATCGAGGGCGGAGACCCACGCGATCTTGGTTTCCTGACCGCGGATCATGTGCAGGTCACTGATGTGCAGAATCCGGAACTCCCGCCCGCCGCGCAGGGTGCCGGGCGGCAGCAGGGGCAGGTCAATCTGCCGGAGTTCGAAGCGGTTGATTTCCGAGTGGCCCCAGGCCGCCAGGCCGACTCCGGCGGCGGCACCCGCACCGAGGGCGGCTGCGATGGTTCCGAGGACGCGCTTGGCTGAGATGTTCACCCGCCCAACCCTACCCGGCGGGTATGTTTGTCCACATGAGCCAGCTGAAGGACACCATCCGCGCCGATCTGAAGACCGCCATGAAGGCCAGGGAGAAGCAGCGCACGAACACCATCCGCATGCTGCTCGCCGCCATCCAGACCGAGGAGACCACCGGGAGCAAGCACGAGGTCAGCGACGAGGAGATCCTGCGGGTCATCGCCCGGGAGATCAAGAAGCGCCGCGAATCCGCCGAGATCTACACCGCCAACGACCGCCCCGAGTTGGCGGAGGCGGAGCTCTCCGAGGTCGCCATCCTGGCGGGCTACCAGCCGCGGCAGCTGGACGACACCGAGGTGACACAGCTCGTCGACGCCGCCGTCGCCGCCGTCGCGGAGCAGGCCGACGGGGAGGTCACCATGAGGCAGATGGGGCAGGTCATGAAGGCCGCCACCGACGCCGCCCAGGGGCGTGTGGACGGCAAGCGGCTCTCCGCCGCGGTGCGGGCCCGCCTGGGCGCCTGAGCGGGTACCGGAACCGGACATCACCGAAGACCCCGTGGCCGATGATGGTCACGGGGTCTTCGTGTGTGCTCCTGGAGCCTGGAGCGAAAGCTGTTGCCCGGAAGAGTGGGGCCACGGCCCTTCCGGTCCGGGGTCCTACAGTCCCAGCATCTGCCTGATCTGGTTGGCCAGCTCATCGGCCTGGCTCTCCTGCCGCGGCTGCGGGGTCGCCTCCCCACCGGCGTCGTTCTCCGCGTCCTCTGCCGTGAGCTCATCGGGCTCCGGGGTGGGGCGGGTACCGTCGGATAGTTCCAGGATCACCCGTCCGCCGGTGTTGAGCAGGCCGTTCTCGGCCAGTGCGCGCACCACGTAGCCGCTGGGCAGATCCTCATCCGGGATGCGGCGGACATTCACCTCGTAGCCGCGCTCCTCCAGGTAGCGGCGGGCGTCGACCTCGTTCATACCAGCGGTCTCGGAGACCATCGCCTGGGCGTACCCGGCGTTGTAGGTGGAGTCGTGGGGGGTGAGGGTGCCCTGCCATGCGGCGGGGACCTGGTTGGCCATGGCGAACCAGGATCGGGCGGGCTCCAGGCCACCGAAGAGGCCGCCGCTGGAGCACTGCCGCACCGGGGAGGTGCACAGCGGGGTGGTCTGGGTGCCGTCGTTGTAGATATAGGGGGCGGCGGCGAAGTTCGAGTTGAAGCCCAGGAAGGCCGCAGACTGGTGGGACTCGGTGGTACCGGTCTTGGCGGCGATCGTGGAGTTCCAGCCCATGGCATTGGCGGCGGCCGCACCGGTCCCGATCGTGGTGTCCTCGGTCATGCCGGCGGCGAGGGCGTTTGCCACGCGGGAGTCGACGGCGTCCTCACAGGCGGGGCGGTCCAGGTAGACCTCCTGGCCGTCCCGGTCGATGACGCTGCGGACGGGGTTGGGCTCGCACCAGCGGCCCCCCGAGGCGATGGTGGCGCCGACGTTGGACAGCTCCAGCGGGTTCACCGGGGTGGGGCCCAGGGTGTAGGAACCCAGGCTGGCCTCCCGCATGTACTCGGCGATGGAGTAGTCCTCGTTGTACGTGCCCGGCACCTCGTAGCTGCGCAGCCCCAGCGCCACGGACATGTCGACCACCGCGTCTACCCCGACCTGCTCAATGAGCTGGATGAAGGTGGTGTTGGGGGAGAGGGCGAGGGCCTGGGTGAGGGTCATCTGCGACTGGTAGGAGCCTGCGTTCTCCACGCAGTAGGTGTTGGCCGGGCAACCGCGGGCGCCACCGGAACCCAGGCCGCGGGCCTCGTAGCGGGCGGGGACGTCGAGGACGGTGTTCAGACCCATGCCCTGGTCGATGGCCGCCGCGGCGGTGAAGATCTTGAAGACCGAACCTGCGCCGTTGCCCACCAGGGAGCTGGGCTGGGGCAGCATCGTCTCACCGGCGTCGAGGTCGAGCCCGTAGTTGCGGGAGGAGGTCATGGCGAGGATGTCCCGGGAGTCCCGACCCGGTTCCACCACGTTGATCACCTCGGCCACGCCGGGCTGGGTGGGGCTGACGTACGTGGAGACGGCCTGCCTGGCAGCGTCCTGCACCTGCGGGTCCAGGGTGGTGGTGATGGTGTAGCCGCCGCGGCGCAGCTCATCCCGGCTCAGTCCCTTGGATTCGAGGTAGGTCAGCGCGTAGTCGCAGAAGAACCCGCGGTCACCGGCGCTGATGCAGCCGTTGGGGATGGTCGCCGGGGAGTCGAGGACACCCAGCGGCTGCTCCTTGAGGGCGTCGGCCTCGCCCTGGTCGAGGTAGCCGTGCGTGGCCATGGACTGCAGCACGGTGTTGCGCCGCGACGTCGCGCCCTCAGTGTTGACGTAGGGGTTGAGTGCCTCGGAGGACTGCACCATGCCAGCCAGCATCGCTGACTGTGTCACGTTCAGCTCCGCGGCGGAGATACCGAAGTAGGTCCGGGCGGCGGCCTCGATGCCGTAGGCGTGGTTGCCGAAGGGCACGAGGTTGAGATAGCGGGCGAGGATCTCGTCCTTGTCCAGGCTGTTCTCCAGGTCCGAGGCCATGCGCATTTCGCGGAGCTTGCGCGGCACCGACTGCTCGATGGCGGAGGCGCGCTCCTCATCGCTCTCGGCGTCGACGAGCAGCAGGAAGTTCTTCACGTACTGCTGGTTGAGCGTCGACGCGCCCTGCTCGACCCCGCCGGCCATGAGGTTGGTGACCATCGCGCGCATGGTGCCCTGGATGTCCACGCCGTCGTGCTCGTAGAAGCGGTGGTCCTCGATCGCGACGATCGCGTCCTTCATGTGCTGGGAGATCTCGTCGCCGCTGACCTCGTGGCGACGCTGCTCGAAGACCCAGGCCATCGGTTCGCCGGTGGCGTCGGTGATGGTGCTGACGCCGGGCGCGGTGCCGTCCGCGAGGTCTGAGAGGTTGGACTGCATGGTCTCATTGGTTCGGGCGATCGCTGCCCCCGATATGCCCGCCACAGGGGAGAGCGCGAGCGCGACGATCAGACCCGCCGCGAGGGCGACGACAGTCAGCTTTGCCAGGGACTTCGTAACAGACACGTTGACCACCCTACGCAGTGACGGGGGGTTGTGTGAACCGTATGCTCCCCCTGTTTGTGTGATGCAGTCGACTTACTTTATATTTCTGTGAATACACTTACAGGACCTAGGCAAAATTGTTTTGATCAGGAAGGAGATGAAGATGACGGCGACGCTCCCGGGGGAGGCCCAGACCGCCCCTTCCGTCAGAAAAACATCCACCCCGCAGTGCCTGCAGGAAGGCAGCTTCGAGCGGGGGGAGTGGATCACCCAGGCGAAGTGCCGCGGTGGTGACCCCGACGCCCTGTTCGTGCGTGGTGCAGAGCAGCGCAAGGCGGCAGTGATCTGCCGACACTGCCCGGTCGTCATGGAATGCCGTGCCGATGCCCTCGACAATAAGGTGGAGTTCGGGGTGTGGGGCGGACTGACGGAACGCCAGCGTCGCGCTCTCCTGCGGAAGAACCCGCAGATCACCAGTTGGGCGAACTACCTCTCCGAGGGAGGGGAGCTCACCGGTATCTGATCCCGGGTACGGTTAAAGCCATGAAAACTTGGGAATACGTCACAGTTCCGCTGCTCACACACGCCACCAAGCAGATCCTCGACACCTGGGGGGAAGACGGCTGGGAGCTGGTCACCGTCATGCCGGGCCCGAACCCGGAGAACCTCGTCGCCTACCTGAAGCGGGAGAAGGCCTGATGGCTAACAGCGCGAAGCTCGTCGAACTCGGCATCACCCTGCCCCCGGTCGCCGCCCCGGTCGCGGCCTACGTCCCCGCCGTGCGCACCGGAAACCAGGTGTGGACCTCCGGCCAGCTGCCCTTCGTCGACGGCACCCTGCCCATCACCGGCAAGGTCGGTGCTGAGGTCAGTGCCGAGGAGGCCGAGCAGCTCGCCCGTACCGCGGTACTCAATGCGCTGGCGGCCGTCGACGCCCTGGTGGGCATCGACAAGGTCACCCGCATCCTCAAGATCGTCGGTTTCGTCTCCTCCGCAGAGGGTTTCTTCGGTCAGCCCGGAGTAGTCAACGGAGCCTCCAACCTCATCGGTGAGGTCTTCGGCGAAGCCGGTGCGCACGCCCGTTCCGCCGTCGGCGTCTCCCAGCTTCCGCTCAACTCTCCGCTGGAGATCGAACTCACCGTCGAGATCGCTGATTAGTGGGCAATCCGTGGTGGGCCCGCCGGGATCGTCGGGTCCGTCACAGAGGCATTTTCAGTTCGGCGGAACCGGTGGTGGAGGCTAAGCTGAGGGCCATGCAGCATCCCGCTTACAGTCAGCTGCGGCCGGTAACCCCGTCCGCTTCTGTGGTTCTGTGCCCGAACCCGGGCTACGCAGCCCTGGAAGGCACCAATTCCTGGGTGATCCGGGCCCCCGAGGACGAACACAGCATCGTCATCGACCCAGGCCCGGAGGACGAGGGCCACCTCAATGTCCTGCGCGCCAAGGCTGGGCAGGTCGCACTCGTGCTGCTGACCCACCGCCACCACGACCACGCTGACGGAGCCGCCCGGCTCCGTCAGCTCACCGGTGCCCCGGTCCGTTCCTTCGACCCCACGAAGAGCGCCGGCGGGGAGGCGCTGCAGGGCGGTGAGATCATCACCGTCGACGGCGTCACCCCGCAGATCGAGGTCGTGCACACCCCCGGCCATACCGCAGACTCGGTCTGTTTCTTCATCTGGTCGGGTGAGCCCGGCCTGTCCACCCTGGAAGGCATCGTCTCCGGTGACACCATCGCCGGTCGGCACACCACGATGATTTCCGAGACCAACGGTGACCTGGGCGATTACCTGGATACCCTGCACCTGCTGCGGGACCGTGGCCGCAACATCCCCCTGCTGCCCGGCCACGGTCCGGAGCACCCGGACCTGTCGGTGCTCGCAGACAAGTACCTGGAGCGGCGTATCCACCGCCTCAACCAGATCCAGGAGGTCCGCTCCCGACTGGGCGAGGACGTGGACGTCACAACGCTGGTCAACGAGATGTACACCAACGTCGACCCCGTCCTGCGCGGGGCCGCCGAGCAGTCCACCCGCGTGGCTCTCCGTTATCTGGCCACTCATAACCAGTGATGCCGACGGCCTGGTGTCGACAGAATCGATGCCGGCCAGGACAATGAACAAAGGAGCCGAACCCTCAGGGTTCGGCTCCTTTCCACCCCCCCGGGGGGGGTGGCTCAGGGCGCGCGCTCCTAGCGTGCGCGCCGGGCCAGGTGCTCCGTGTCGACGATGAGCACCGATTTGCCCTCCAGGCGGATCCAGCCACGGTGGGCGAAGGTTGCCAGGGCCTTGTTCACCGTCTCACGGGAGGCGCCGACCAGCTGGGCGATCTCCTCCTGGGTGAGGTCGTGGTTGACGCGCAGGGCGCCCCCCTCCTGAGAGCCGAAGCGATTGGCCAGCTGCAGCAGGGTCTTGGCGACGCGGCCGGGGACATCGGTGAAGATGAGATCGGCGAGCGAGGCATTGGTGCGGCGCAGACGACGGGCCAGCACGCGCAGCAGCTGCTGGGCGATCTCCGGGTGGTCACTGACCCACTTCCGGAGCATCTCGGAGTCCATCATCGCGGCGTGAACCTCCGTGACGCACACGGCGGAGGAGGTGCGCGGTCCCGGGTCGAAGATGGACAGCTCACCGAACATGTCGGAGGGGCCCATCACGGTCAACAGGTTCTCGCGGCCATCCGGGGCGTGGCGGGCCAGCTTCACCTTCCCGGAGGTGATGATGTAGAGCCGGTTGCCCGGTTCCCCCTCCTCGAAGATGGTGGTTCCGCGGGGGAACCGGACCGTTTCCATGTCCTGGATCAGGTTGTTGACGGCCACGGGGTCTACGCCCTGGAAGATTCCGGCGCGGGACAGGATCTCCTGTACACCTTCCACTTATTGCTCCTCGGTGTTTGAAGTCGGCGTCGAGGCGCGGGGAAATGGTGTCATCTTATGGCAGTCACCCGCTCCCGCGCTGTGTTCTGCATCATTCTACCGTGGAATCCGTCACTACGATGCGGAGGGTGGGAAATTAGTCACAAACGGCCGGTTGGGTGAGGCTTTCGAGAGCGGGTTCGCGCAGAGGATGCTAGGGCGTG
>CAZTIZ010000090.1:0-6845 GCA_964613845.1 uncultured Corynebacterium sp.
ACTAGAAACCGTTGCAGGCACGATCCCGTGCCCTGCTCCCTCGAATGAAAGGTTTCACTATGTTCACCACCCTCGTTGAGCTCTTCAACTCCTTCGTCCAGGCCATCGGCGGCGAGAATGGCCTGATCGCCAGCCTCTCCGGCGCCATCATCTAAGGCGATTCTGGCCCTTGGTCAGAATGGAGATCGGCCTAGGCTGACTCTGCAAGCAGATTTAATCTGTTGAGGCACCCACCATGTTTTTGCATGGTGGGTGTTTTTTATTCATATTATTTGGCTTTTGGGTCTATACAATTGAACTGTGATCTGGGATACTAAAGGCAGTGCAGGAACATCAGGTTCCCTGCTTCCCCAGGTGAAAGGTTTTCATCATGCTTACAGTCTTGGTTGGCCTCTTCAATCTCTTTGTTGCTTCTGCCGCTGGTCTCGTTGGCCACATCTCCGCTGCCATCATCTAATGGAGAGTGTGGTCTTCTGAACAGCCAGGGAACTCAGCTCACAACTGGTTCTCACTTTCTACCCAGCACGTGGAGCACCCACCCTGGAAACAGGATGGGTGCTTTCACGTCACCAGAACTGATTAAAGGTCCAGGATCTCCCTGATCTGGCCGGGCAGTTCCTCCTGGGTGGTGATCGTCGGCTGGCCGGAGGCCTCATATTCGCGCAGTAGGCGGTACACGGTGGAACGGTCATGGCTGTCCAGTAGCGGCAGCTCCTGGGCCATGAGGCGGGTCATGAAATCACTCAGCGGCAGATTGGTCTGCTCCGCGGCCACGAAACGGCCCTCCCGCTGATCTTTATCCTGGTCATAGTCGCTCTTCTTCTTCCTGTTGAACATGCCCTCAGGCTATACCCGTGCCCCCAAGGTGCGGACTAGGGTTAGGCCTCATGGGCACAACATCTCACACCACCCTGCCGGCCTGCCTCACCCAGGCCGGCCTGGTGGGAGCCTTCGTGGCACTCCCGGACTACATCCCCTCCCGCACCGGCCGCTCCCTGACCCAACTGGCCCTGGCCTCTGGTGGGGGAGTGCTGGGAGTGCTCACCGCTGCCGTGGTCTTTGCTCTCAACCGGAAGCAGGTGCGGCCATGAGCGGATATGCGCACCCGGTGATCGCGGTCGTCGATAAGCATGAGGGTGCCACCGTGGTGTGGCACGTACAGACCAACCCTGACTCGCCCTCCGATGCGTTATCGGGGGCGTGGATCCTCGGCGAGGGGGAGGTCAACCCCGTGCGCCTGCCCAACCTGCTGGCTGGCACCGTGGAGCTGGATGCCCGCGGCACGGGACTGGCTGAGATCGCTGAAGGGATCTCAGCCTCCCTGGCGCAGACCCGCGCGTTCGCGCGTGCCGCGGTGGAGGCCGATAAGCGGCTCAAAGCCCCACGTTTTGATGCGCCGGTGAGCGTAGACGTGGAGAAGCTGGTTGCCGCTTTCCGTGGTGAGCAGATCGCCGCGCAGGCGTGGGCGAGCGCGACGGCCCTGGCGGAACTGGTGGAGTACTGGCACACCCTGGAACGTCAGCGTCGGGGGCGGAAATACCTGCAGGAGGAATACGGTTCCGCGGTGAGGCCGCTGCCGCTGCCCTGAGGGAAATCGCTACCCTGGGGGCATGTCCAGTCAGCCCTCCCGCGGAAAAGTGGTCGACCTCGCGGCCGCCCGGGCCCGCAGGAGGCAGGCCCAGGGGAGCGCGCCGCGTGAGCGCTCGGCAGCCGAGCGGCTGCCGCGCACCGTGATCCTGCAGGTGGCCAACACCCAGGCCGATGGGGAAGTACACCGCCAGATCGGCCTCAATGATGCGCTGACCCTGCACGAACTCCATGAGATCCTCATCCTGAGTTTCGCGCTCAGTGGGACAGCACCCTGGCACTTCAGTAACGACGGGGAGCGGCTGAGATCCTCCTGCCACGTGCGTGAATTCCTGCGGGAGGAAGGCGATGACCTGCTCTTCCACTGGGGATTATGGCAGTTCACCCTGCGTACCGCACATATCTACCCGCGTGACCGAGGCACCCCGCGGGCACTGTGCATCGGTGGCTCCGGGGCCTTCGGGGACGCGGACTTCGACCTCGCCGCCATCAACGCCGCGCTCACGGGTGAGAAAACCATCGGGGAGGTACTGGCCAACACCCGGGAGGCAGTGCGCGGCATCATCGAACGCAGTGAGATCTTCGACTTCGTGCCCCTGCTCCAGGCGCTTGACCTCACCCGCGAGGTGGGGGTGTCGGAAAGCGTGCGGAAACGGTTGGCGGGGCTGCCCGTGGAGCAGGGGGCGGTGGCCGCGGACGCCTTCTGGACGGTGATCCTCGCCCTGGCCTCGATGAGCGAAGAGGAAGCGCTGCGCATCGATATCGTGGAATCCACCATGGCGGCACTGGGCTGGACCGGTGCGGGTGGTGCCGCGCTGAGCGGGGTGGAGATCGGGGAGATGTGCCGGGAATCGTTGGCCGTACTCGCCGAGGTGGGCGGCTACGGGGAGGACGCCCTGGCACCCGTGGACCGGCTGGACATCTACCGGGAGCTGCTGCGCGAATAGGTCCGGCGGGTATGCTGTGGCACCGTGTCTAATCCCATCGCCTCCGCCCCGGCCATCGAAGCAGCCGCCGAGGGCAAGAGCCTCAAGACCCAGGGCATCCGCTTCATCATCTCCGGCGGCATCTCCGCCGTGGTGGACCTCGGCCTGACCTTCATCCTCCAGGTACTCGTGGGTACCGGGCCCGGCCTGGCACGCTCCATCGGCTTCGTCTTCGGTACACTCACCGCCTACCTGATCAACCGCCGCTGGACCTTCCAGGCCGCCCCCTCCCTCCGCCGCTTCCTGCTCGTGGCCCTGCTGTACACGATCACCTACTTCGTGAACGTAGGCCTGCACATGGTCTTCTTCGGCCTGTTCACCGGCTGGGACTGGCCCGACTCAGCGGCCGTGGTGGTGGCCTTCCTCATTGCCCAAGGCACCGCAACCGTCATCAACTTCGTGGTGCAGCGAGCGGTGATCTTCCGGGGGGTTTAGCTCTGAGCGGGTTGCTGTGGTGTGGCTGGGCTGGTGGGGTGCCGGGCTGGTGGCCTGGTGGCCTGGGGGTGTCGCCCGAAAGGAGTTGCCCGAAAGGAAGCGTCTTTTCGGGAAACGTGGTCTGATACCCGACTGAATTCGGGCAACTCCTTTCGGGCAACTGGTCTGCGGGCCAGTGCTACGGCCGGCGCTACGGCCGGGTGAAGCGCTCTCGGCGGCCCTGCCGGTGCAGGCGCAGCCACTCGCGGAAACCCTTCGGGTCACGGCGCTGTACCAGGAAGAACCAGCCGAAACGGGCGTATTCCTGGGGCAGGAGTTTGCGCATGCCCGGCTGGCTCATGATGTAGCCGCGGTTGCGGTAGGTGAAGTAACGCTTGCCCTCGTTATCCGGGTACTGGGTGTGCATCTTTCCGCCCAGGATCGGTTTGAACTCATCGGAGCCATCTGGGTGCAGGTAGGCGGTGTTCAGCGCGGTGCCGAAGGACAGGCCGGAACGGACCAGGCGGCGGTGGTACTCCACCTCGTCGCCGCGGATGAACAGCCGGTAATCGGGTACCCCGATGATCTCCATGGCCCGGGCGCTGATCAGCGCGCCGTTGAACAGGCTCGCGATGCCGGGCAGGAAATCACCTTCCAACTCATGCCGGTGGCGACGCCACACCAGGCCCTGCCGCAGGGGGAAGGCCAGGCGGGAGGGATCGTTGATATTGCACACCACCGGTGAGACCTCGTGCAGACGGTGCTCTTCGGCGACGTCGTAAAGCGCGGCCAGGACGTGGCTGTCTGCGGGGCGGCCATCATCGTCGGCGCACCAGATGGCCTCGGCACCCAGAGCCAGGGCGGTGAGGAAGCCGTAGGCGAAACCGCCCGCCCCGCCCAGGTTCGTGGCCGAGGGCAGATAGACGGCGCGTTCGCCGGCCAGCTCGTGGACCAGCTCGCGCACGGTGTCCTCGCGGCCGTTATCGACCACGATCACCCACTCCACCGGGTGAGTCTGATTGACCACCTGCTCCAGGGAGGCGCGCAGCAGCTCCACGCGCTGGTGGGTGACGATCACCGCGGCCGTGGAAAAGGAGCGGCGCAGGTGGGGAATGGCATCGAGGTCCGGCATGCCAGACATTGTGCCACGGCCCCTGTGCGCTGACCTGATGTGCCAGGATGGATGGTACTAAGAAAGGCGGTGAGGGACGTGCGTGAGAGCAGGATGAGCCCGTGGGTCTGGTTGATCCCCTTGCTGCTGCTGCCGGTGCTGGTGTTCGTCGGTATCGCGGGCTTCGGCACACTGGGCTGGTTCGCCGAGCGGCCGACCGAGACCCGGGCCCCGCTCGACCCGGTACCGGGGCGCCCCGATAACCCCAGCCTGCCCCCGGATGCTGAACCGGTCAGCCCCGGCGCGCTCAACGGGGAACCGGGCGGCCGTCTGGTCAACGTCTACAGCGGCAGTGAGATCACCAGCGTGGAGCTCGCGCGCGCCGTCGGCGAGGAATACCTGGCCAACTACGAGGAGACCGGGGAACTGGAGGCGGTGCTGGATGTGTACAGCCCGGTCAGTCAGGTTTCCCACCGGATGATCTGCTCCGATAATGGCGCCTACGTGGTGTGCCACGGGGGATACGGGCTGCTGGTGTACATCTCCTGAAATCAGGGGAGATGACGACCGGTTGGTGCGTATCCAGGCGGTTCGCTGTGGTTGAGACTTAGCCAGGCCCCGCATTATCCAGAGACTGTGTGCTTAGAGGACAGCAGGCACACTTGTGTGGACAGAGTGGTTTGGGGTACTTTTAAACCATCACGCCCAGCCTTCCGTCTCACCTTGTGTGAGGGGGGAGGCTGGCTCTCTTTTACAATGCTTGTCATGTCATATGAGAAGCCGTATTTGACTGTCGACGAACAGCTTGATCTTTTAGAAACGCGCGGATGCGATATCGGTGACAGAGAATCAGCCGCTTCTCTGTTGAACCGGGTGGGGTACTACCGCCTCAGTGGTTACTGGTATCCCTTCCGCAAAAGCATGACTGCCGACAAGAAATTAGTCGTTCTTGACGAGTTTGCCGAGGGGACAACCCTTTCCCAGATAGCTGAGATTTATGAATTCGACCGCCAACTACGACTGTTGACGCTGGACGCCCTTGAGCGGGTGGAAGTCGCGGTGCGCTTCCAAGTTGGTCATACTCTCGGTAGTCGTGGGGCGTTTGCCCACACTGATGCCGATTCGCTCAGCGATGAATTCGCCGGGAGCTCTGGTCCTCCGCCTGCTCTTGCTGCCTGGAGGAAATCGGAGCATGCCAAATGGCTTGGTGTCCGAGAGACCGAAGCAAAACGCTCGAAGGCTGATTTCGTGAAGCACTTCGGGCGAAAATATGGTTTTCCGCTTCCCGTCTGGGTCGTGACTGAACTGCTTGATTTCGGAGGCCTGTCGACCCTTTACTCTGGGCTGGTTCAGCAGGACAGGGATACTATCGCAGCCACTTATAAGCTATTTGATTCTGCCGGGGCGGGACATGGCGGCGCGCTGCAGGACTGGTTGAAGAACCTCAACTATATCCGGAACGTCTGCGCGCACCATTCCCGATTTTGGAATGCCAACATCACTCAACGCATGAGCCCACGAACCATAAGAGTCATCCCTGAATTATCTCATGTCGGCACCCTTCCCCAAGGGAATATGCTGTCCCGTCCTTATGCCTCCTTGGCTGTACTGGCCTTGCTGACAAAGCGAATCAATCCCAGGGATGACTGGGCTGTCCGCCTGCGGAACATGGTCACCGACTCTCTTCCGCAGGGCCGAGACGAATCGGAAATGGGCTTCCCCGACGGCTGGCGGGAATTGGACGTGTGGAAACAGATCCAGACTTAAGGGTGCTCGGCAGTTGGGCAGGCAGGAGGTGAAGAAAATATCCTGTGTAGCTACGCCCCATATGGAATTCTCTTCACTGGTCCAGCAGTGACACCACCCAGCCCAGGTCGCCTCACCCCAGCTCAGTGAGCCCGTGGAAGGCACGGCGGTGCATCACGGTGGCCTCCCGCTCCGGGCGGTCGCCCAGGGCCAGGACCTCCAGCAGCACGATCACGTGGTCGCCGGCGGGCAGCTCATCGTGGAACTTCACGGTCAGCCAGGTGGGGGAGGCGTCGAGCAGCAGCGCGCCGTCCTCGTCGACGGAGTAGTCGACGCCGTCGAAACGGCGCTCCCGGTTCTGGGAGGAGCCCAGCTGGTGCGCCACGGGCACGTGGTCGCGGCCGAGCAGGGAGACGCCGAGGCGCTCGGCCCCGCACAGCTTCGGCCAGGTGCTGGAGGTACGCTGCACGGCCACGCTGACCAGCGGCGGCTCCAGGGAGACGCCCACGGTGAAGGCGGAGGCGACCAGGCCCTGGGCCTGGCCGGCGATCTCTGCGGCGATGAGGACCACTCCCTGGGGGAATCGGGAGAAACCGTCCCGGACGGTCATCGGGTCAAGTCCGGGGGAGTGTGCTGGGGTCATCCTGAGTGTGCTTCCGCTTCTGTGGGTATCCGTTTCCGGGGAAGTGTACTAGGTCAGGCGGTTTTTCCATACCGCACGGTCCATAATCCCCCAGACCGGTCTGTCTTAACTGTCCTCGTCCTCGAAGCGCTGGAGTAGCCGGCGCACGTAGTCGCCCGCCCCCTTTCCCTCGTAGGCCTCCACCACCTCGTCGACCATGCCCGCCTGGCGGATCTGCCCGTGGTCCACCCACAGGGCGGTGTTGCACAACTGGGCCAGGAAGTCATTGGAGTGGGAGGCGAAGACCAGGATGCCGGAGCGTTTGACCAGCTCCTGCAGGCGCACGCGCGCCTTGGCCATGAAGGCGGCGTCGACGGCG
>CAZTIZ010000091.1:0-6835 GCA_964613845.1 uncultured Corynebacterium sp.
GCTGTCCTGCTCGGCGGGGTCCACCCGGCGCCGGCACTCGTTGAGGTAGAGCTCCGCGGTGGGCAGCTCGAAATCAGCCGCCAGCTCCAGCGCCCGGTCAAGGTTCTCGCGTTCGGAACGCTCCTCCGCGCCCCGGCGGGCCAGTTCCCCCTCCGGCAGGGAGGCCACGATCCCCTCGATCGGGCCCGGCCAGCCGCCGGTCTCCGCGTGGATCCGCTCCACCGTGGCCACCGGGATGCGGCGGCCGGTGAGTGACTCCAGGTAACCGGCGGTCTCCGCCAGCGACAGCGGGGGCAGGACGAGCACGTCCGTGGCCAGCTGGTTGAGTCCGGCGCCGTCGACGGTGGCGATGACCGGGACGGTCGAATCCACGCCGCGGGCCGTGGAGATGAGCTCGCGCAGGGAGTCCTCGTCGGCGAAGTGGAGGTCGTCGACGAGCACGAGGACATCGGTGAGCGGGGTCGGCAGCCGCCCCCGCAGCGCGCCAGGCACCTCCCGGTCCCAGGGGAACAGCGGCACCCGGATCTGCTCGATTCCGGCCAGGCGGTCGGCCATCGCATCGAGTGCTTTGCGACGCCCCGAGTCCTCCGGCCCCGTGATCAGCAGCACCGAGCCCGATCCCCCCGCGGACACCCGCAGGGCCGCCTGGTTGAGCAGCCGCCGCAGGACGTGTCGTAGATACTGGGAACTCATGATGCCACTGAGGCTACCAGCGGCAATGCCCCATCCCGCCCCGCTCAGCTCCGGCGGTGGATCGACTTGTAGGACAGGTAGGCGCTCAGCCCCTCGATGCCGTACTCCACACCCAGGCCGGAGTCATGCCGTCCGCCGAAGGGGGCGGCGTGGTTGGAACCGAAGAAATTGATGCCCACGGAACCGGAATCGACCCGCCGGGCTACGGCGAGTGCCGCGGTCTCGTCCGCGCCGAAGACCAGACCGCCGAGGCCGAAGTCGGTGTTGTTGGCCAGGGCGACCGCCTCATCGGCGGTGCCGTCGGCGTCGTCATAACGCAGGATCGTGATCACCGGACCGAAGATCTCCTCCCGGGCCACGGTCATCTCCGGGGTGACGTCCGCCAGGACCGTCGGGCTGATGAACACCCCCTCCTCCAGGCCGTCACCCAGTGCGGCAGGGCCACCGCCGGTGACCACGCGGGCCCCCTCGGCGCGGGCGGAATCGAGGTAACCGGAGACCGAATCGAACTGCGCGGCGGTGGCCACCGGGCCGAAGACCGTCGCCGGGTCCAGGGGATCACCCTGGGGTGCCGCTGCGATGGTGCCGGCGACCATCTCCACGACCTCCTCGTAGCGGGAGGCGGGTGCGAGGATACGGGTGGAGATGTAGCAGGTCTGGCCGGTGTTGCGCATGCAGGAGCGGATGAGCACCTTCGAGACCGCCGCCAGATCCGCATCGGGGAGGATGATGGCGGAGGATTTGCCGCCCAACTCGAGGGTGACCGGGCGGAGGAGCTCACCGCAGGCCGCCGCGATCTTCCGGCCCACGGGGGTGGAACCGGTGAAGGCGATCTTGTCGATGCCGGGGTGGCGGACGATGGCATCACCGAAACGCCCCGGGCCGGTGAGCAGGTTGACCACCCCGGCCGGCACCCCGGCGGCGGCGACGGCCTCGATGATGAAGCGGATGGACAGCGGGGTGGGGGAGGCCGGTTTGATGAGCACCGTGCAGCCGGCGAGCAGCGCCGGGGCCAGCTTGATCACCACGAGGTTGATGGGGAAGTTCCACGGGGCGATGAGCCCGCAGACCCCGACCGGGTCCTTCTCCACGACCGTCTCCGCACCACCGGCCGGGAAGGGGCGGACGTCCTCCGCATCCAGCCAGTCGGCGAGGCCGGCGAAATAACGGAAGATGCCGGCGGCGTTCGTGGCGGCCCCCCGGGTCTCGGCGACGGGGGAACCGTTCTCCCGGGTGTTGGTCAGCGACAGTGCCTCGGCCCGGGCCTCGATCTCCTCGGCGATCCGCAGCAGGTACTGCGCCCGGTCGGCGGCGCTGAGCGCGGCCCACGGGCTCAGCGCCGCGCGGGCGGCGGCCACGGCTCGGTCGAGTTCTGCCGCGTCGGCCACGGGCACCGACCCCCAGGTCTCCCCGGTGGCCGGGTCGACCACGGGCGTGCGTTCGGGGTTGGTGGCCGGGTGCCAGGCACCGTTGATGAAGAAGTCATCGACGTGGGTATGGGGGAGAGGGAGGTCGGTGCGGCGGGCGCGGGCGTCAATGAGCGAGGTGGTCATCGGATCGTCTCCGTCCGCAACAGGCCGCGGGAGCGGTCGAGATCGGCCTGTGCCATGCGGTGGGCGGCCTCGGTGATCAGCTCAGGCATGATCTCCGTCTCGAGCCGGTCGACGTAGAGGGCCGGGTCCATGCTGAACCACGTGGTGGACATGGCGATGCCCGCCCGGTCGAAACGCCACAACCGGTCCGCGTCGCGCACCAGAGCGTCCTCGAGGGAGAAGGCGACGTGGCGGGTGTCGTGGCCGTCGATGATCTCGCAGACCCGCGCGATGAAGGCCTCGTCGTAGCCCAGTCCGGGCAGGACCCGGCGGGCGACGTTGCAGCCTTCCGCCTCGTGCTCGAAACGGATGGCCGCCTTGCGCCAGTCCCCGCGGAAACCCTCGGAGATGATGCGTGATTCATCGACGTGCGCCCATCCGGTGTCGTGCAGGACCGTGGCGACCAGGACGAGCTCCCGGTCGGCCTGCGGATAGGCGTCGCACAATCGCGCGGCGTAGGCGGTGGCGATGGGCAGGTGCAGGTCATTGGCCCGGGTGCGGGTCTCCGGCACGACTGCCCGCCACAGCGCCTCCAGGCCGGTGGAGGGGTTCATGCAGATAGGGCGGGTGTCCACGTCGTGGTCGGTGGGCACCGGACGGACGGGGTGCGCCTGCGCGAAACTCAGGGCCCGGGGGTCCCCGGCGTGCTGTTCCGGGGTGGCCGGCGCCCATGTGGGTGGGGAGGTCGTCATGATGCGGTCTCCAGATCTCTGACGATGGATTTGAGGGGGACGGACGGGTCGGCGGCCTCCGCCGCCGGGATGTTCTGGTTCTTGCCCAGCGCGTTGCGCACGGCCATGAAATCCAGCGGGTGGGTGACGCAGTCGGCGGCCACGATCTGTCCCGCCCGGTAGTAGAGGACACTGAACTTCCCGAGTTCCTCGTCCCGGCGGATGACGGTGGAGTCGTAACCGAGAGACAGGCCGGCGATCTGCAGTTTCAGGCCACCCTGGTTCGACCAGAACCAGGGGATGCCGGCGTAGTCCTCCCGCTGGCCCATGAGGGAATAGGCGGCGACCTTGGCATGCTCGATGGCGTTGTTCACACTCTCCAGGCGGATACGCTCCTCGGCCGGCGCGCCGGGCAGGGGATTGGGCTGGTTGGCCACGTCCCCCACGGCGACGGTGGTGCCGTCCGAGGCCAGCGCGTGGCGGTCGACGACGATGCCGTTGTCTGTTGTCAGCCCCAGCTGCCCGGCCAGTTCCGTGTTCGGGATGACGCCGATGCCGATGAGCACCAGCTGCGCCGGGATCTGTGTGCCGTCCTCGAGCTCGACCCCGGACACCCGGCCGTCCTCGCCGGCGAGGAGCTTCTCGACGCCCGTGTCCAGCCGCACCTCCATCCCGCTGGCGCGGTGCGCCTGCAGGAAGAACTCGGAGGTCTCCTCACCGACGGCGCGCCCGACCAGGCGGGGGCCGCGCTCGATGACGGTGACCTTTTTGCCCAGCTGCTGCAGGGAGCAGGCCGCCTCCAGACCGATGAACCCGCCGCCGATGACAACGGCCTCGTCCACCCTCTCGAGGGAGGCCTTGAGCTGGAGGGCGTCGTCGGCATTGCGCAGGTAGACGGTGCCGGGCAGATCCGCGCCGGGGATGTCCAGGCGGCGGGCGCGGGCACCGACGGCGAGAGCGAGACGTCGGAAGGCGAACGGTGTGCCGTCGGTGGCGAAGGCGGTGCCGGAGCCGTCGGGGTTCTTCGTGATGTTCTCGATGCGCACCCCCTTGACCAGGCGGATGTCGTGCTCCTCCCAGTACTCGTTGGAGCGGAAGATCAGGCGCTCCTTGTCATAGGTGCCCTGCAGGAACTCCTTCGACAGTGCCGGGCGCTGGTAGGGGCGGTGGTCCTCGTCGCTGAGCAGGGTGATGTGCTCGTCGAAACCCAGCGCCCGCAGGGAGATCGCCAGCTGCACCCCCGCCTGGCTGGCGCCGATGATGAGCAGGCCGGTTGTGATTGCCATGGTGCCCCTCCTAGACCTGGGTCTCTGGGGTGGTCACGCACAGGGCCATGCCCTCGGCCACCGGGAGCTGGCAGGACAGGCGGGAGTTGTCCTCGCGGTCGACGGAGGTGCCGTAGAGCATCTCGTCCTCCATGTCGCTCATCTCGGGCAGTGCCGCCAGATCCTGGTCCTCGTCGACGAAGACGTGGCAGGTGGCGCAGGACAGGGAACCGCCGCACTCGGCGACGATGCCGGGCACACCGTTGCGCACGGCGGTCTCCATCACGGAGTCGCCGGCGTTGGCCTCGATGAGACGGGTGGTGCCTTCGGCGTCGGTGAACTGGACGGTGGTCATGATGTCTCCTTGGAAGAAAAGTGGTGGTGTCAGATGAACTGGCGGCCGCCGTCGACCACGAGGGTCTGGCCGGTGATGTAACCGGCGTCCGGGGAGGCGAGGAAGAGGGCGGCGCCGACGATGTCCTCCGGCTGGCTGGCCCGCCGGATCGAGCCGCGCTCGACGCCGTAGGTGGCGGCGTCCTCCATGAGGCCGAGGCTGGCCTCGGTGAGGGTGAAACCCGGTGCGACCGCGTTGACGGTGATGTCACGGCCGCCGAGTTCCTTGGCCATGACCCGGGTCAGGGCGATGACCCCGCCCTTGGAGGCGACGTAGTGCGCCCACTGGGCCGAACCGGACATGACGGTCGCGGACGAGAGGTTGATGATGCGCCCGCCGGCGGGCAGGTACGGGCTCACGGCGCGGGTGACCAGCCAGGGGCCCTTGAGGTTGACCCCCATGACCAGGTCCCATTCCGCCGGGTCGATCTCCTCGAGCGGAGAGCGGGTGACGGTCGCGTAGACGGCGGCGTTGTTGACCAGGACGTCGATGGTGCCCCCTCCGAAGTCCGCGGCCTGTGCCGCCAGCGCCTCGGTGGAACCCGGGTCGGTGACGTCGACCTGCACCGCCAGGGCTTCCACCCCCTCCGTGGTGAGCAGGTCCGCGGTCTCGCGGGCGCCGTCGAGGTTGATGTCGGCGACGACGATGTTGTCCCCGCGGTGCGCGAAGCCGAGGGCGAAGGCGCGGCCGAGTCCGCCGGCGGCGCCCGTGACGATGACCGTGCGGCTAGACACGGGCCGGCTCCGGAGAGGGGGCGTGGTCGTGGGAGTGCGCACCGGGTCCCTCGACCCTGGGGGCGGCCCCCGCGCCGTCGAGGATGGTGACCTTGCCGGTGGTGCCGTCGACACGCAGGAGCTGGCCGTCGGTGATCGTGGTGGTGGCGTTGCCGGTGCCGGTGACCGCCGGGAGGGCGTATTCGCGGCAGACGATGGCGGCGTGGCTCATCATCCCGCCGATGTCGGTGACGGCGGCCTTGATCTTGCCGAAGACCGGTCCCCAGCTCGGTGCGGTGACCGGGGCGACGAGGATCTCGCCGTCCTGGATGTCGGACAGCTGGTCCGAGTCCATGATCAGGCGGGCGCGTCCCTCGACGACGCCGGCGGAGGCGGCCATGCCCTTGAGCACGCCCTCGCTGCCCTCCTCAGCGACACCCAGCCAGGAATCGACCTGCTCGGTGGTGATGCCCCAGAGCATGCGGGTGAACGGTTCGGTGATGGCCTCCGGCGGGGCGTTCAGCGCCGGTGCCGGGCGGGCGGTCTTCAGCGCCGCGACGATCTCCTTGCGCTCGGCGATGATCTCCGGCCAGTAGACGGGGCCGATGGGGCCGTCCGGGGCACCGACACCGTGGCCGGTGACCAGATCGAAGAGTGCGTCGCGGACCTCGTTGCGGTTGAGGTAGAGCAGGTCGTTCTCCTCCTCCCAGAAGCCGTAGGAGTGCATGGTGCGGGAGAGCTCGCGGACCTTGCGCCAGAACACACCCATGGTCCAGTGCTCGATGTAGAAGTTGTGGTTCTCCACGTAGGGGTAGGCGGTGGCGGCCAGTGCGCGCTTGGCGTCGAAGACCGTCTGGGTCTCGCTGTCGAGCAGATCGCGGTACTCCTCCACGATGCGTTCCTTCTCCGCGATGAGTTCGGCGGTGGGGCGCTTGATGGTCTGGCCCTCACCGATGCGGCGGATGTAATCGGCGATGAAGCCCAGCGGGATCTCGAGGTGGTCGATCCAGTACTTGTCGTGGCCGTAGAAGCCGTTGCCGGTGGTGAAGTTGAACCACGGGTCCTGTGCCTGCTCCCAGCGCGCGATCCAGGCGTCCCCGCCTTCGGCGGCGGCAATGGCGGTGAGAGTGCCCGCTGCGTCGTCCGGGTCGGTGAACCTGTCCTGCAGGTTCAGCTCGACGGCAAGTTGAGCCAGTTCCTTGAGCTCGTCGTCCGGGCGGAAGAGCTCCATGTCCACACCCTGCACCATCTGCGCGATGGACTGGTCCGGGATGTCCGGGAAAACCTCCTTGCAGAAGTTGAAGAAGTCCAGGTAGGCGATGTATCCGAGGTTGAGGAACTCGAAGTGGTACTGCCAGTTCCGGTATGCCAGGGCGATGAGGCGGTCGTAGTTCTCCAGCAGCACCTCGGAACCGTCCATGGCCTTGCCGGATTCAATGTCGGCCATCGGGACTATGTCGGGCAGCCGCCCGAAGGTCAGGGACTCGAGTTCGTCGATGGTCCCGCG
>CAZTIZ010000092.1:0-6547 GCA_964613845.1 uncultured Corynebacterium sp.
CAGTACGAGGACTTCTTCAACGCCACCGGTATGGCCACCCCGGACGACCTGGAGGAGTTCCGCTCCTGCCAGAAGACCTACCAGGCCTCCGCCTTCCCGTGGAACGACATGGCCCGTGGGCTGACGCAGCAGGTTGAGGGCGCCAACGACATCGCCGAGGAGCTGGGCATGCACGAGGTTCTCTCCTCCGGCTCCCGCGCCGAGGACGAGGGTCTGTACCCGATCCAGCACGGTTACTGGGAAGAGGTCATGACCAAGGCCGTCGAGTCCGAGGACGCCTTCTTCGGCAAGTCCGACAAGCACGTCGAGGACGACTCCGCCGCCTCCGCCGCCACCGTCGCGTTCGCCAAGGAGCGCGCAGCGGCCAAGGAAGCGGCACAGGCCGCGGCCCCCGCACGCCGTCGCCGTCGTCGCGGATAGTCGACGCCCCTCCCCGCCCCTCTCACCACCGCAAGGAGACCGGAATCATGACCACTGACATCACCCGTACCGAGATCGAGGACTTCCTCTACTACGAGGCGCGTCTGCTCGATGACCGCAAGTTCGAGGAATGGCTCGAGTGCTACAGCGAGGACGCCGAGTACTGGATGCCGTCCTGGGACGTTGACGGCACCCTGACCCAGGACCCGCAGTCCGAGATCTCGCTGATCTACTACCCGAACCGTGGTGGCCTGGAAGACCGTGTCTTCCGTATCCGCACCGAGCGTTCCTCCGCGACCTCCATCCCGGAGCCGCGCACCGGCCACAACCTCAGCAACCTCGAGGTCCTCGAGCGTCGCGAGGGCGAGGTCGACGTCCGCTTCAACTGGATCACCTACTACTTCCGGTACAACACCACCGACCACTACTTCGGCACCACCTGGGTGACCCTGGACGTGACCGGCGAGACCCCGAAGATCGCCAAGAAGAAGGTCGTCCTGAAGAACGACTACATTCACCACGTCGTCGACATCTACCACCTCTAATCCACCCAGTTCCTCGGAAGGAGGACCCAGCTCTCATGGCTCATCAGATCGCGCTGGCGTTCGAAGACGGAATTACTCGTTTCATCGACTGCGAAGAAGACCAGACCATCGCAGATGCCGCCTACCAGGCGCGCATCAACATTCCGTTCGACTGCCGCGACGGTGCCTGCGGTACCTGTAAGTCGTTCTGCGACGCAGGCGACTACGACGAAGGCGAGTACATCGACGACGCCCTCTCTGACGACGAGGCCGCCGAAGGTTATATCCTCACCTGCCAGACCAAGCCGCTGACCGACATGGTCGTTCAGATCGCCACCACCTCCGCCATGGCGAAGACCGGTGCCTCGACCCTGATCGGCACCATCACCGAGCTCGATCGACTCTCCGAGTCGACGGTGAAGTTCTCGGTGCAGATCGAGGAGCGGGAGAAGCTCAACTACCTTCCGGGGCAGTACATGAACATCTCCCCGCCGAACTCGGACTTCCACCGTTCGTACTCCTTCTCCTCGGGCCCTTCCGAGGACATCGTGACCTTCCTGGTCAAGCTGACCCGCGGCGGTCTGATGTCGGAGTACCTGACGGACGAGGCCAAGGTCGGCGACCGTCTCAACCTGACCGGCCCGATGGGCTCGTTCTTCCTGCGCGAGCCCCTCGATCCCATCCTGCTGCTCGCGGGTGGCACCGGTCTGGCACCGATCATCTCCATCCTGGAGAAGCTGTCCGAGGACGAGCTGCTCGACGTCCCGGTCCGCCTGATCTACGGCGCCACCTTCGACCACGACATCGTCGAGCTCGAGAAGCTGGACGCCTTCAAGGATCGTCTGCCGGACTTCGACTACTTCACCGTGGTCTCCGATCCGGACTCCACCAATGAGCGCAAGGGCTACGTCACGGACCACATGGATCCGGAGGGGCACCTGCACAACGGTGAGGCCGACGTCTACCTCTGTGGCCCGCCGCCGATGGTGGAGGCCGTCCGCACCTTCCTGAACAACCAGCCGAACCCGCCGGAGAGCTTCTACTACGAGAAGTTCAGCTCCGCGGCCGGCACCCCGGGTGACAACTCCGTCGAGGTCGAGAGCACCTCCGACGACAAGAGCACCGGCGTCTCCGTCTCCTCCCCCGGCGTGGAGACCGGTGAGATCCACCGCAGCCAGGAGGACTCCAAGGCACTGTTCGAGGCCCGCATGGCCCTCGAACTCGGTGTCGTCTCCCTGGTCGCCGACATCCTGGATGCCGACGACTTCACGGAGTTCCGCTCCCTGGCGGAGAAGGCCAACGGCTTCATCGACGGCGAGACGGTCACCGACGTGGCCGGCTACGTCGAGGCCAACAACGCCTACCACGAGTTCCTGTTCAAGCGTTCGGGTAACCCCTCGATGCTGGAGGCCTACTCCAACCTCGAGATCTCCCAGACCATGAACCGCGAGCTCTCCGATACCGGCTTCATCGAGGCCGGCATCGCCCAGGGCCACCTGGACATCATCGACGCCATCGAGGCCAAGGACCTGACCAAGGTCAGTGAGCTGGTGCGCACGCACAACGAGCTCGCCGTCTCCACCATGGACAAGGCCATCGAGGCACGTCTCACCGCTGAGGCGGAGGACAAGTAATGACGTCACAGGAATCCGGACAGCAGGCCGGCGCACCGCAGGCAGCCAAGGGCACCATGCCCGTCGGCGAAGGTGTGGAGAGCTCGCTGGAGTTCTTCACCCCGAACCGGTTCAAGGGCCAGAACGTGCTCATCACCGGCGCAGCCCAGGGCATCGGCGAAGCCGTCGCCCACCGGGTCGCCCACGAAAACGGCTCCGTGTTCCTGGTCGACCGCTCCGAGCTGGTCCACGACGTCGCCGGGGAACTCGCCGGGGTCACCGAGGGCACGGTGGGTTCCACCACCGCTGACCTGGAGACCTGGGAGGGCGCGGAGGCCATGGTCGCCGCGGCCGTCGAGAAGCTCGGTTCCATCGACGTGGTCATCAACAACGTCGGTGGCACCATCTGGGCCAAGCCCTACGAGGAGTACTCGCCCGAGGAGATCGAGAAGGAGGTCCGTCGCTCGCTGTTCACCACCCTGTGGTCGGTGCGCGCGGAGCTGCCGGCCCTGATCGACAACGGTGGCGGCACCATCGTCAACGTTTCCTCGGTGGCCACCCGCGGCGTCAACCGGGTGCCCTACGCGGCGTCCAAGGGCGGCGTCAACGCCCTGGTCTCCGCCCTGGCACTGGAGGCCGCACCGAAGAACGTGCGGGTCGTCGCCACCGCCCCCGGTGGCACCCTGGCGCCGGCCCGCAAGGTCCAGCGCGGTCCGGGCCCGGAGGACGGGAAGGCCAAGGAGTGGTACCAGCAGATCGTCGATCAGACGGTGGACTCCTCCCTGTTCAAGCGTTACGGAACCCTGGCCGAGCAGGCCGCCCCGATCGTGTTCCTCGCTTCCCGCGAGGCCAGCTACATCACCGGCACGGTTCTCCCCGTCGCCGGCGGCGATCAGGGATAGTTAGGGAACCCCCCGGGTTTTATTAGGGGACCACGCCCTCCACGCTGACACCTCGGTGTTAGCGTGGAGGGCGTGTACTCATTTCCCCATGTCGGTTCCCAGCAGACGAGCATGTCCACCCTCCGCATCCTGACCGAGCAGGTCACGGAACTGGAGCCGGGCAACGGTCTCCTGTTCCTCGTCACCGGTCCAGCGGGCTCCGGCAAGAGTTCCCTGGTCCGTGAGATCGTCCGTTCCCTGCCCGGCTGGTCCGGCATCCGGGTCTCCGCCCTGTCCTGGCAGCGGGACAATGATCTGGAACTGCTCCGGCACATCTTCGACCGGGCGGGACACGAGGGTCCCCTGAGCACGCTCGTCGACCGGGAGGGTGCCTCCACCGCCATCGTCGTCGATGATGCTCACTGGTCGGACCCCGCCTCACTACGTGCCCTGGCGGAGTCCGCCCGCCGGATCAGGAAGGGTCGTCTCGCGGTCATCATGGCCGCCTCCGACGTCAACGACGCCTCCGATTCCCTGCCGATGACCGAACTACGGGAGATGGCCGACGAGGCGATCACCATCGCCCCCTTCGACGTCGAGGACGTGCGCGCCCAGGCGCTCTCCTCCGTCGGCGCACACCTCTCCCCGCTCGCCGCCGCGGACCTGCGTGACCTCACCGGCGGACTACCCGGCAGGATCCTGGAGGTGCTGCAGGCCGCGCCCGCCGACCACTGGCGGCTGAGCAACCCCGATATCCCGGTGCCGGGGCCGTGGCGGGCCTCGCTGGAGCGGCGCACCCGGGGCATCGAGGTCACCCCGGTACTCACCGCCGTCGCGATCCTCCCGCCCTCGGTGCCCGGCCGCACCGACCTGATCCGTCACCTGGCCGGGGACCTGGACGGGAAGATGATCGACGCCGCCTTCCAGGCCGACCTGCTGCACCTGCTGCGCAGTTCCGGGGACTCGGTGATCGTCTTCACCCATCCCACTGACCGCGCCGTCGTGCGTTCCACCACATCCCCCGGGACGGTGATGCGACTGCACCGCCGCGCCGCGGAGCACCACCGGGCACACCACGACATCGACGCCGCGCTCATCCATGACGCCCTCGGCACCGCGGGCAGCGACGATGAGGTGTCCCTGCGGCTGGCCGAGCGCGGAGAACTGCTCGGTGCGGCCGGCCAGTGGCGGGCGGCGGCGGAGGCCTTTGAGCTGGCCTCCCGGGTGGCCTCTGATCAGGAGGTGGCGCACGACCACCACCTGTCCTCCATCGAGGCGCTCATCGCCGCCTCGGACATCCCCCGCGCCCATCTGCACGCCGGGGCGCTGAGCCGGGCCGTGCGCGACGTCAAGGTCGATTCCGTGCGCGGTTACCTCGCCCTGCACGAGGGACGGCGCTCCGAGGCGGTCAGCCTGCTCGACCGGGCCTGGCGCTCTCTCGACGACATGGACAGCATGGACCAGGCGATGCGTGCCCGGGTGGCATCCCGTCGGGTGTTGCTCCACCTCAATAACTGGGAGCCGAAGAAGTTGGTCCACTGGGCCGACGTGACCGATGAGTGGGCCCCGGACCACTCCCCCACCCGGGTCGAGGCCCAGTACATCGCGATGATCGGCCGGGCCGCGATCACGGGCAAGATCCCCTCGGACACGCCACTGCCCGATGAGACCCCCATCCTGGCGCAACGACGCAACATGGCGGCCGGGTGGATCGCCCTGGTCAACGACGATCCCGTCGTCGCCCGCCAGTACCTGCAGTCCAACACCGGCGCGGAAGGCTCCGAGCGGATCAGCGTGTGGATGGAGGGCTGGTTGGCACGTTCCCTCTTCCTGCTCGGCGAATACCGTTTCGCGGAACGGGTGGTCGAACGCGGCCTGGCCCGTGCGGAACGGTTCGGCATCCGCTTCCTGGAGCCGCTGCTGCTGTGGACCGGCGCCCAGATCGCCGCCTACCGGGGCGACCGGGAGCTGTCCCGTTCCTATGTCAACCGTCTGACCTTCAGTCACGACGCCTTCGTGATCCAGCGCATCCCCTCCGCCATGTGCCGACTGCTCACCTCCAGCATCGAGGGTGACACCTCCACCGCGACCCGGGCCGGCCAGACCCTGACCCAGATCGCGAAGGAGACCGACATCGGGCACCCGGGATTCTGGTCCTGGGAGGACGTCTGGGGCCAACAGCTGCTCTACGCCGGGAAGATCGACGAGGCCGACGAGCTGATCTCCCGGGCGGAGGAACGGGCCGTCGGATCCACCATCGGTTCCCTGCACGCCAGACTGGCGGTGCCCCGGGCCGGGATCATGCTCCAGCGCGGCGACATCGAGGGTGGGCTGCGCCACTTCGAGGAGGCGGTCGAACTGATCGAGACCCTGCCCATGCCGACCTACCAGTCCCGGATGCTCTACGAGTACGGGCGCGTGCTACGGCGGCTGGGGCGGCGTCGACAGGCTGATGAGGTCTTCGCCCGCGCCGGTGAGGTCTTCGCCGCCATGGGGGCCACGGAGTTCGTGGAACGCTGCAACCGGGAGCGGCGCGCAGGCGGGTTGGGCACCCGCACCACGGGCGCAGGCGGGCTGACTCCGCAGGAGGAGGAGATCGCGAAGCTGGTGGCCGAGGGCGCCACCAACCGGGAGGTCGCCCGGGAGCTGTTCCTGTCCTCCAAGACCGTGGAGTACCACCTGACGCGGGTGTACCGGAAGCTCGGGGTGCGCACGAGGAACGAACTGCCCCGGGTGCTCAACGAGCTGTAGGCCCGGGCAGGGGACCTCCCGAAAAAAACAGCGAGGGCACCCCGGTCGGTGACCGGGGTGCCCTCAGAAGGGTCTGTGCCTAGACGTTGAGCTTGCGGTACTCGAAGACCTGGTCGATGATGCCGTACTCCTTGGCGTCCTCAGCGGTGAGGATCTTGTCCCGGTCGGTGTCCGTGCGGATCTGCTCGGCGGTCCGGTTGGTGTGCCTGGCCAGGGTGGTCTCCATGAGTCGGCGCATACGCTCGATCTCGGCGGCCTGGATCTCCAGGTCGGAGACCTGGCCCTGCACGCCCTGCGTGGCCGGCTGGTGGATCAGCACGCGGGTGTTGGGCAGCGCGGCGCGCTTGCCCGGGGCACC
>CAZTIZ010000093.1:0-6514 GCA_964613845.1 uncultured Corynebacterium sp.
CTAGCGTCCGCTGACCGGCAGCCGGCCACCGGACATCTGGCGGTAGAGGTGGGCCTGGGCCAGCAGCAGCACCGGGGTGAAGACCAGCAGGGCCAGACCGAAGGTGATGAGCGCTCCCAACAGCATGAGCACGCCGGTGAGCAGGAAGAACAGCAGCAGGCGCCCGTAGTTGCGCAGCGCATCGCGCAGCCCGTGGGAGATCGCCCCACCGATGCCCTCCCGACGGTCCACGACGTACCAGGTGAGGAAGCTGGTGAACGGTGCCAGCAGCAGGGAGACCAGCAGGATCACGCCGACGGCCAGCATGAGGGTGCTCAGCATCGCCAGCACCTCATCATTGCTCTGCGCCTCAACGCCGCCGCTGAAGGCGACGAACACCAGTGGCACCGCCACCAGGGCCATGAGCAGGCCGCTGACGATCTGGACGATGAGGTAGATGCCCACGGACGGCCAGAGGTTGACGTCCCGGAGGAAGTCACCCACGCGGATCTTGGGGGCGTCGATCTCCCGGAGCACACCCGTGTAGATGTGCACCATGACGATGATCAGCACCACGCTGAACACGATCTGGAAGAGATTGCCGGCCAGACTCGCCCCGCCGAAGAGGAAGTCTGCGAGGAGGGACACAGCCACATTCACGATGAAGAAAACGAGTGTGCCGATGATCCAGATCGGCCAGTTGGCGAACACCGCCCGGAAGGCCCAGCTGATGGCGGCCATGGGATCGACCCGGCCGGTACCCTGCGGAGCAGCGCCTGCCCCGTAGCCCTCGGCGCCGTAGCCCTGGTTCTCCTGGTAGCCCTGGTAGCCCTGCGCACCCCCGTAGCCGCCGGCGCCATAGCCACCTGCCCCGTAGGTGGGGTTATCCTCCGGGTGCGGGGTCGCCGGGTAGGAGGGGTAGGACGGGTACTCAGGCTGGCCGTCCGGGCCGGGCGCTGAATTATCGCTCCAACCAGAACCGTGCTGGTCATCGGGATTTTCTTCGGGTTGATCCCCGTTAGTGGGAGGGGTCGTCATCCTGACCGCCTTTCTCGTTATCACTGCGTTTGACCTGGCTCACGCTACCCGAGTGCTCCCGGTCCGTCTGAGGTGGCGGCAGCGCTAGCGGTAGGATCCCAGTCAGCCATGACTAACTCCATTCCCCACCCCTCGCGCCAGGACCTGCTGGAGGAGCTCGACCAGCTCACGCTCGCCGACGAACGTACCTTCCGACGCCGTCTGCACAAGGCACGGTCCCCGAAGGCGCTGTCCGCCATCGCCACCGACCTGGCCGCCGCCCGGGAGAAGATCGACCTCATCGAGGCCGGTATCCCCGAGATCACCTACCCGGAGGCCCTGCCGGTCTCCGGCAGCCGGGAGGAGATCGCCGACGCGATCCGCGACCACCAGGTGGTCGTCATCGCCGGTGAGACCGGCTCCGGAAAAACCACCCAGATCCCCAAGATCTGCCTCGACCTGGGCCGCGGGCGCCGCGGCCTGATCGGTCACACGCAGCCGCGGCGGCTGGCGGCCCGCACCGTCGCCGAACGCATCGCCGACGAGCTCGGTCAGGACATCGGCGAATCGGTCGGTTACGCCATCCGTTTCGATGACCGCGTCTCCCGCCACACCGCGGTGAAGCTGATGACCGACGGCATCCTGCTCGCCGAGATGCAGCGCGACCGTTTCCTCAACGCCTACGACACGATCATCATCGACGAGGCCCACGAACGCTCCCTCAACATCGACTTCCTGCTCGGCTACCTGCGCCGACTGCTGCCGAAACGCCCGGACCTGAAGGTCATCATCACCTCGGCCACGATCGACCCGGGGCGCTTCGCCGAACACTTCGCCGACGCCGAGGGCAACCCTGCCCCCATCATCGAGGTCTCCGGCCGCACCTACCCGGTGGAGATCCGCTACCGCCCCATGGGATTCGAGGCAGCCGGCAAGCTCATCCACCAGGACCCCCTGGACGCGGTGTGCGAAGCCGTGGAGGAGCTGATGGCCGAGGGCCCCGGCGACATCCTCTGCTTCTTCGCCGGCGAGCGTGACATCCGGGACGCGATGGAGGCCATCGCCGGCCGGAAGTGGCGCGGGGTCGAGGTCACCCCCCTGTTCGGCCGCCTGTCCAACCAGGAACAGCACCGGGTCTTCCAACCCCACTCGGGCCGACGGGTGGTGCTGGCCACCAACATCGCCGAGACCTCCCTGACGGTGCCCGGCATCCGCTACGTGGTCGACACCGGCACGGCCCGCATCTCACGCTATTCGGTGCGCACGAAGGTGCAGCGCCTGCCCATCGAACCGATCTCCCAGGCCAGCGCCAACCAACGCTCGGGCCGCTGTGGCCGAGTGGCCGACGGCATCGCCATCCGCCTCTATTCCGAGGAGGACTTCGAATCCCGGCCCGAGTTCACCGACCCGGAGATCCTGCGCACGAACCTGGCCAGCGTCATCCTCCAGATGACGATGATGCGACTGGGCGACATCAACGAATTCCCCTTCGTCCAGCCCCCGGAGAAACGCGCCGTGCGGGACGGCCTGTTACTGCTCCACGAACTCGGCGCCCTCACCTCCGGGGAAAAGGAGGGCCTGCCCGTACTGACCCCGGTCGGCCAGGACCTGGCACGTATCCCGGTGGACCCACGGATGGCCCGCATGCTGGTGGAGGCCAACCGCCTGGGCTGCCTGGAAGACCTCATCGTCATCGTGGCCGCCATGACCATCCAGGACGTGCGGGAACGCCCCCTGGAAGCCCAGGCACAGGCCGACCAGAAACACGCCCGCTTCAAGGAGACCACCAGCGACTTCCTCTCCTCCCTGAAACTGTGGGACTACATCGGCCAGTCACGCGACGACCTCACCGGCAACGCCTTCCGCCGACGCATGAAGTCGGAGTTCCTCCACTACATGCGCATCCGCGAGTGGTACGACCTGGTGCGGCAGCTGCGCGACGTCGCCAGACAGCTGGGCTGGTCCACCCGCGGCGAGGTCGCCGACGCCCGGGACCCCGACGCCATCCACCAGTCCCTGCTCGCGGGCCTGCTCTCACACATCGGTGCACGCGACGGAAACTCCCGCGAATTCAAGGGCGCCCGCGGTACCCGATTCATGGTCTTCCCCGGCTCCTCCCTGGCCAAGAAACCACCGGAGTTCGTCATGGCCGGCGAACTCGTCGAGACCTCCCGCCTGTGGGCCCGCTCGGTGGCCAAGATCGAACCCGCCTGGGTGGAGAAAATCGCCGGCGACCTCCTCAAACACCAGTACAGCGATCCGGTCTGGTCACGTAAGCGCGCAGCCGCGATGGCCCACCAGAAGTCCCTCCTCTACGGGGTGACCATCATCGCCGACCGCCTGGTCCCCTACCACCGCGTCGACCCCGAGGCCGCCCGCGACATGTTCATCCGGCACGCCCTGATCGAGGGCGACTGGACCACCCACCACACCTTCTTCCACACCAACGTCGACAAACTGGAGGCCGCCGCAGAGATCGAGGAGAAGGCACGTCGACGCGGCATCGTCGTCGACGAGGACACCCTCTTCGACTTCTACGACGAACGCCTCCCCGCCCACGTCACCACCGCCCGCCACTTCGACTCCTGGTGGAAGAAGACCCGCCAGCAGGAACCCGACCTGCTCGACTTCGACCCCGAAGCCCTGCTCAGCGACGACGCCGCCGGGGTCACCGAACAGGCCTTCCCCGACCGCTGGCGCAAGGGCAGTATCGACTACGAACTGACCTACCGCTTCGAACCCGGCCACCCGCAGGACGGCGTCACCATCCTCATCCCGATCCCCCTGCTGGCGGGTATGGACACCGAAGGCCTCGACTGGCTGGTCCCCGGCCTGCGCGAGGAACTGGTCACCGAACTGATCCGCAGCCTGCCCAAGGGTCTGCGCCGCAGCGTGGTACCCGCCCCCGACTTCGCGGCCCGCGCCCTCCCGAAACTCACCCCCCACGAGGGCCCGCTGACCGACCAACTCGCCGACGCCCTGCGCGAACTGGGCGGCACCGGCATCAACGCACGCGACTTCGCCCCCTCCGCCCTGCCCCCGCACCTGCGGATGACCTACGGGGCCGTCGACAAGCACGGCAGGACCATCGACACCGACAAGGACCTCGGCGCCCTCATCGCACGCCGCGCCGGGCAGATCCGCTCCTCCGTGAGCCGGGTCGGCCGGAAGGCCGAGGTAGCGGCCGTGCCCGAGTGGACCCCGGACTCCCTGGGCACGGTCAAGGAGGAGGTCAGCACCGTCGTCGACGGGCACGAGGTCACCGCCTACCCGGCGCTGGTGGCCACCCCCGACGGCGTCGAGGTCCGGGTGCACCCCACCCGGGCCGCCGCCGACGCCGCCATGATCACCGCCACCCTGACCCTGCTCATCCGCGATATCAGCGTCAACGCCGCCCAGATGACCAAGGGGCTGCCGCTGCAGCAGCGCGTCGCCGTGGACAACCACCCCCACGGCGGGTCGGCGGGGCTGGTCGATGACGCGCGGGTCGCCGCCATCCGCGATCTCCTGCTCGAACACGGCGGGCCCGTGCGCGACCCGGCGGCCTTCGAGGAGCTGAAGAACCGGATCCGCCCCGAGGTGCCCGGCGCGGTGCGGCGCAGCATTGTGGCGCTGGCTCCGGCGCTGGTGGAGTACCACAACGTGGCCGGTGAACTGAAGAAGTGGACCGGTGAGGCGATCGGGGACATGGAGGCGCAGCTGGCGTTTCTGTTGCCGAAGAACGCGGTGACGGTGCACGGGATGGCGAATCTGCGTCATCTGCCGCGTTATCTGCAGGCCATGAGCATCCGCCTGGCGGAGATGGGGCTGGATCCGGATAAGGACGCCGACCGGCAGGATGAGGTCGGGGAGGCGCAGTCCTACCTGTCGCGGAAGCTGGCCACGTTGCCGAAGGGGCGGGCGCGTTCGCGGGAGGTCAAGGACATCCGGTGGATGATCGAGGAGTTGCGGGTGAGTCTGTTCGCCCAGCGGCTGGGCACGGCCCGGCCGATCTCCCTGCGCCGGATCGAGAAGGCGGTGGACAGGCTGTAGGGAGTGGGCTCAGCGTTCGCGGGCGAGGCGGCGCATGAGCCGGATCTCCGCCTCGAAGTCCTCGGCGCTCTCGAAGGACTTGTATACGGAGGCGAAGCGCAGGTAGGCGACCTCGTCGAGTTCGCGGAGCGGGTCGAGGATGGCCAGGCCGATCTCGTTTGCGTGGACCTGGGAGCTACCGTGGCTGCGGACCCGCTCCTCGACGGTCTGGGCGAGGCGTTTGAGGGAGTCGTCGGAGACGTCGCGGCCCTGGCAGGCCCGTCGGACACCGGTGATGACCTTGTCCCGGCTGAACTGTTCGGTCACGCCGTTGCGCTTGATGACCAGGAGGACCGACTTTTCGATGGTGGTGAAGCGGCCGAGGCAGCTGGTGCACTCGCGGCGTCGCCGGATCGACGTGCCCGCGTCGATGATGCGTGAATCGATGACGCGGGAGTGGGCGTGGTGGCAGAAGGGGCAGTGCACAGAAGAGATCCCTTGTTTTCCGGTATCAGGTTTTCAGTCGGTCCGCGAGGCTTCAGCCTACCTGCCCGGGGTGGGTGGCCGGGGCCACCGGGCCGGACGCCCCGGGAGCCGGTGCCCCGTCCCCTCACTGTGGTGGGACGGTGGGGACTGGCGCGACGGCCTCGAACACCCGTGCCAGTTCGTGCTACACATGTAGGTGAGTGAAGGCGATATCACCGGGCAGAACGGGGCGAGCGCTCCGGCCCTCCCCTTCCCCCCTGATCCCGCCCGACCGCCACCGTGAAGGAGCCCCGCAGCCATGTCCCGTCAGAGTTCGAGGCCGAAGACCTCGCCAGGTCGCCCCGACCCCGCTTCCCTGTCCGATCGGCAGCGCCGCATCCTGGAGGTCATCCGGGACGCGGTGGTGCTGCGCGGTTACCCGCCGAGCATCCGGGAGATCGGGGACGCCGCGGGCCTGCAGTCCACCTCCTCGGTGGCCTACCAGCTCAAGGAGCTGGAGAAGAAGGGGTTTCTGCGGCGTGACCCGAATAAGCCGCGGGCGGTGGACGTGCGTCATCTGCCCGGTCCGGAGATCACCTCCGGGCCCGGGCGCCGGCCCTCGGTGGGGACGGGTTTGGCAGGCAGCGGGGCCCCGGTGGGCTCGGGGGCCACGAGCTACATCCCGGTGGTGGGCAATATCGCCGCCGGTTCCCCCATCCTGGCGGACCAGCACGTTGACGAGTACCTGCCGATGCCCGCCGAGATCGTCGGTGAGGGTGAGCTCCACATGCTCAAGGTCATCGGGGAATCCATGATCGACGCCGGCATCCTCGACGGTGACTGGGTGGTCGTGCGTTCCCAGCCGGTGGCCGAGCAGGGTGAGTTCGTTGCGGCCCTGATCGACGGGGAGGCCACAGTCAAGGAGTTCCACCGTGACTCCACCGGCGTGTGGCTGGTACCGCATAATGACACCTACGATCCCATTCCGGGGGAGAAGGCGGAGATCATGGGCAAGGTCGTCTCCGTGATGCGCAAGCTCTAG
>CAZTIZ010000094.1:0-6415 GCA_964613845.1 uncultured Corynebacterium sp.
CTAACAAAGCACTACCTAGCCCCGCGGGGAACCACCGGCGAGGATCTCCACCCAGCCGGTGATGGCGGCGGTGACACCGTCGATGTCCAGGCCGGCTTCCGCGAGCAGCTCCCCGCGGGAGGCGTGCTCGGGGAAGGTGTCGGGGAAGGCCAGCTGGCGCAGCGGGGTGTCGATCTGCGCGGCCGACATCGCCTCGCCGATCAGCGATCCCACTCCGCCACGGATGGTGCCGTCCTCCACGGTGACGACCATGTCGTGCTCGGCGGCCAGGGTCACCAGCGACGGGGCGACCGGGGCCACCCACCGCGGATCAGCCACCGTGACGTTGATGCCACTGGCCTCCAGCCGCTCGGCGGCAGCCAGGCACAGGTCGGCGAAACCGCCGACGGACACGATCAGGACGTCGGTCTCCGCGGCGTCGTCGTTCCCGGCGGGGGCGTCGGGGCGGCGCAGGATATCGACGCCGTCGTCGAGCCGCGTCAGTGCCTCATGCTCCACAGGTAGGGAGCCCTTGGGGTAGCGCACGACGGTGGGCCCGTCGTCGATCTCGATCGCCTCGTTGAACAGCTCGCTCAGTCGGGCCCCGTCGCGGGGTGCGGCGATCCGGATGCCGGGGATGATCGAGACCAGGGACATGTCCCAGATGCCGTTGTGGCTGGCACCGTCGGGGCCGGTGACACCGGAGCGGTCCAGCACCAGGGTCACCGGCTGGTTGATCAGCGCCACATCCATGAGCAGCTGGTCGAAGGCACGGTTGAGGAAGGTCGAGTAGATCGCCACCACCGGGTGCATGCCACCGAGCGCCAGACCGGCGGCGGAGGTCAGCGCGTGCTGCTCGGCGATACCGACGTCGAAGAAGCGCTCCGGGTGGCGTTCGGCGAACTCCGCCAGGCCGGTGGGCCCCGACATGGCGGCGGTGATGGCGACGATGTCCTCGCGCTGCGCCGCGGCGGCGAGCAGCTCCCGGCTGAACACACCGGTCCAGTCGGGGCTGGACTTCGACTTCGGCACACCGGTGAGCGGATCCATGATGCCGGTAGCGTGCATCTGGTCCTTCACATCATTGACGGCCGGGGCGTAACCGTGCCCCTTCTCCGTGACGACGTGGACGATGGTGGGCCCCTCGTACTCCTTGGCGTAGCTCAGGGCGTTATCCAGGGCGGAGAGGTCATGGCCGTCGACGGGACCGACGTACTTCATGCCCAGCTCGGGGAACATCTCCGTGGGCAGCACCGAGGCCTTCACGCCCTCCTTGAAGGCGTGGAGGGCCTCGAAGGTGCGCTCCCCGACCCAGCCCATGGATTTCAGGGTCTTCTTCCCCTGCTGCATGAGGTCGTCGTAGGTGTGCTGCATGCGCAGCTGCGCGAGGTTCTCCGCGAAACCGCCGATCGTCGGCGAATAGCTGCGGCCGTTGTCATTGACCACCACGACGACGTTGCGATCCCGGCCGGCGGCGATGTTGTTGAGCGCCTCCCAGCACATGCCCCCGGTCAAGGCGCCGTCGCCGACGACCGCGACGACGTTGCGCTCTGCGTGACCGCGCAGGACGAAGGCCTTGGACAGGCCGTCCGCATAGGACAGGGAGGCGGAGGCGTGGGAGGACTCCGTCCAGTCGTGCTCCGACTCACTGCGCGAGGTATAGCCCGACAGGCCCCCCTTCTGCCGCAGGGTGTCGAAGCGGTGGGTGCGCCCGGTGAGCATCTTGTGCACGTAGGACTGATGGGAGGTGTCGAAGATGATCGGTTCCTCCGGCGAGTCGAAGACCCGGTGGAGCGCGATGCTCAGTTCAACGACACCCAGGTTCGGCCCCAGGTGACCGCCGGTGGCGGAGACCTTCTCGATCAGCATCTCGCGGATCTCAGCGGCGAGGTCATCGAGCTGGTCAGGGGCGAGGGCCTTCAGGTCCGTGGGGGAGGTCAGTCCGCTGAGGATTCCCATGGAGATGTGCTCGACTCCTTCTCGTGCTCGGCTACCGGCCGGCGCCGGAACCCGCGTCCCACAGGCATGGGACCGGGCCGGAACATGGGTCCCGGTTCGGACGACCGTGACCAACTACCTTACCTGCCCACGGTTGCAAGCCGGCACCGTGTACCGCTCGTCCCCGCGTGGACAACGGTGGGGTGAAGCCGATCAGTGCTCCAGCTGGGCGATGATCTCGAAGTGGTGGGTGCCGGGGAAGGCGTTGATGAGCGCCAACCGCACCGGCATGTAACCCTGGGCCGACCAGGAGGCGAGGTCCCGGGCGAAGGTCGCCGGGTCACAGCCGACGTGGATGATGCGCTCCGGGGCCGCCTGCGCGACCGCCGTCACGACCTCATCACCCGCGCCGGTGCGCGGCGGGTCCAGGACCACGACCCGCGGTGCGGGCAGCGTCCCCAGTGCCTTTTCGACACGCATGTTGTGCACCACCACGTCATAGGGGGCGAGGGACTCCTGCTCCTGGCCGGCGGCCGCCGAAGAGTAGTCCACCGAGTGGATCTGCGCACCCCCACCCAGGCTCTCGGCCAGGGCCGGCACGAACAGTCCGACGCCGCCGTAGAGGTCCCAGCCGATGGCCGGGGCGGAACCCTCCTCAACCTGCGGCAGGTCTGCCAGCCAGCGGCGCACCAGAGAGGTATAGGTCTCCGGGGCCCGGGCGTGGGCCTGCCAGAAAGCGGTGGCGGGGAAGACGAACCGGTGGCCGTCGGCCTCCTCGGTGACGGTACCGGAACCCTCCAGCACCTCCGTGACCCTCTCCGCGCGGCGGCCGCGGGAGGCCCGGCGGGTCTCCAGCACATGACGGGCACCATCACCGTCGGCGACGACGATGACCTCAGCGCCCGGGGTGAAGGTACGGGCACCCTCCCCCACGACGCCGTCCAGCAGCCCCGACAGAACCTGCGTGCAGGCCACGGAGGTGATCAGGTCGTTCGAACCACGGGCCCGGGTACCCGCCCGCCCCTGGGCATCCACGCCCAGGCGGACCCGGGTGCGCCAGCCGCGCACCGGCTCCAGGGCCAGCTGCTCCAGCTCCGGGAGGGAATCCAGCCGGGCCAGCCTGGTGAGCTGATCGGACAGGATCGAGACCTTCAGGTCGGTCTCCGCGGCCGGGTCGAGGTCGCCGAAGTCACAGCAACCGGCCCCGGCGGCCGCCGCCGGGCAGGCCTGCGGCGCACGCAACTCCCCCGCAGTCACGACGGCGTCCACCGTCGCCCGGGCGAAACGCTTCTTCACCTCGGTGACCGTCGCGGTGACAGCGTCACCGGGGTAGGCACCCCGCACGAAGACCACCCGGCCGTCGTGGTTCGCGATGCCCTCACCGCCGTGTGCCATACGGGTGACGGACAGGTCGAGAGAGATACCGCGTTGAAGATCAGTCATGGCCGATCCTCCTGTTCAAGATCGTGTTCGGTACCGGAGGCGGCGGTCCCTGGGGAACCGGCCGCTCCGGCGTGGAGGTGCTCCTGGCCTGGGTGGAATGCCCAGGCGATGTGTGTTCGGGCCCCTGTGCTCCGGGCGGCCACGGTGGCCGAGACCGCTCGTCCCGGCCGCCCCGAACCCTACTTCTGCGGGGGATCGACCTGCGACGCGGAGTCCCCGCCAAGGTCACGCAGGGACCGGGCCGCCTCATCGACGGCCTGCCGCTCATCCGGGGTGGGCGGAGTGGCTCCCGGCGCGCCCGCGGAGCCACCGGCGGGAGCTCCCGCGGTCTGCTGCTGTTGCTGCTGCCCGGCGCGCTGCTGCATCGCCTGTTGCACCTGGTTCACCAGTTCCTGCGGCAGCGCCACCGGCAGTGAGCTACCGGCCAGGATGGGGTTGTCGCCGCGGTAGACGAAGGTCCGGGCGGTGACCTCCCGTGCCAGGGTGAGCAGGTCGGTGGCGCTGGCCTCCGGTGCCGCCAGGGTCATCCGCAGCATCCACCGGGGGCCGTCGACACCGATGATGCGGATGATGCCGTTGGGTCCCTCACCGACGATCTCCGGGCCCCACGGGCCCGGCTCCGTGCGGACGGTCAACCCGTCACGCTCCATGCCCTCGGAGATCTCCCCGGAGGCCTCCTCCCACTGGCCCGCGGAACGGGGGGCGGCGAAGGCCACCGGGGTGATCCGGCCATGACGGGTGACGATGTGGAGCATCTTCGGACCCTGGTCCCCCATCTCCACCTGGACCTGGGACTCCTTCGGCAGCGGGATCTGCATGGACCCGAGGTTGAGTACCCCGGCGGAGAAGTCGGAGAAGTCGAAATCCGCGATGTTCACGGAGTCCCCGTCAAAGGGGCCGGTGTCACCGCTGACCGCATCATGGGTCGGGATGGGGGTGGTGGCGGACGAGTTGCCGGGCGCGCCCACGGGCACGTCCTGGGTCTGTTCCACCGCCGTGTCCTGCTCCTGTGGGGTCTCGGCCGGGAACACCGACCGGGCGGCGTCCCCGCCCTTCTTCTTACCGAATGGCCACAATGCCATGGTCCACTCACATCCTTTCTCTCGTGTCCCGGACCGCCCCGGGAGGCGAGCGGGAGGCGGACCGGGGTACCGGCCCCACCCTACCGGGGAGCCGCCGACCACCTGTCGTTTCAGTTGACGCCGGTGGAACCGTGTCCGCCGGTGCCGCGCCGGGTGTCGTCGAGTTCGTCGACCTCAACGAAGTCCACCAGTTCGACGCGCTGGATGAGCAGCTGGGCGATGCGCATGCCCCGGGTGATGTGGATGGTCTCGTGCGGGTCGAGGTTGATCAAGCTGACCTTCACCTCGCCGCGGTAACCGGCGTCGATGGTGCCGGGGGCGTTGACGATACTCAGTCCCTGCCGGGCTGCGAGGCCGGACCTGGGGTGGATCAGCCCCACGGTTCCCAGGGGCAGTGCCAGGGCGATGCCGGTGCCCACCAGGGCGCGTTCACCCGGGGCGAGGTCGACGTTCTCCGCGGCGGGGAGGTCAACGCCGGCGTCGCCCGGGTGGGCGCGGCGGGGAAGGGGGAGCTCCGGGTCCAGACGGTGGATGCGGATGGGGCCGATGGTGCTCAGGCCTTCTGTTTCAACATGGCGATCAGTCACGTCAACAGGGTACGCAGCCCCTCCCCCGGTGCGACACCCACCTCCGTGTTCCCCCAGTATCCCCCGCCCGCCCCTGCTGGGCGGTGCAGTAGAGTGGGTAGCCGTGATTGAGACCGGTTCCCCTGACACGCAGATCCTCTACCGTGAGCGACAGTGGGTGCCCGCCTACTGGTGGATCCTGGCGGCCTTTCTGGTTGCGCTGACCACCGCACAGCTGGCCCACAACCGCAGCATCTGGTGGCTGATTATTCCCGCGATCGCATTGTCGCTGGTAGCCATCTGGGTGTTGCTCTCCCTGTCCTCCACCGTCATCCAGGTGGAGGAGGATGCGCACGGCAACCGCTGGCTGATGGCCGAGTCAGCGACGTTACCCGCCGCGGTCGTCTCCCGCTCCCTGGCGGTGCCTGCGACCGCGAAGCGCAATGCCATGGGCCGGCAGCTGGATCCGGCGGCATTCGTGGTCTCCCATGGGTGGGTCCATGAGATGGTGATGCTGGTTCTCGATGACCCGGAGGACCCCACCCCCTACTGGCTCATCGCGACGAAGAATCCGGAGCAGCTGCTGGAGGTTTTCCTGCCCGGGCAGCGGTGACCGGTCGGCCGGTGCCACCCACGCCCCGCTGCGGGCGCGGTCCACGGGCCGGCAACCTTGTGCCGGGCACCAGCGCCGTGGGTGGTGGTGTTGGTGGGTCAGGCGCAGTCGAGGCAGATGACGGAACCGTCGTCCTCGGTGTGCGACCTGCGCTTGTTGCTCTGCACCAGGAAGCAGCTTGAACAGGTGAATTCGTCCTCCCGGCGCGGGACGACGGTGACGTTGAGTTCCTCACCGGTGAGATCGACCGTCGGAGGCTCGAAGGGCTCGACGATCTCTCCGTCCTCGTCGATGGGCGAGGTCTCGCTCTCTGCGGCCTTCAGGCCCTCCAGGGAATCGGCGTCGAGCTCGTCGTCCGCGCGGCGGCGGGGGGCATCGTAATCGGTGGCCATTCTCAATAATCCTTGTCGCTGAGGGCGTGTCACTGGAGCGGCGGAAAATCACCGGTGAACCTAGTGAACCTACATGTCGAGGCGCATACTAAACGACAATTTCCCCTGTGTCATCTTCCCAGGTCATACCTGGTTCGCTCCCAGGTTTCAGTCCGGTCACGCTCAGCGGGGAAGTCGACTGAAAACACCGGCCGCATCCAGCACCGGGGTCAGGGCGGGCGCGAGTGTGTCCGCGACGGCATAGGTCACCTCGCCGGTGACACCGGGCGTCGACATGCTCGGTGCCTGCACCTGTGCGCCGGACTCCCGGGCGATGAGCGCGCCGGCGGCGTAGTCCCAGCAGCTGATCCCGTGCTCGTAGTAGGCGTCGATCCTCCCCTCGGCCAGCAGGCACAGGTCTAG
>CAZTIZ010000095.1:0-6069 GCA_964613845.1 uncultured Corynebacterium sp.
CGGTGCCACGGTGTGGGAGAACGGTGAGATCGTCCGCATCACCGTCGACGATGTCGAGGGCACCCACGACCGGGTGTCGACCACCTACCGGAACCTCGCCCGGGACGCGAAGCCGGGCGACCGGCTGCTCGTCGACGATGGCAAGGTCGGTCTCGTCTGCATCGAGGTCGACGGCAATGACGTCGTCTGTGAGGTCACCGAGGGGGGCCCGGTCTCCAACAACAAGGGTGTGTCCCTGCCGGGCATGGACATCTCCGTGCCCGCTCTGTCGGAGAAGGACATCGCCGACCTCGAGTTCGCGCTGAGGCTCGGCGTCGACTTCATCGCCCTGTCCTTCGTCCGTTCACCCGCCGACGTCGATCTCGTCCACGAGGTCATGGACCGTGTCGGTCGTCGCGTGCCGGTCATCGCCAAGCTGGAGAAGCCCGAGGCCGTCGACGCCCTGGAATCCATCGTTCTGGCCTTCGACGCCATCATGGTCGCCCGCGGTGACCTCGGCGTCGAGGTGCCGCTGGAGCAGGTGCCGCTGGTGCAGAAGCGCGCCATCCAGATCGCCCGGGAGAACGCCAAGCCGGTCATCGTGGCCACCCAGATGCTCGACTCCATGATCGAGAACTCCCGGCCCACCCGTGCGGAGGCCTCCGACGTCGCCAACGCCGTGCTCGACGGGGCGGATGCCGTCATGCTCTCCGGTGAGACCTCCATCGGCATCGACCCGCACCACGTCGTGCGCACCATGTCCCGGATCGTCCAGCACGCGGAGAGCGACGGCACGGTGCCGCCGTTGAGCCACATCCCCCGCACCAAACGCGGCGTGATCTCCTACTCCGCCCGCGACATCGCGGAACGCCTCAACGCCCGTGCCCTGGTGGCCTTCACCACCTCCGGTGACACCGCCAAGCGGGTGGCGCGCCTGCGCTCCCACCTGCCGCTGCTGGTCTTCACCCCCGACCCGGCCGTGCGTTCACAGCTGGCGCTGACCTGGGGTGCGGAGACCTTCCTGTCCCCGGCGGTCGAGTCCACCGACGACATGCTCCGCGAGGTCGACTCCTCCATGCTGGCTATGGATGATTACCACCGCGGCGACATGATGGTCATCGTGGCCGGCACCCCGCCGGGGATCTCCGGCAACACCAACATGATCCACGTGCACCTGCTCGGTGAGGATACCCGCCACTCAACCAACTAGTGGGCGGGGAGGCAGGAGGCGGCGGAGAGGATCATCCTCTCCGCCGCCTCCTGCCTGCTGGGGCGCGTGCCCTGTCCGGGGGTCAGCCCTCGACGGCGGCTTCCATGCAGCGCATGGCGGCCAACGTCTTGGGCACACCGATATAGGGCATGAGGTGGACGATACACTCGCCGACCTCCTCGGTGGACATGCCGGCTACCTCGATGGCGGTGCGAATATGGCCGGTGAGCTGCGGCTCGACGACGCCCGTCGCGGCCAGGGCGGCGATGTTGAGGAGCTGGCGGGTGCGCAGGTCCACGCCCTCACGCTGGTAGGTGCCACCGAAGACGGCACCGACCACCCAGTCGGAGGCACCGGGGGCGAACTGGTCGAGCTGGTTCCTCCAGGCTCTCGTGCCCTCCGGGTCCTGGGTCTGTTCGACGAACTCGTTGCCCTTGTCCATGCTGAACGTCATCACTGTGTCCTTCCGGTCGCGTTGTTCCCCGACACCATACTGCAGTCGCGGATAAGTACCCGCCTAACGGATGAGGGGGGTCGGCTCCAGCTTCCACACCTCGCGGGCGTAGTCGTTGATGGTCCGGTCGGAGGAGAACCGGCCGGAGGCGCAGATGTTGGCCCAGCACATGCGTGCCCAGTGCAGGCGGTCGGCGTAGTAGTCCTGTGCCATGCGGTCGCGGGTCTCGCGGTAGTCGGCGAAGTCACCCAGGACGTAGTAGACATCCGCGGCATCCTGGCCATCGCCGTCGAGCAGCAGGGAACGCAGGTCGTGGAATATTCCGCTGCCACCGTCGTCGAGGTGGCCGTCGACGAGCGCGTCGAGGGTGCGCCTGAGGCCGGGGACGGTCTCGTAGGCCTGCCAGGGGTTGTAGGTGGCACGCAGCCCGGGCAGCTCCTCCTCACGGGCGCCGAAGATATAGGCGTTCTCATCGCCCACCGCGTCGTGGATCTCGACGTTCGCGCCGTCCATCGTACCCAGGGTCAGGGCGCCGTTCATCATGAATTTCATGTTGCCGGTGCCCGAGGCCTCCTTGCCGGCGGTGGAGATCTGCTCGGAGACGTCGGTGGCGGGGATGATGTGTTCGGCCGGGGAGACGTTGTAGTTCTCCACGAATACGACGCGGATGATCTTGTTGACTTCCGGGTCGTTGTTGACCAGGCGGGCGATCTCGTTGATGAGCTTGATGATGGCCTTCGCGCGGTGATAACCCGGGGCGGCCTTCGCACCGAAGATGAAGGTGCGCGCGGGCACCCCGGTGAGGCCGTCTTCCTTGATACGCAGGTACAAGTCCAGGATGTAGAGCGCGTTGAGCAGCTGGCGCTTGTACTCGTGGAGACGCTTGATCTGGGTGTCGTAGATGGAGGTCGGGTCGATCTCGATGCCTTGACGGTCCTTGATCCACTCGGCGAAGTCGACCTTGTTGGCGTCCTTGATCGCCAGCAGTTCCGTCATGATCTTCTTGTCGTCGGCGTGGTGGGTCAGTTCCTTGAGTAGGTCCATGTCGGTGACCCAGGCGTCGGAGCCGACCAGTCGGGTGAGTAGATCGGACAGGCGCGGGTTGCACATCTTCAGCCAGCGGCGCGGGGTGACACCGTTGGTCTTGTTATTGAACTTCTCCGGCCACAGCTCATGCCAGGCCCCGAGCGTGTCGCGCTTGATGATCTCGGTGTGCAGGGCCGCGACCCCGTTGATGGAGTAGGCGGCGTAGCAGGCGATCCACGCCATGTGCACGCGCCCGTCCCGGACCGGTGCCATGCCCGCGATGTGATCCTCGCTCAGGCCACGACCGCGCAGGTCCTCCCGGAAGCGGCGGTCGATTTCGGCGACGAGTTCCCACACGCGGTGGAACAGCTGCTGGAAGATCGACACGTCCCACTGCTCCAGGGCCTCGACCAGGACGGTGTGGTTGGTGTAGGCGAAGGTCGCGGAGACGATGTCCCAGGCCTCATCCCAGCCCATGCCGTGATCGTCGAGCAGCAGGCGCAGCAGCTCCGGCACGGCGAGCACCGGGTGGGTGTCGTTGAGCTGGATGCAGTTGTACTCGGCGAAGGTCGACAGGTCACCGTGGTTCTCCAGGTGGGAGTCGATCATCGTTTGCAGCGAGGCAGAGACGAAGAAGTACTGCTGGCGCACGCGCAGCACCTTGCCCGCGTAGGTGGTGTCGTTGGGGTAGAGCACCCGGCACAGGTCCATGACGCGCTCCCGCTCGACGATGGCGTCGGTGAAGCGCTGGGAGTTGAAGGCGTCGTAGTCGAACTCTGACATCGGCTCGGCCTTCCACAGCCGCAGGGTACCCACGTTATCGGTGCCGTAACCGGTGATCGGCATGTCGTAGGGCACGGCGCGCACGGTCATGTCATCGAAGTGCACGATGCGGGGCTCGTGCTCCCGGCGGATGTAGAAGGGGTAGCCGTTCTCCTTCCACGCGTCCGGTTCCTCGGTCTGGAAACCGTGGTCGAAGACCTGCTTGAACAGGCCGTAGCGGTAGAGGATGCCGTAACCGACCACCGGCAGGTCCTGCGTGGCGGAGGAGTCGAGGAAGCAGGCGGCCAGGCGGCCGAGGCCACCGTTACCCAGGGCGGCGTCGTTCTCCGCGTCGAGGACGTCGCTGAGCTCGTGGCCGAGCTCGCGGGAGGCCTCCTCGGCATCCTCGACCAGCTCCAGGTTGGTGAGGTTGTTGAGCAGTGCACGGCCCATGAGGAACTCCGCCGAGAAGTAGTGCTGCTGGCGGGTCTGGGCATAGGTGTCGGTGGTGGCTTCCCACCGGTCGGCGATCTGCGCCATCACACTCCGGGAGAGGCCGAACCAGAACTTGTAGTCGGTGGCACTGTCCGGGCTGGCACCGGCTGCGGCACGTACGTGGCCGGCGACGGTGGTGTTCAGGACGGGTGGGGTGTCACTCATGCTGGGTTGCTCCTGGGGTCAGTGGCCGTTGTTCGCGACAGTGCCGGACACACCAGAGGGCGTACCGGCCAATCCAGCATATAGGCGCGACCGTGTGTTTGCTCCCGGATGGGAACGGGACCTCACCGGGACAGGTGGGTCAGCACTGAGGCGGCCGCCGCCCGGGTGGCCGCGTCGACGGTGGGCCCGTACTCGGGCAGGAAGGTACTCATGTGGTTGACGGGCACCTCCTCCCGCACCCGGTTCGCCGCCACCGCCCGGTCCCACAGGTCCCGCGGGGTGCAGCCGACCACCCAGTACAGGTAGGGGACACCGAAGGCGCGGGGGATGTTCGCGAAGTCCTCCGACACGGTCGTGCGCCGGGCATCCACCGACTCGCCCTCGAAGACGTCGTCGAAGGTGGCGCGCACGGCCTCGAAGACCACCGGGTCGTTGTCGATGAGCTCACCGTGGGCGAAGTACTCGAACTGCGGCTCACGCTCGCAGGCGGAGGCCTGACACTCCGTGACAACCACGCGCTTGATCGCCGCGTACACACGACGCTTGACCGTCTCATCGTAGAACCGGCAGTTGAGCACCAGTTCCGCTGAGTCGGGGATGATGTTGTTCGTCGAACCGGCGCGCAGGGTGCCCACGGAGATGACCGCGAAATCATCCGGGTTGACCTCCCGGCCCACGATGCCCTGCAGTCGGATGATGACCATCGCGGCGACGAAGGTCGGATCGACGGCGTGATGTGGCATCGACCCGTGGGCGCTGCGGCCGGGGATGGTGATCCGGATGGAGTCGCAGGCGGCGAACTGCGGGCCGGGCATGGTCTGCACCTGGCCGGCGCGACCGGGCATCACGTGCTGGCCCAGGCACACGTCCGGCCGGGGGATGCGGTGGAGCAGCCCGTCGGCGACCATGGCGTTGGCACCGCTGGCGGTCTCCTCCGCCGGCTGGAACAGGGCGATGAACGTGCCCCGCCACGCCTCCCGGTGGGCGTCGAGAATCGCGCAGGCCCCCATCAGCGCCGTGGCGTGCATGTCATGGCCGCAGGCGTGCATGACCCCCGTGGAGGTGCCGTCTGCGCCGGGGCGCACCCGGGTGGAGGCGAAGGAGACACCGGTCTCCTCCCGGATGGGGAGGGCGTCGATGTCGGCGCGGAACAGGGCGGTGGGTCCGTCACCGTTACGGAAGACGGCGACGACCCCGAAACCGCCGACGGGATAGACGATCTCGCAGTCGAAACGGCCGAGCATCTCCCGGATCCTCGCCGCGGTCTCCTGCTCCTGCCCGGACAGTTCCGGGTGTTCGTGCAGATCCTCGTAGAAGTCCCGCTGCCAGGACAGGTCGGCCTCATGTTCCCGAAGTAGACGGGCGATGGGGCTCATGATGGGTTCACTCCTCAGGCATCGTGGTTGGTGTGTGGCGGAGCACCGGCGACCGGTCCGTGGCCTGGTTGACGGCCACGTCGGCACCGTCCGCGACGTTGAGAGTACTTTTAGCACGGAATCACCCGGAAGACCCGTGCCCAGGCTCAGAGCAGGGGATTGTACTTCAGGGAGTTGCGGTGGTCCCGGCACTCCATCGCGATCCGGATGTCGCGCGAGATCCGTCCCTCGTCGCGCAGCCGGTACATCGCGGAGACCACCCTGTCCCGGACGTTGTGGGGCGAGAGAGTGTTGACGTAGATCTTCGTCCCGCCCTCGAAACCCGCCAGGGTGGACACCCGCCACCTGATCTGTACCCGCCACGGCATCGGCAGGTCCAGGTCCACCGGCTGGTGGTGCCACTCCTCGTTGGAGGGAACGTCACTGCCTGCCGCGGCGTGGCAGGCGTGGATGAGATCGCTCATCGCCCGCACCTCCTCGGTGCCCTGCAACCACGGTCGGGTCTCCCGGGACTTCGAGTAGATCACCAGGGTGGGGAAGCGGTGCCCGAAACCGGCGAAGCACACCGCGTGATCGTTCTCCGCGATGGTGAGGTTGTGGTA
>CAZTIZ010000096.1:0-6031 GCA_964613845.1 uncultured Corynebacterium sp.
ACTAGTGGCTGCTCTCAGTCGAGCAGGCCGCTGACCATCACCGGGCCGGTGAGTTCGATCTGCCACTCCCGGGCATCGTGGGCCCGGAGCAGGGCCAGGAGATCCTCCGGCGTGCGCAGCTGAGTCCTGTCACGGGCAGCCCACGCCGCAGCACGCAGGGTCGCCGGCCGCAGCAGGTTCTCGGTGGGGACCCCCAGCTCGACCGCCAGCTCCTCGACCTCCTCCCGGACGGCCAGGAACTGTTCATAGGATTCGGGGAACTCGTTCTCCCAGGCCTGCCGGGAGGGGACCCCCCGGGCGGGGCGGCTGTGCTTGGGCCAGGTCTCCGGGTCGGAGGCCAGGGCACGGGTGAGCACCTCAAACCAGAAGGTCGCCGCGGAGCGTCGACGGGCGGGGAAACCCGGCACCCGGGACAGCTCGCGGGGGTTGCGCGGTGGGCGGCGGGCGATCTCCACGAGCACCTTGTTGGGCAGGATGCGGCCGACCGCCCGATCCTCCTCCACCGCGATGCTCTCCCGGACCTCCCACAGCTCACGGGCGACCACCAGCTGCTCGGGGCGGGTCAGCGAACCCACGCCCTTGGCCTCGCGCCACGTGGTGTCCGCCGGGGCCCTGAGCCCCGCGTGGGTGGCCCGGATATGGTTGAACTCCTGGTCCGCCCAATCGAGTTTTCCCTGCTGATCGAGCAGCTCAGCCATCGCCTCGGCGAGTTCGAGCAGCAGCTCCACGTCCAGTGCGGCGTAGTTGAGCCAATTCTCGGGCAGGGGGCGCAGGGACCAGTCCTCGGAGCCGTGTCCCTTCTGGAGACGCACCTCAAAGAGCTGCTCGATCATGGCCGCGAGGTTGACGTGGTCGAAACCCGCCAGGCGACCGGCGAGCTCAGTGTCGAACAGCCTGCCCGGCCGCAACCCCAGCCAGGCCAGGGAAGGCAGATCAGAGGGCGCGGCGTGGAGCACCCAGTCCTGTCCGGTGACCACCGGCGCCAGGGCCGCGGTGAATTCTTCCCGCTGTCCCTCCGGGTCGAGCAGCAGCGTGCCGACGCCGCGGCGGCGCAGCTGGATGAGGAAGGCGCGGTCGTCGTAACGGAAACCCGAGGCGCGTTCCGTATCGATCGCCAGGGGCCCGTCGCCCCCCTTGAGAGCTGCGGCGGCCTCGTGGAACTGGCCGGGGGTGGACAACAGTGGGGGGACCCCGTCACGGGGGGTCGACAAGAGGGGCGCCATGGCTCATCAGCCTAGACCGCGATCCTCCGGGGGAGATCAGCGGCCCAGCACCGTGACGCCCTCGGGAGGGAGTCCCGCGACGTTCGCCAGCACCCGGGAGAAAGCAGTGACGTGGGCGGCCAGATCGGTGTCCGCCGCTGTCCAGGAAGCACGCATCTCCAGCTGATGGGAGCGTGGCGGACCCCCGATCTCCCCGAAACGCACGGAATCCGTGGCCGTGACGGTGCCACCCAGGTTGGTGTGGCTGGCTCCCGCGCTGATCAGTCCCTCGGTCAACCACTGCCAGGCGACATCCGGCAGCAGTGGATCGGAGGCCACCTCGACATCCATGTCCGCCTGGATATAGGCCACCAGGCGCATGGTGCCGTCCCAGGCGTCCTCGGCACGGGGGTGGTGCAGCAGGATCAGCCGACCGAAGGCGTCTCCCCCGGACATCGGGGAGGTGGCGTCATCGGCCCCGTGCCGGACGACGTCCATCCCCACCGCGTGACTGAAGGGGGCCAGCCGCTGCGGCGGACGGATCGTGCCCAGGGTGATCTCGGGGCGCAGGTGCGCGGCGTGCATGGACTCGACGGCCTCGGTGAACAACCGGGGTGTGGCGTCCGCATCCGTGTCCGCGGAGCTGCCCTGCGTGGAGGACGACGGCACCGGCGCCGGGGACGGGGAAGTGTCGGAGTTCATCACGGAATTCACGCTATCGACGCCGCCGCCACAGCCGGGGTAGGCGCGCCGGGGGCGGCACGTGGGGAACGCTGGGGCGGGGTGATCCACCACCGCCGGGCATATCCAACTTATGATGGATCATGACGCCGTGGCGCGCAGGGCTGATCCCCTCATGCCCCCACGGCAGCCGAACCGAGAAAGGACACGAGACGACCGTGAGCAAGCTCAACTTTGACGAGCTCAACAGCATCCAGCGTTATACCCAGTGGGCCACCTTCCGGATCATCCCGGGAGCGCTCGGTGACGAGCGGGCGGAGATCATCACCCAGGCCCAGGAGTTCTTCGGACGCCTGGCGGAGGAGGGGAAGGTCACCGTCCGTGGCATCTACGACATCTCCGCCATCCGGGCGGAGGCCGACTTCATGATCTGGTGGCACGCCGAGGATTTCGGTGACATCCAGGCCGCCTTCAACGCCTTCCGCCGCACCACGACCCTGGGCAAGGCCTCCGAGTCCGCCTGGATCGGCACCGCCCTGCACCGCCCGGCGGAGTTCAACCGCTCCCACCTGCCCTCGTTCATCATGGGGGAGGAGCCGCAGGAGTGGATCACGGTCTACCCCTTCGTCCGTTCCTACGAGTGGTACCTGCTGGACCCGACCGACCGTCGCCGCATCCTCGCCGAGCACGGTCAGGCCGCCCGGGACTACCCGGATGTGCGCGCCAACACCGTGCCAGCCTTCGCGCTGGGTGACTACGAGTGGGTCCTGGCCTTCGAGGGCCCGGAGCTCGACCGCATCGTGGACCTGATGTACAAGATGCGTTATACCGAGGCCCGTCTGCACGTGCGCGAGGAGCTGCCCTTCTTCACCGGCCGCCGCGTCAGCGACGTCGCCGAGCTCATCGAGGTCCTGCCCTGATCTCCTGAGTTTTACCCCGGGAACACGCAAGCCCCCAGCCCATCACGGCTGGGGGCTTGCGTGTTGTTGTGCTTCAGCCCTCGGTCGGCTTCTGCTCCAGCGTCAGGCTGATGGAGTTGATGCAGTAGCGCAGGTCAGTGGGGGTATCATAGCCCTCGCCCTCGAAGACATGCCCCAGGTGGGACTCGCAGTTGGCGCACAGTACCTCCACGCGCCGCATCCGGTGGGAGCGATCCTCCTTCTCGATGACGCGTTCCCCCGCCAGGGGGGAGAAGAAGGAGGGCCACCCGCAGTGGGACTCGAACTTCTCCGTCGAACGGAAGAGCTCGGTGCCGCAGGCCTTGCAGGAGTAAACGCCCTCGGTGGTCGTGTTCGTGTACTCGCCGACGTGTGGCGGCTCCGTGCCCGCCTGCCGCAGCACGTAGAACTCCTCGGGGGAGAGGCGCTCACGCCACTGGTCGTCGCTGATCAGTTTGAAATCCGTCATGAATGAGTCCTCCCGAACACTGGTGCGTTTGATCGTGTCACCCAGGAGTCTAGTGCCTCCCCCCGCGCCCCGGTAGGCTGCGACGACCACGACGGCGTCGTCACGCCGTAGTGCCCTGTTCCTGCTTCTCGACGCCCGCGTCGTCCGCACCCTCGCCGCGCCACCACACCACGGCGCACGTGGCGGTGGCGATGACCAGGGTCGCCCAGCCCGCCGTGGCCACGAAGACCTCTGCCCACCGGCCGTAGTCCACCCACCGGGTGGAGGACCACCCGGCGGGGGAGAGGAAGAGGAAGGCCCCCAGCCAGGCCGGCCAGGTGTGGAAGACACTGCGGCGCAGCAGCACCGTGAACATCATGGGGAACAGCATCATGGAGTAGTACATCTGCCCCAGCGATGACAGCAGGAACACACCCGTCAGCAGCAGCCCCGAGGTGGTCGTCGCCCACAGCAGAGGATCGGTGTGACGCCAGCGCAGCAACACCAGCACCCCTACCGCGACGAATGCGGCGAACAGCAGCCACAACGAGTTCTCCAGTGCCCTCGGCATGTCGAAGTAGACAGCCAGACCCGGCAGGGAGGAGTTGGCGTAGTCACGCACCTCCGCCAGGTAGGGCATCAGCCGAGTGACGTAGTCACCCGCGCCCGGCACCAGCGGCCACGCGATGAGGTTGGCCACCACCGGCACCGCCACGCCCCCGACCAGGGTCCGCCACTGCAGCTTCACCAGTGGCAGGAACAACAGGGGGGCGAACATTGGTTTGACCAGGATCGCCAGCCCGATGACCAGCCCCGCCCACCAGCCGTGACCGCGCAGCAGCAGCCACAGGAAACCCACCAGGCCCAGCAGCAGTACACCGTTGATATTAGAGAAAACCAGCGTGTTGATCACCGACTCGGTGAGGAAAGCCGCCGTGACCGCCGCCGGCAGCACCACCGAACGCAGGCTGAACCCGAACAGCCGGGTCAGCAGCATCAGCGCGGCAACGATTGCCGCCGCGTTCACCAGGATGAACAGCATCCGCGCCACACCGAAGTTACCGATCATCCCCAGCGGGGCCAGCACCAGCGTCGCCCCCGGGTTGTAGAGGTAGTGCGGATCCACGTGATGATAGACCTGGTTGTAGACGGGTACCCCGTCCAGGAAACGCCGGATCGCGGAATACACCGTGGTGAAGTCATCGGTCAGAGCACCGTTGACCGCCAGGATCACCACCCGGTGCACGACGAGCAGCACCGCCACCGGCCAGAACACCATGGTGCCCACGCGGTCCCACGGGGTCCGGCGGGCCACTGCCGGAGAGGACCCTCCTGCGGGAGGTCCCCCCATGCCGGATCCGGTCAGCGGGGTCCGGGAGACCCAGATATTGTCAATGCGGCGGGTTGCTGGCGAAGTCACGGCCCCACACTATCGGAGGCGGTGTAACTCTCAGGCACCACACTCAGGATCCCGGCCCCCGGACCCGCCGGTAACGCAGGAACAGGGTGCCGTCCGAACTCGCCGCGTGATGCTCCAAGACCAGCCGACGTGAAAAACCCCGGTCCTGCGCACCATCACCCAGCAACCGGGGCCCGACGGGCAGGTGCAGGAGGGGATCCACCGTCAGGTGCAGTACATCCACCAGATCCGACTCCGCCACCATCCGGTAGATACCCGGCCCACCCTCACAGGTGATCCGCGCATACCCGGCCGCCCGCAACGCCCCGACGATCTCCCCGATGCTCCCCGAACCCGTGGACAGCAGATGCGCGCCCGCCCCCACCAGCTCCTCCCGACGCCCGGCCAGCGCGGGATCCTCCAACGATGACTGCGGGGCGAGCACCAACGGCACAACAGTGGTGGCCGTGAAGAGCTTCGAAGCAGGATCCGGGGACAGCTCCCGGGAGACCACCGCGATCGGCGCGACCCCCGACTGCCCCCGGGCGCGCCGGGCCTGCGCGGTGGCGGGATCGGTACCCACCCCGGAGTAGTCCTCGACACGGACGGTGCCCGCACCGACGAGGACGACGTCGGCCCAGTCCCGCAGACCGGTGAGAAGCTGGTGGTCGAGCTCATTGCCCAGTGGCTGGGAGGTGCCCTGCACGGTCAGGGAACCGACGAGCGTGGTGACGGCGATCATCCGGAGCTCCGGCTCACCGACCGGCAGGGAAGGGCCCAGGAGGCCACGGACGTGGGGGAGCGGATCGGAGGGGGACATGCGACCACTGTAGTTCCGTAGCCATCTCCCGGAAGATCCGGGCAGATCCCGGGAACGCGAAAAGGGCCACTTCTGTGAAGTGACCCTTTCGGTAAATGGAGCGGATGACGAGACTCGAACTCGCGACCCTCACCTTGGCAAGGTGATGCGCTACCAACTGCGCTACATCCGCATCGAGGTTGTGACCTCTGTGCGCGATACTGGGATTGAACCAGTGACCTCTTCCGTGTCAGGGAAGCGCTCTCCCGCTGAGCTAAACGCGCTTGAACTGCGAGGTGGAAACGGGAATCGAACCCGTGTGCACGGTTTTGCAGACCGTTGCCTCACCACTCGGCCATTCCACCGTGGCGTTACCGCCTCAGGCATCTCCGTGAGGAGATACCGGAGCGGATGACGAGACTCGAACTCGCGACCCTCACCTTGGCAAGGTGATGCGCTACCAACTGCGCTACATCCGCATCGAGGTTGTGACCTCTGTGCGCGATACTGGGATTGAACCAGTGACCTCTTCCGTGTCAGGGAAGCGCTCTCCCGCTGAGCTAA
>CAZTIZ010000097.1:0-5793 GCA_964613845.1 uncultured Corynebacterium sp.
CCTGTGGTGCGGCCGCTGCCTGAATGCAGCCGGCTCCAGTCAGGGTGAGGCTGTGGGCCCGGGGGCCCCGGGGCTCCTCAGGGTCCGGGGTTTCCTGCATTCCTGGGGTTTCTCAGGGTTGCAGGAGTGGCCCGAAAGGAGTGGCCCGACAGGACGCTTCCTTTCGGGCCACTCCTTTCGGGTGACCACCCACACCGCCGGGACCAACCCGGTATCAGCCACCGAAAAGCCACGAGGGGGAGGAGACGATATCGTCTCCTCCCCCTCGTGGTCATGCGCTCACCCCGTGCCCTGGCGGGCAGGGGGGGAGGGCATTAGCGGGTGCCGACCGGCACGGCGGAACCGTCCTTCTCCCGCTGTGACTCTGCGGCCGCCTGAGCATCGGCCTTCGAGTCCACCTTGGCGGGCCACCAGAACTTCTCACCCAGCAGCTGGACGAGGGCGGGCACCAGGATGGTGCGGACGATCAGGGTGTCGAGGAGCACGCCGATGAAGATGACGATGCCGACCTGTGCGAGCACCACCAGGGGCAGGACTCCCAGCGCGGCGAAGACGGCTGCCAGGAGGATACCGGCGGAGGTGATCACGCCGCCGGTGGACGACAGGGAGCGCAGGATCCCCTCCTTGGTGCCATGGGTCGTGGCCTCCTCCCGGGCTCGGGTGACCAGGAAGATCGTGTAGTCGATGCCCAGGGCGACGAGGAAGACGAAGGCGTAGAGCGGTGTCGCGGCGTCGAAGTTCTCGAAACCGAAGAGGCCGGAGGAGACCCACCAGCCCAGGCCGAGGGCAGCCACGTTGGTCAGCAGGACGGAGGCGACCATGATGGCCGGGGCCAGCAGGGAACGCAGCAGCACGATCAGCGCGACGAAGACCAGCAGCAGTACCAGCGGGAAGATGATCATCCGGTCCCGCTCGCCGTAGTCCTCCGCATCCTGGAGCTCGGCATCCTGGCCGCCCACCAGGGAGTCGGTGCCTGCCAGCAGCTCACGCAGTTCCAGTGTGTCAGGCCCGGAGACCTGCAGGACAGCCTGATCGCCGACCGGATCACCCGGCTGGACGATCGCCCCCTCGCGTTCAAGGATGGCGGTGGCCTCATCCGGCTGGCTGGTCAGCACGATCGCCGGTGTGGCGTCCTGGCCCGGGAACTTCTCGGACAGTTCAACGGAGGCGGAAATGGATTCAGGGGTCTCGATGAACTGCTCGGACTGGCTGATGCCCGTACTGACCTGGAAATAGCCCACGCAGGAGATACCCAGGACGGTCAGGGCGGCGACCAGGACCGGCACCGGACGACGGCGCACACCGTTGGCGATGCGGTTCCAGAACTTGTGGTCCGGCTGCTGCCCGACCTCCGGGCGGCGGGGCCAGAAGATCCAGCGGCCGAAGAGCAGGAGCACACCCGGCAGCACGAAGGCGCCGAAGATGAAGGCGATGCTGATGCCCAGGGCGGAGGCCAGACCAAGACCGCGGGTGGCCGGGCTGGCCGAGAGCATCAGGCAGGCCACGCCGATGACGACGGTGACAGCGGATGCCAGGATGGTGCGGACGGTCGGTCCCCAGGCGGCGGCCATGGCGGCGAATCTGTCCTCGTGGCGGTAGAGCTCGTCACGGTAGCGGGAGATCAACAGCAGGGCGTAGTTCGTGCCGGCACCGAAGACCAGCACGGAGAGGATGCCTCCGGTCGATTCGTTCCACACCACCCCGAAGGCGTCGAGGAACCAGGTGTAGACGGTGGCAGTGACCCGGTCGGCGATGCCGATGACCAGCAGCGGGATGATCCAGAGCACGGGGGAGCGGTAGGTGATGATCAGCAGCACAGCGACGATGATCGCCGTGACGCCGAGCAGGAGGAAGTTCGCGCCGGAGAAGACCCCGGACAGGTCCGCGTTGATGGCCGCCGGTCCGGTGACCTGTGCGCTGACACCCTCGGGGAGGTCTGCGGAGACAGTCTCCCGCAGCTCAGTGATCTTGTCTGCGTTGTCGGTCAGGCCGTTGGAGTTGATCTCCACGGGGACGATGGCACCCGTTCCGTCCTCGTTGGGGATCAGCGGACCGCCGAGTTCGTCCGCACGCTCACCGAGTGCTGCGAAATCGAGCTGTCCATCCGAACTGAACAGCACGATCGCCGTGCCGTTCTCGTCATCGGACTGGCCGTTGCGGAGTTCAGCCACCTGGGAGGATTCGGAACCATCGGGCAGCATGCCCGTGGCTGAGTTGGGTTGTTCGGCGGGGCCGAGGAACATCAGCCCTGCGGCGAGGGCGATGAGTATGAGGGCGAGCCACCGGAAGGTGCGCGCACGGGCGACAGCCACAGCTGTTTCCTTAAAGTTAAGAATCGGAAAAAAGATAACGATCCAACTTTAGTTGGACGCTGGTCTCATTGCACTTCGGGGCCCGGAGTCGGGATCAGGGGCACGAGGTCCTGCGCCTGGGCTGCTGACCGGGCGTGCGCTGCACCCACCACGGACCACTCCAGCCACAGTGGGTCCTGGGCCTCTGCGGCGAGGGAGTGCCACAGCTGCACCGTGTCATTCTCCAGGTCCAGGAGGAAGCTCTCGGCGGAGGATGCGTCGGTGGGGGCGGGCAATGCCTCGAACTCGTAGCCGGGCGCGGCGAGGACCTCGCCGTCGGGCTCCAGCAGTGTCTGCAGCCCCAGGATCCGTTCGTTGCGCGCGTCAGCGAGCTCCTCGATCAGTCCCGCCTGGTCGGTGGGAAGAAAGGCGGCGGCCTGGCCCAGCCCGTAGGCTGCGGCGTGTTCCCAGCTCAGTAGCTGTTCCGCGGCCGCCCGGTCCTCATCGTCGGTCAGGGGAAAGGCCCCGGGCAGCGTCACCGGTTCGGCGAGGGCGGACAGTTCGATGGTCTGGCCGGTCACCAGTGTCACGGATTCATCCGGTACATCGGCCATTCTGCCCAGGTTCAGTGTGCGGGAGTCACGGAGTAGCTCGCTGGACTCGTCCGGCAGTTCCCGGGCGTCCGGGGTGGTGCGCTCCACCGCGCAGGAGTCCGGGACGCGCCCGTCCTCATGGACTCCACACAGCCGCTCGATCTCCTCGTAGAGCCGGTCGGCGTGTCCGCGGCGCAGCTCCGCGAGCTCCGGTGCGGTGTCTGCCAGCGCGGCAGCGTCGGTGTCGGCACGTTGTGCCAGGGAGAGTACGTCGCTGTCGGGACGGGGGCCGAACACCTGGACGGCGTCCTCGACGCTGCAGGCTGCCAGCGCGGGGGCGGCGGTGAGCAGGAGGGCTGCGGTGAGCGGGATCAGACGACGGTGCACGTGCGTCACTGTACCGGCCCCAGGATAAGCTGAACCGCATGGCATTCCCCGGTGTTGAAGAATTCACGACCATGATCACCCCCGTCACCTCCTCCCACGGGCTGGACATCGAGGGCGTCAAAATCGTCCGCGCGGGCAGGAAGTCGGTGGTCGCGATCAAGCTCGATGCCGACGCCCGCCCCGACCTCGACCGCCTGGAGGTTGTCTCGCAGGACATCTCCACGCTTCTCGACGCCGCCGAGGAACGGGGGGAGGTCAGTTTCGGCGCGGGCTACACCCTGGAGGTCTCCACCCCGGGCGTGGACCTGCCGTTGACGGAGCCCCGCCACTGGCGACGCAACCGCCACCGGCTCGTCACGCTCGACGAGGGAGGGAAGAAGTCCACCTGGCGCATCGGTGCACTCAATGAGGCAGGCAGCACTGTGATCCTCGTCGCGAAGGCCAAAAGGGAACTGGTCCTCCGGGAACTGGAATTGGCGGATTCGGTTCCGGCGGTGGTAGAAGTTGAGTTCGCAAAACCCCCGGCAGACGAGCTTGAGCTGACCGGGCTCGACTATGACGCAGCCATCACGTGGCGAGAGGACAACAAGTGAATATTGATCTGCAGGCGCTGAAGGCAATCGAGAAGGACAAGGGCATCGGGGTCGATGCCCTGCTGACCACCATCGCCGACGCCCTCCTGCTGGCCTACCGCGAGCACCATGGTGAGGAGGGCACCGACCGTGCCCGCGTCGAGATCGACACCGCCACCGGTTCCGTGGCGGTCATCGTCTCTGAACTGGACGAGGACGGCGAGGTCGTCTCCGAGTCCGAGGACACCCCCACCAACTTCAACCGGATCGGTGCCCGGGCCGTGCGGGATGCGATCATCCGTCGTCTGCGTGAGGCCGAGGCCGGCCGCGCCTTCGACGCCTACCAGTCCCACGAGGGCCGGGTCGTCTCCGGCATCGTCCAGCGTGATGTCCGCGCCAACGAACGCGGCATCGTCGTGGTCCAGCTGGGTACCGAGGCGGATTCCCAGGATGGTATCCTCCTGCCCGCCGAGCAGATTCCCGGTGAGCACCTCAAGCACGGCGACCGGATCAAGGCCTTCGTCGTCGGGGTCCAGCGGGGCCAGCAGAACATCCAGGTCAACCTCTCCCGCACCCACCCGGAGCTGGTCCGTGGCCTGTTCGAGCTGGAGGTGCCCGAGGTCGCTGACGGTGCCGTCGAGATCGTCGGGATCGCCCGGGAGGCCGGGCACCGCTCCAAGATCGCGGTCATCGGCCGGGTCAAGGGCCTCAACGCCAAGGGTGCCTGCATCGGTCCGCGTGGCCAGCGCGTCTCCAGCATCATGAGGGAGCTGGGTGGCGAGAAGATCGACATCATCGACTATTCGGAGGATGCCGCCACCTACGTCGGCAACGCCCTGGCTCCGTCCAAGGTCGTCAACGTCGAGGTCATCGACGCTGAGGCGCAGTCCGCCCGCGTGACGGTGCCGGACTACCAGTTGTCCCTGGCCATCGGTAAGGAAGGCCAGAACGCTCGGCTCGCGGCACGGCTGACCGGCTGGAAGATCGACATCCACTCCGACGCCAGCTGATGTGCCTGGTATGGGCGCCGGGACTGTGGCGGGGGGCTGCAAGTTCAAATTCAGGTGAAAATAACGTAAACTGAATAACGGCCCTCGTGCCGACAGGTTACGGATGGACCGTTCCCCATGGAGCGGAATAAAAGTGACCCGAGATCAGTTACGCTTCATGTGATGCACCAAGGAGTCGAATGCCGGAGAACCGCGATCGTGCCCAGGCACAGCGTGAGATCCGCATCCGAACCTGCATCGCCACCCGGAGCCGTAAGCCAGACACCGAACTGCTCAGGGTAGTCCTCGATCCGGAGGACCCTGAACGCGGAACGGTGATTGCGGATCCCGCGCGCCGGCTACCCGGTCGGGGAGCCTGGCTCACCCCTGATCCCGCGGCACTCGAGCTGGCGGAACAGCGTCACGCCTTCCGGCGTGCGCTCCGGGTGTCCACATCCGTGGACACAGGTCACGTACGCACGTACCTGCAGCAGCTGCTGCCGGACCCGACATCATAAGGAAGACCGAACACTGATGAGCACTCCACGATGAAGCATCAGCGATGAACGTCAGAACCATCATCTAGAGTTCGAGTCCACCCTCCGGGGCTTACTCGAACTCTAGGAAAACCAGAGGAGAGAAGTGCCCGGAAAACTACGCGTTCACGAGCTTGCCAAGCAGCTCGGAGTAACCAGCAAGGAATTGCTCGCCACGCTCAAGGAGCAGGGCGAGTTCGTCAAGACCGCATCGTCGACCATCGAGCCCCCGGTGGTCAAGAAGATGCGTTCCTTCTATGACAAGCAGGACGGTGGCGCTACCGCCGCCGCACCGAAGCCCGGTGGTGCCCCGAAGCCGGGCGCACCCAAGCCGGGTGCAGCGCCGTCCCCGAAGCCGGGGGCAGCTGCGCCCAAGCCGGGCGCACCCAAGCCCGCTGCAGCATCCAAGCCTGCTGCAGCCCCGA
>CAZTIZ010000098.1:0-5596 GCA_964613845.1 uncultured Corynebacterium sp.
CTGGTAGTAGCGCTCCATGCCGCCCACCATGAGCAGCTGCTTGAACAGCTGCGGGGACTGCGGCAGGGCGTAGAAGGAGCCGGGCTTGAGGCGGGCCGGGACCAGGAAGTCACGGGCGCCCTCCGGGGTGGAGCGGGTCAGCGTCGGCGTCTCGATCTCGGTGAAGTCGTGGTTGTCGAGCACCCGGCGGGCTGCGCGGTTGGCCTTCGAGCGCAGGCGCAGGGCCTCGGCCTGACGCTCCCGGCGCAGGTCCAGGTAGCGGTACTTCAGGCGGGTCTCCTCACCGACCTCGCCGCCGGCCTGGGAGGCGTCGTCGATCTGGAAGGGCAGGGCGGCGGACTCGTTGAGGACGACCAGTTCGGTGACGTTGAGCTCGATGTCGCCCGAGGGCAGGTTGGGGTTTTCCGAGCCTTCCGGACGCGGCTCGACGATGCCGGTGACCTGCACGCAGTATTCGCTACGCAGGTCGTGGGCACGCTCGGCGACCTCGGACTCCCGGAAGACAACCTGGGCGAGGCCGGAGCGGTCGCGCAGATCGATGAAGATGACGCCACCGTGGTCCCGGCGGCGGGCAACCCAGCCGGTGAGGGTCACGGTCTGGTCGGCGGTTTCTTTGCGGAGGTCACCCGCGAGATGAGTACGCAGCACGGAGCTATTCGTCCTTCCAAAAATGGTCAAGGGTTGACTGAGGACAGTCTCGTTCTCCGGAGCAGTCTACCCCGGCCGAAAACTCAAGGCCGCACTCCCCCGCCTGCACGTGGGAGCCATGGCGTCATCAATACATGGCGGTCCGTGACGGCGCTTGCCCGGCAGCCGCCGTAAAGCCGCCACGGGTGGACGGGGCGGCAGGACCGCAGCGTGCGGTGACCTGAGCCCACTGCCGCCGATTGGACTGTTTCCCCTGATGGCCGGGCACCCCTCGTGGCACCGGCCGGGAGCCCCTGGAGCTATCCGCGGACGGTGAGGCCGAAGAATTCACCCGTGGCAGATGTCGAACCTGCAGCCGCCCGGGCAGGGCACGGGCCGATCACCGGGCCCGCCACGGGCCGCCCTCTGATGTGCCGGAAACCTAGCCCCGGCAGCACTTTGCACTTTAGGCAAGGCTTCCCTTAGTGTCTAGTGCGCAGCAAGTCGGGACGCCGACTTTCCCCCCGTGGTCCCGCAATGAAAGTTGAAGATAGCAATGACCCCACATGGCACTGAGAAGCTCGCTGGACTGTCACTGAACCGACGCAGCTTCCTCCTGGGTGCACTCGCCTTCGGCGGGGCTGGAGTACTCGGACTGACCGGCTGCTCGTCCCGGGAGACCCAGCCGGCACCCACCCCGTCCACTGGAGGGAACTCCGAACAGATCACCATCACTGACCAGTTTGACCGCACCGTCACCCTGAACGGCCCCATCGAGCGAATCGCCACCACCATCATCCCGCTGCCAGCCATGCTGATCGCCATGGACCGGTCCCTGGACAAGGTCGTCGCCGTGAACACCGCGGCACAGAAACTCGCGGAAGCAGGATTTCTGGCCACGATGTTCCCGAAGATCCTGGACCTCCCGGCAGCGGCCAACGGTGCTGACTTCGTCCCCAACATCGAGACCATCGTCGCCCAAAAACCCGATGTCGCCATCCAGTGGGGACACTACGGCCAGGAGATCATCACCCCTATCGAGCAGGCTGGCCTGGACCTGCTGCTGCTGAACTACGGTGACCAGAAAATGCTGGAGGAATGGATCACCATCCTGTCCACCCTGGTGGGTGCCCCCGAACGCGGTGAGCAGGTCCTGGAGACGATGCACGGCGACCAGGAGCGCATTCATGAGCTGGTCAGGGCTTCCGGCGAGAGGCCCCGCGCAATCAACATCTACAACTTTGATGAGATGCGGGTGTCCGCCGCCGGTTCCTACATGGACTGGTGGCTCAACCTGTGTGGCGCAGAGAACCCGGCCGCCGAGACACTGACCGGGTCCAGCGTAGCCACCACCCGCGAGGAGATCCTGCTCTGGGATCCCGAAGTGATCTTCCTCGGCAACTTCTCCACCGCGACCCCGGAGACCCTCTACAACGACCCGTTCTGGGCCGAGGTGACGGCGGTGAGGAACAGACGCGTCTACCGTCTCCCCAACGGGGGTTTCTCCTGGGATCCGCCGAGCACCGAATCCAACATGTCCTGGCTCTGGGTGGCTGGCTTGCTGCACCCGGACGCCGCGAACTTTGATCTCCGCACAGAGATGAAGACCCACTTCTCCTACCTCTACGACCATGACCTCGCCGAGGATGAGATCGATCAGATTCTCTTCATGGAGGCCAACCAGGGGAGCGCGAACTACGATGTCCTTGCTCGATAGACGGCGGTCTGCCGTCGGGGCAGCACCGCGGGTCGGCGGCCCGGTGGCGCGGTGGACGGTCTCCGTGGTCGTGGTCGTCCTGATCGCCCTGTTCAGTCTCTCCCTCGGCCGGTACCAGGTCCCCTTCAATGAGGTCCTGCGCATGTTGGCGGGTCAGCTGGTTGATCTCCGGACCACCTGGACCCCACAGGAGGAACAGGTTGTCCTGGGATCACGTTTTCCCCGCGTACTCCTGGCACTGATCGTGGGGGCGGGTCTGGCCCTGGCCGGCGCCACCCTGCAGGCGGTGTTCCGGAACCCCCTGGTCAGCCCACAGGTGGTGGGTGTATCCAGCGGCGCATCCTGTGGTGGCGTGCTGGCACTGGTGCTGGGGCTGGGCTCTTTCGGACTGGTCAGCCTGGCCTTTGTCATGGGCATGGTGGCGCTGGTGCTGGTGATCTGGATCGGTCAGACCAGAACGGGCGGATCGATCCTGATGATCGTCCTGGGCGGCGTGGTGGTCTCCGCATTGTTTTCCGCGCTGGTCTCGTTCATGACACTCATCGCCGATCCCTACACCGAGCTGCCATCGATCGTGTTCTGGCTCATGGGTTCCCTTTCTGCCGCGTCCCCGGCGAAAGCACTCATCGCCGCAATCCCGATCGGCGTCGGTTCCGCTGTGATCCTGTCCCTGCGCTGGCGTGTGAACATCCTCAGCCTGGGCGATCAGGACGCCAAATCACTGGGTATCAACCCCCAACCACTGCGTATCCTCCTGCTGGTCATGGTCGCGCTCATGACTGCCGGCGCAGTGGCCGTGGCGGGGGTCGTGGGCTGGGTCGGGTTGGTGGTCCCCCATTTCGCACGACTGATCACGGGGCCGGATCATCGCCTCCTGCTCCCGATGTCTGCACTCATGGGGGCCGGTTACCTGGCACTGATTGACACGCTCTCCCGCTCCGTGACCGCCGTTGAGCTTCCGGTGGGAATTTTGACGGCCATCATCGGCGCACCTATCTTCATCGCGCTCCTCCGCCTGGTGCACCACCGTGGCGGCCTGACGGGGCAGGAAGTCCACAAATGATCACAGCAACAAACATCGGGTTCCGGTATCCGAACATGGACTGGACCTTCCGCAACATCGACGTCGATATTCCCGCCAACCAGATCACCAGCCTGCTCGGTGTCAACGGAGCCGGAAAATCTACACTGCTCAGACTCCTGGCGGGCATCACGGAACCTTCGGAGGGGACCGTCCAGCGCAGCCACGGGACCGGCTTCGTCCCTCAGGCCACTACGGGAGCATTCGCCTACACGGTGTTTGACATGGTCCTCATGGGCCGCGCGCAACACCTGGGAATGTTCTCCTCGCCGGGGAAGAAGGACCATGCGCACACCAGGGAGGCACTCAACCGGGTCGGGATGGCCCATCTGGCCACACGGCCTTTCTCGGGCCTGTCCGGTGGGCAGCAACAGCTGATCCTGATCGCCCGGGCCCTGGCCACCGGTTGTGGCACCCTCATCCTGGACGAACCTGTCTCCGCCCTTGACCTGCGCAATCAGGCCATTGTCCTGGAGTTGATCAAGGATCTCTCGGACGAGGGAATGGCCGTGGTTCTCTCCACGCACAACCCGGAACATGTTCTGCACCTGGGAGGACAGGGACTCATCCTGGGACGTGACGGTGTCCTCACCGCCGGCCCGGCAGACCGAATCCTCAACGATGAAGCCCTCTCTGATCTCTATCGGGTCGAGGTTTTCCGGCATGACGTCTCCGACGGCGCGCGGGAACGCGCCATGCTGGTCACCCGCTACGAGAGCGTTCGCGGGGACAACGCGGCGTCGACAGGCATCTCTTTCAAGAAACTACTGGAAAGTACCAGAAATGACTGATTCACAGCGGGTCATCTACCTGCACATGGGTGGAAACTCCATGGCCAGGCCCACACAGCCTGAGGTGGAGGCGATTGATCTCTACGCCCTTGAGGACACCGGCCTCAACGATGTGGCGGGCATCCTCATCTCCATGAACGCTGACCAGGAATACCTGGGCACCCAGACTGAGCTCTTTGATTCCTTCATCAAGCAGGGCGGACGTGTCGCGCTCAACGGCCACCCCGTGGTGAAGTTCCTGCCGAAGCAGGGCGACTTCAGGGCCCTGCACTACGCCGCACCGGAGGAGCTGTTCCTCACCCCCGGTGACGCGCATCCGGTGTGGGAGGGCGTGGACCTCATCGATGCCAGCATGCGCAAGGGCGTCACCGGTTTCTACGCACGCGGCTACACGTTGAACCATCCGGCCGGCGCACTGATCACCACACGCATCGGCCAGAACCGCCTGCCGGTGGACTATGTCTACCCGTACGGGCTCGGCCGCGTCCTGATTCATCCCGGTATCGAACCGGCTGTCTTCCTCAACGACGCCAACACCGCCGCCCGCATCCACCCCCAGCTGATCGAATGGTTGATGAACCGATGAACGCACCCGGCAAGCCCCAGGTGACACTGCCCAGCGGCGAGACCCTGGTCCGCCATGACCACACTGTCGGGCATGGCGAACTGGCCATCATCCACAACGGCACCTACTCGCATCTGACCACGATGAACGACCCGGCCGTGATCGCCTACTCCCCCAGCTGGCTGCACATCCGCGATCTCAGCCCCGGCGACCTCGACGGATTCAGGACAGTAATCCTCGCCGACCGTATGCATCCCGACCTACTCAAGGCGCACGCCGATGAGTTCAAGGCCGTGGCCCGGCGCGGTGACACCCTCGTGGTGCTCGGCATCAACGACGTCCAGACCTGGCTCGAAGGCATCTCTCACCGCGATGCACCCACCAATTTCTGGTGGTGGAGCACTGGTGAGGATCCGGGAATCCGCCCGGTCTCCCCCGGGCACGAGGCATGGCGTTTCCTCAGCCCCAAGTCGGTGATCTGGCACCAGCACGGTTCCTTCACCGTTGATCACCAGGTCACGTCGCTTCTCGATCTGGAGGAACTCAACCGGGACGGTACCTGGAGTAACTACGGTTCCATTCTTTTTGAGGACACCACCTCAACGCCGGGGCGCATCATCGTGACGTCGCTGGATCCGTTCTTCCACCACGGATCCAACTTCATGCCTGGCGCCACAAGGTTCCTCTACGCCCTGCTGCGCTGGACGGACGCCACCAGGCGCTGATCAGGGTGTCGGAGATGGGGCTGTACAAAGCAGGATCAGCCGACTATGTTGGTGACATATCAACATAACTGTCTGATCTCAAGGAGCCCC
>CAZTIZ010000099.1:0-5580 GCA_964613845.1 uncultured Corynebacterium sp.
TCACACCCCGATCAGCATGACGCTGATCGGGGTTTTGTGTTTCCTGATCTCGTGGTGCCCGGGGTCTGGGCAGGACTCATCCCCTCGCCCGTGCACCCAGGATCCGGTCTCAGGGCCGGGGTGGGAGTGCGGAGGCGACCACGTCGTCGACACCCTCGGTGGCGGTGTCGTCCCCGCTCCCCACCTCCCCCACCGGCTGTGGGGTCCGCATGATTCCGGCCCCGGCGGCGGCCAGCACGGCCAGCACCGCCACGCCCAGCCAGAGGGCACTGGTGGAGCCGTCGTTACCCAGCACGGTGAGGGCGGCGGTGGCCCAGTTGAGCGGCATCAGGCCCGCGATCACCTGCCAGACCGTGGCGACGTCGGCGGCGGCGGCGGCCTGCCAGACCCAGCCGACCACGCCCACCTGGAGCATGCCGAGTCCTGCGGCGAGAGTGGAGCCGACCACTGGGCCGAACAGGCGCAGACCGACCCGGGTCAGTGCGACGGCCGCCAGTACCCCTAGGGCCAGCACCAGTGCTGAGAGCGCAGCTGCGGCCCCGGTGAAGCCCCGGGCGACGATCGCGGTGAGCACCGTGCCCAGCGCGGTGAGGGCCACTGTGCCCGCCAGCATCACCCGGATGCGGTGGCTGGGCAGGAAGTGGGTGGCCGCCCCGAGTGCCACGCCGCCGAGCATCGCGAGGGCGGCGATGAACATGGCGTAGAGGGGGCTGAGCAGGTGGCGGGGGAGATCGTCGGCGGGGTCACCGGTGGTCGCCCCGACCGTGGGGAAGGCGCGCTGGATGGCGGTGACGCGTTCGCGGTTCTGCCCGGCCATCTGCTCGATGCGCTGGGCTCCGTCATCGAGCTCGGCCACGCCCGCGATGGCCTCGTCGACGCTGCCGCGGGCACGGACGAGCCCCTCGGCCAGTTCCTGCGCGCCGGCGGTGGCGGTGTAGACGCCGTCATGGAATCCGTAGCCGGGGACGTTGAGCTGGTTGGCGAGGTCGCGGGAACCGTCGCGCAGGGCGGCGAGATCGGCGACGACGGCGGCGTCGAAGTCGAAGTTCTCGACCTCGGTGCGCAGGTTGGCCAGGTCCTCCCGGCCGGTCTCGGCCTCGGGTTCCTCCCGTTCCCCGAGTTCGCGGGTGGTCTCGTCGATGATGTCGAGGATCTGTCCCTGGACGGCCCCCAGGCCGATGACCTGGTTGACGGCTGTCTCGACGCCGTCGGCGACCTCGGTGGCCCCGGCACCGAGCTGGCCGGTGCCGGCCTGCAGCTCGACCATGCCGGCGGCCAGCTCCTGGGCACCGGTGACGGCCTCATCGAATTGCCCGGGCAGGGCTTCGGCGCCCTCGCGCAACTGCCCGGTGCCGGCGACGAGTTCCCCGGTGCCGGTGGCGAGGAAACCCGCCTGGTTGGAGGCCTCGCCGGTGGCACGGCGGGCGTCGACGAGTTCAGCGGGGTCGATCCCGCCCGGGGCATCGGCGGTGGGTGCCCCGGTGCTATCGTCGCCGGCGCTCCACGCACTGGCGGGGGTGAGACTGACGGCTGCCGCGACGATGACACCGACGATCAGCGGGAGCGTGAGTGCCAGCGCGATCAGGGCGGAACGGAGGCGGGAGGCGGGCGAATGCATACCCTTGAAACTATCGCCCCCGGCCCCGGGAGGGGAATCGGGCCCGCCGGGAACAGCGAAAACCCCGCCCAGACAGGGGCGGGGTCAGCGCGGGGTGGGGGCTACTTCTTCTGCGCGAAGAGCTCCTTGACGCGCTTGCCGAGGTTCTCATCGACCTGGGTCCAGTACCAGTAGACGCGCTCCTCGACCTCAGCGGAGACGCCGTCCATGGCGTTGGTGATGTTATCGGCCAGACGCTCCCGGGCGGCGTCGTCCAGGACCTCACGGTAGAGGATGCCCGGCTGGATGAAGTCATCGTCCTCGGGGTGCTGGACGTAGGCCGCGCGGGTCAGGTCAGTGCCGTGCGGGTCGGGGTTGACGTAGACGTCCGAGGCCTGGCCATAGGACCGGCCCGAGGAGGAGTCCTGGCCGTTGTCCAGGTAGCCGGCACCCTTGTCGAAGCGGTTGGGTGAGTAGACCGGCTGGCCGGCGGCATCGTAGTGGTACGCCATGGACCCCATGTGGGAGTAGGTGTTGACCTGGTGTAGCGGCTGGTTGATCGGCAGCTGACGGTAGTTCGTCCCGATACGGTAGCGCTGCTGGTCGGCGTAGGCGAAGACACGTGCCTGGAGCATGCGGTCCGGGGAGAGACCCACGCCGGGGACCAGGTTGCCCGGGTCGAGGGCGATCTGCTCGATCTGGGCGAAGTAGTTCTCCGGGTTCCGGTTGAGCACGAAGTAGCCGACGTCCTGGAGCGGGTAATCCTTCTGGGACCAGGTCTTGGTCAGGTCGAAGGGGTTCCAGCGGTAGTTCTCGGCGTCCTCGAAGGGCATGATCTGGACCTTGACGTCCCAGACCGGGTGGTCGCCGCTCTCGATCGCGTTATAGAGGTCCTCGCGGTGGTGGTCGGCGTTGATGCCGGCCATCTCGGTGGCCTCGGCGTCGGTGAAGTTCTCCCAGCCCTGGCGGGTCTTGAAGTGGTACTTGATCCAGACCGCGTCGCCGGCCTCGTTGACCCACTGGAAGGTGTGGGAGCCGAAGCCGTCCTGGTGGCGGGTGGTCTTCGGGGTGCCGCGGTCACCCATCAGGTAGGTCACCTGGTGGGCGGACTCGGGGGTACGGGTCCAGAAGTCCCACTGCATGTCAGCATCGCGCAGACCATTGGCACCGAGGCGCTTCTGGGAGCGGATGAAGTCGGGGAACTTCATGCCGTCGCGCAGGAAGAAGGTGGGGGTGTTGTTGCCCACGATGTCGTAGTTGCCGTCTTCGGTGTAGAAGCGCAGGGCGAAGCCGTGGACGTCGCGCCAGGTATCCGGGGAGCCGGCCTCACCGGCCACGGTGGAGAAACGGCCCACCATCGGGGTGACGGTGCCCTTCTGGAAGACCTTGGCCTTGGTGTACTGCGACACATCCTCGGTGATGTGCAGCTCACCGAAGGCGCCGTGGCCCTTGGCGTGCGGGATGCGTTCGGGGACGTTCTGGCGGTTGAAGTGGGCCAGCTTCTCGATGAGGTGGATGTCATCGAGCACGTTCGGCCCCTGCGGCCCGGCAGTGACCGAGATGTTCTCGGAGGGGACAGGAGCACCGTTGTGACGGTGGGTCTGGCCATGGACGGGCTCGTGGAGACCCCGCTTCGCGACCTGTTCCGCTGCCGACTTGTCGTTCGTCATGTGATCTGTCCTCCCATTAATTATGCTTACCTATCGAATGGATCTTATTGATAGCCTACACTAGAATGATAGTCCCGGCAACCGATATCGACACATTATTTACTGTTTCCGCGCCCGGGCGGGCCACTCCGCGCCCGGAGCCACCCCGAACCTGCCTGGTAACCTTTTGACCTGTGACCCACCACTCCGCACGTGACGACGCCCGCGTCACCGACCTGGCCCTGCGCGCCGGGCGCGGCGACCGCGCCGCACTGACGGAGTTCATCCGCGCCACCCAGGACGACGTCTGGCGGCTCCTCGCCCACCTCGGCGGCCGCGAGATCGCCGACGACCTCACCCAGGAGACCTACCTGCGGGTCATGGGGGCCCTCCCACGCTTCGCCGCGCGCTCATCCGCCCGCACCTGGCTCCTGTCGCTGGCCCGGCGCGTATGGGTGGACAACATCCGCCACGACATGGCACGGCCCCGAAAATCCGCCACGGAATACGAGGATGCCGCAGCCATGACGGCGGCGGAGGGCGCGAATGCGACGTCGTGGAGCGAGTGGATCGATGCCCGCGCCCTCATCGACGCCCTCCCGGAGGAGCGTCGCGAGGCACTCATCCTCACCCAGGCCCTCGGCTACACCTACGAGGAGGCGGCGAAGATCGCCGGCGTGCGCGTGGGCACCATCCGCTCACGCGTGGCCCGCGCCCGCCGGGACCTCATCAAGGCCATGGGGCCGGAGGACGCCTGAGCACTGGCCGGCCTCCCTGCCACGAACCCCCGGAGACGGCAGCCGCCCCCTGACCGGAGGTCAGGGGGCGGCTGCCGGGAAAGAACGGACCTACACCAGAAGTTCCGCGATCTGCACGGTGTTCAGTGCGGCACCCTTACGCAGGTTGTCCCCGGAGACCACCAGCACCAGGCCCCTGTCGTCGTCGACCGACTGGTCCTGACGCACCCGTCCCACCAGGGAGGCGTCCCCGCCCACCGCGGCGAGCGGCGTCGGGACGTCGACGAGCTCGACACCGGGGGCGTCCGCGAGCAGTGCACGGGCCTGCTCAGCGGTGATCGCCCGGTCGAACTCCGCGTGGATGGTCAGCGTGTGGCCAGTGAAGACCGGCACGCGCACGCAGGTGCCCGCGACCCTCAGTTCGGGCAGTCCGAGGATCTTGCGGGACTCGTCGCGCAGCTTCTGCTCCTCATCGGTCTCACCGGAACCGTCATCGACCAGGCTGCCGGCCAGCGGCAGCGCGTTATAGGCGATCGGCGCGACATAGGGGCCCAGGTCGGCCGGGTTGACCCCGCTGCCGTCCTCGACCAGCTCCGCGCCCCTGCCACCTATCTCCGAGGTCTGCTGCACCAGCGTCTCCACGCCGGCCAGGCCGGAACCGGAGACCGCCTGGTAGGAGGAGACGTGCAGCCGCGTCAGGCCCGCGGCGTCATGCAGCGCCTTGAGCACCGGCATCGCGGCCATCGTGGTGCAGTTCGGGTTCGCGATGATGCCCTTCGGCAGACCCTTCGTCGCCTCCGGGTTGACCTCGGAGACCACCAGCGGCACCTCCGGATCCTTGCGCCAGGCGCTGGAGTTGTCCACGACGGTCGCACCCGCGGCGACAAAGACCGGGGCCCACTGCTTCGAGGTGGAACCACCCGCAGAAAACAGCGCGATGTCGACGTCCCGGATGGAGTCCTCGGTGACCTGCGTCAGATCCTCGACCTCGATCTCCTCACCCCGGAACTCGATCTTGGTGCCCGCGGAACGGGGGGAGGCGAAGAACCTGACCTTATCGGCGGGGAAATCACGCTCCTGGAGGATGGAACGCATAACCCGACCCACCTGGCCGGTGGCGCCTACGACTGCGATGGTGGTCATTGGACGGAGCCCTTTCTCAGAGGTTAAGACGTACTCGGAGACCGAGTGTACGCGCACCCGCACCCCGGCCCGCAACAGTTGATGCGCGCCGGGTGAACAGCCGCCCGCCGTCCGCCACTGCCTCTCCGGCCTGCCGGAAGAACTAGCGGCCGGTACCGGCGTAGACGATGGCCGCTTCCTCGCCGCCGAGCCGGAAACGCGCGTGGAGGGCGCGGGCCGCCTCGTCGAGATCGGCTTCCCGGATCACGGCGGTGATGCGGATCTCGGAAGTGGTGATCATCTCGATGTTGATGTTCTCGTCGCGCAGGGCCTCGGTGAAGTCGGCGGTGACACCCGGGTGGGACTTCATGCCGGCGCCGACGAGGGAGACCTTGCCCACCTGGTCGTCGTAGAGCACGTTGGCCCAGCCCTGCTCCTGCTCCAGCTTCTTGAGCAGCTCGACGGCGCGGGGGCC
>CAZTIZ010000100.1:0-5561 GCA_964613845.1 uncultured Corynebacterium sp.
AATCGAGCACCAGCGTGATGAAGTTCCACAGCTGCAACATGATCTGGTGCGCCGCCAACGAGGACGTTCCGAACCGGGCCGCCACCGCCGCCGCCGACACGAAGGCCACCTGGAAGGACAGGGAACGCAGGATCAGGTCACGGCCCAGCACCAGCTGGCGCCGGATCACCGACCACCGGGGGCACCAGTCCCCCTCGTGCTGCCGGGACAGGGCCACCAGGAAACACACCGCCGTGACCGCCACCCCGATGACATTGGCCAGCGCCGAACCCACCAGACCGAAGCGCGCGACGAACACCGGGATGAGGATCGCACCGGGGATCACCCCGGCGAGGGTGAACCACAGTGGCCAGCGGGTGTTCTGCACGCCCCGCAACCAGCCGTTGCCGGCCATGGTGACCAGGGTCAACGGAATGGCGAAGGCGGCAACCCGCAGCCAGCGCGCACTCTCCTCGGCGATGGCCTCGTCCCCGGTCAGCCAGCGGGCGATGTCCCCCGCCGACAGCCAGATCAGGGAGGCCAGGAGCAGACCGACGGCCAGCCCCACCCACGTGGCCTGCACCCCCTCCGCCACGGCCTCCCGACGCCGCCCCGAACCGTAGAGGCGGGAGGAACGCGCAGTGGTGCCATAGGACAGGAAGGTCAGCTGGGTGGTCACCGTCGACTGCACTGTGGTGCCCGCCGCCAGGGCGGCGAGCTCGAAGGAACCGAGCCGGCCGATCACCGCGGTGTCGAGAAGGAGGTAGAGCGGTGTCGCAGACAGCACCCCCAGGGCCGGCAGCGCGAGTGCGAAGATCTGCCGGGCGGTCACCTGCCCGTCAGCGGCAACGCGGCTCACCGGTGGCTTCCCAGCGCCCCCAGCAGTTCACGGATGACGTCGTCAGCTGAACCGGAGGTGGTGTAACCGGCGGCGGGAATATGTCCCCCACCACCGAGGGCGAGGGCGAGCACGCTGACGTCCATGGCGGAGGAACGCAGGGAGACGGCCCACCGGCCGGGGTGGCTCTCCTTGAAAACCACCCCCAGGTCCGTGCCCTCGATCGCGCGCACGAAGTCGATCAGCCCCTCAACGGCGGAATCGGAGTGCCCGTTCACGCGCGTGTGGTCGGCGACCAGCAGCGCCACGCGGTGCTCACCGGCGGGCACCACACGGATGCCGGCCAGCACCTCACCCATCATGCGCAGGTCATCGACGGTGGTGCCGTCGATCAGGTCCACCGCGATCTGCCGGGTGTCCAGGCCATGGCCCATCAGCTCCGCCGCGAGTTCATGCATGCGCGGTCGCCCCCAGCGGAAACTGCCGGTGTCGGTGACCAGACCCGCGTAGAGGCAGTGCGCGATATCGCGGTCGATGTCGACCCCGAGCTCGCGGAAGAGCCGGTCGAGCACCGTGGTCGTGGACTCGGCGGTCACCTCGATCAGATCGAGGAGACCGAAACCCGGGTTCGACGCGTGGTGGTCGATGACCAGCACCCGGTCCCGGACCTGGGCGATCTCCGGGGCCAGCAGGCCGGTGCGGTCGAGGGAACCGCAGTCGACGATGATGACCAGGTCCTCACCACCCGGCAGTCGATCCGTGACCAGCAGCTCATCGGCGCCGGGGATGCTCATCAGGTTGCCGGGGATGGGGCGTTGCTGCCCCACCATGCCGACGGCCTGTTTCCCCAGCTGACGCAGGGCAGCGACGGTCGCGCACGCCGAGCCGACGGCGTCGGCGTCGGGGCGCAGGTGGGTGACGACACTGACGGTGCGGGCCTCCCTGATCAGCCGGACGGCTGACACATAATCGGGCACTAGCTCTCGTCCCCGTCCGTCTTGTACGGGTTGGCCTCACCCGCAGGCTTCGCGTTCTCCTTCAGACGGGCGAGCTCCTCGTCCCGGGCGCGGGCACGGGCCAGCAGGGCCTCCATGTGCGCGGAGGCCTCCGGAACAGTGTCCACCTCGAAGGACAGGGTCGGGGTGAACCGCACCCCGAGCTGCTGACCGACGATCTTGCGGAGCTGACCGCGGGCCCGGTGCAGCGCCTCAGCGGCGTCCGCCAGGTCCGGCTCCTCCTCAATGGTCCGGCCCCGGACCGTGTAGAACACGGTCGCATCATGCAGGTCGCCGGTGACCCGGGTATCGGTGACGGTGACCAGCTCCAGCCGACGATCCTTGATCTCGCGCTCGATGGCGGTGGCCACAATGGTCTGGATGCGCTTGGCCATACGGGCCGCGCGGGCATGATCTGCCATGTCGGGCATCTCCTTGCTAGTCGTACATCGAACTTCCTGCAGATCCTACCCGGCGGGGGTGTCGCTGTAGGACGGTCCCCGGCTTCAGGGCAGGCGCAGTGTCGGCAACGGCCAGACCCGCCGGGGCATGTACTCCTGTTCGAAGGGGTAGCCGAGGGAGACGTCGGAGTGGGGCACGCCATCCACCCGGATTTCCCCTGGCATGTGCAGGTGGCCGTGGATGACACCGATGGCACGGTGGTCGGTGGCGAAGGAGCGGGTGGCGTGCGTGCCACACCACAGTGCCATCGGCTGTTTCGCCATGCGCCGGGTCGGCTCCACCACCAGTGGCCAGTGGTTGACCAGCAGCGTGGGACCGCTCAGCTCCGCCAGGCGCCCACGGGAGTAGGCCACCCGCTCCGCACACCAGGCGGGGATGTCCACGTACGGGGCGAGGAACAGCACGTCATCGAGCGTGGCCCGGGCGTCCCGGGCCTGCGCCAGCGCCTCCTCGGCGCTCATCCCGACGGGGCGGAAGGAGTAGTCGTAGAGGGTGAACAGCGGGACGATAGTGATATCACCGAAGACGGGGTACTCGTCCTCGGGCGTGTCGACGCCCGCCTCCCGCAACAGGTCCACCAGCAGGCGGTAGCGTTCCCGCCCCGTGAATCGGTCCGTGGGACGGGCGAAGAGTTCATGGTTGCCCGGCGTCCAGATGACGCGGGCAAAACGCCGCCGGAGACGGGCCAGCGTGTCGACGATGACGTCGATACGCTCGGCCACGTCTCCGGCGACGATGAGCCAGTCCCCCGGATCCGCCGGCCGCAGACGCTCGATGCGCTCGCGGTTGGCGGACCAGGTGACGTGCAGGTCCGACACGGACCACAGGGTGCGCGGCATGCTAGGTGCGCGGCACCTCAACCTGCTCGTAGACCTCGACCTTGTCCCCGACCTCGATGTTCGGGTAGGACAGGACCATACCGCACTCGTAGCCGGCGCTGACCTCGGTCGCGTCGTCCTTCTCGCGGCGCAGCGACTCGATCTTCGTCTTCTCCACGATGACCTTGCCATCCCGGATGAGACGGGCGGTGGCGTTGCGGCGGACCTTGCCGGACTCGACCATACAACCTGCGATGAGGCCGATGGCGGAAGCCTTGAAGATCGCACGGATCTCCGCGACACCGACCTCGCGCTCCTCGTAGATCGGCTTCAGCATGCCCTTGAGCGCTGCCTCGACCTCCTCGATGGCCTTGTAGATCACCGAGTAGTAGCGGATGTCGACGCCCTCGGCGTTGGCCTCCTCGGTGGCCTTGCCCTCTGCGCGGACATTGAAGGCGATGATGACGGCGTTCGAGGCGTTCGCCAGGGTGACGTTGGTCTGCGTGACAGCACCGACGCCGCGGTCGATGATGTTGAGCTCGACCTCGTCCTCCATCTCGATCTTCAGCAGCGACTCCTCCAGTGCCTCCACGGAACCGGCGTTGTCACCCTTGAGGATGAGGTTGAGGACGCTGGTCTCCTTGAGCACCGAATCCAGGTCCGCCAGGGAGACGCGCTTGCGGGAGCGTGCCTGCATCGCGGAACGCTTGCGGGCGTCACGCTGCGCGGCGATCTGGCGTGCCACGCGGTCGTCCTCGACAACCAGCAGGTTGTCGCCGGCGCCGGGGACGCCGTTGAGGCCCTGCATCTGGACCGGGCGGGACGGACCCGCCTCTTCCACATCGTTGCCGTACTCGTCGACCATGCGACGGACACGACCGAAGGTGTCACCGACGACGACCGAGTCACCGACGCGCAGGGTACCGCGCTGGACGATGACCGTCGCGACGGGACCACGGCCACGGTCGAGGTGGGCCTCGATGGCCAGACCCTGGGCGTCCATGTCCGGGTTCGCGCGCAGATCCAGCGAGGCATCGGCGGTGAGCACGACGGCCTCGAGCAGCGAGTCGATGTTCAGGCCCTGCTTGGCGGAGATGTCGACGAACATGGTGTCGCCGCCGTACTCCTCCGGGACGAGCCCGTACTCGGTCATCTGCCCACGGATCTTGTCCGGCTGAGCAGCCTCCTTGTCGATCTTGTTGACCGCCACCACGATCGGCACATCGGCCGCCTGTGCGTGGTTGATCGCCTCGACCGTCTGCGGCATCACGCCGTCGTCCGCCGCGACCACCAGGATCGCGATATCCGTGGACTTGGCACCACGGGCACGCATGGCGGTGAACGCCTCGTGACCCGGGGTATCCAGGAAGGTGATGCGACGCTCGTGATCCTCGATGGCCACCGGCACCTGGTAGGCGCCGATGCCCTGGGTGATGCCGCCGGCCTCGCCGGAACCGACGTTGGCCTGACGGATGGTGTCCAGCAGGCGGGTCTTACCGTGGTCGACGTGACCCATGACAGTGACCACCGGGGGACGGTTGGCGAGTGCATCCTCGCCGCCCTCGTCCGCACCGAACTGCAGGTCGAAGGAGTCGAGCAGCTCGCGGTCCTCGTCCTCCGGGGAGACGACCTCGACGTTGTAGTTGATCTCCGCACCCAGCAGCTGCAGGGTCTCCTCCGGGACGGAGGCGGTCGCGGTGACCATCTCGCCCAGGTTGAACAGCGCCTGGACCAGTGCTGCCGGATCGGTGTTGATCTTCTCCGCGAAATCGGAGAGGGACGCACCACGGCGCAGACGGATGGTCTCACCCCGGCCGTTGGGCAGACGGATGCCACCGACAACGTTCGGAGCCTGCATCGCCTCGTACTCGTTGCGCTTCTGACGTTTCGACTTACGTCCACGGCGCGGTGCGCCACCCGGACGCCCGAAGGCACCCGCGGTACCGCCGCGACGGCCACCACGGCCGCCTCCGCCACCACGGAAACCGCCACCGGCGCCGCCACCCGGTCCACCACCGGGGCCGCCGCCGCGGCCACCACGGCCACCACCGGCAGCCGTGCTGGGCATCTGACCCGGGCTCGGGCGAGCCGGCATCATCGCCGGGCTGGGACGACGGCCGCCGCCCTGTGCCGGACGGTCGCCGCCACCGCCGCCGGGGCGCGGTGCGCCACCCGGACGAGGTGCGCCACCGGGACGGGGTGCGCCGCCCGGCTGGGGACGGCCACCCTTGGCGGGTGCTCCGCCCTGACCACCGGGGCGGGGGCCACGGCCGCCACCCGGACGCGGTGCCGGACGGTCGCTACCGCCACCGGTGGAGAAGGGGTTGTTGGCCACGCGCGGGGCACGGCCGCCCGGCTTCGGACCCGGCTTGGGCATGGGACGCGGCATGGCGTTGCCCGGGGTCGGACGCTCGGCGCCCGGCTTGGGGGCACCACCGGCTGCGGCCGGCTTCGGCGCGGCAGCAGCAG
>CAZTIZ010000101.1:0-5530 GCA_964613845.1 uncultured Corynebacterium sp.
AGCGCGGCGGACGCGGCGTCGATAAGCTGTGTGGGTGCTGCTCTGCCGGATTCCCTTGACCTGAACGGGGACGGGAAGTAGGGTGTGGGCAGCCTTTTGTTTATTCGTCAACAAATTCTCTGAGGAGTTCCGATGTCCAAGCTGTCCAGCATCTTCCTGCGTGCCCTGCCGGGTGCCTACATCATCAACTCGGGTGTCGGCAAGGTCGGCATGCCGGCCGAGGCCTCCGAGGGGCTTCAGCAGTACGCCGCCACCGGGATGCCCCTCGTGAAGGCCATCCCGGCCGATAAGTTCGGTACCGCCCTCGGCGCTGCCGAGGTCGGGATCGGCGCGCTGCTGCTGGCCCCGTTCGTTGGTAACCGTCTCGCCGGCGCAGGTTTGACCGCCTTCTCCGCCGGCCTGCTCTCGCTCTACTTTGCGGACCCGGCCAACACCCAGTCCGACGGCGTGCGCCCCACCGATGAGGGCCTGAGCCTGTCCAAGGACGTCTTCATGCTGGCAATCGGCGCGGCCCTCATGGCTGATGGCAGCGACAAGAAGGGCAAGAAGTCGAAGAAGAAGTAGCGGCGGGTCGGCCTGTGCCTGCCCGGACCCCCGTCACCTCTGTGGTGGCGGGGGTCCTGCGTTTCGGCCCTGGTGGGGTAAGGGGATTCCCCAGCTTCCGCCCAGGGTCTGTGCCCTGAATCGCAGGGTGGGGGGCGGTGTGTCGCCCATTACGGAAGGGTGGGGGTTGTCTCTCGCATTTTCCTGGGTAAGGTGATCCAAAGCTAACACCCCCGCTCCGGTCGGGGTATGTCCTCCACCTCGTGATTATCGGATTTTCCGGCAATTCTGCGGGGGTGGCTTAGGGTAGGCTTGGCTAACTGGCCAGCTGGTTGTAAACTCATCGCCAGCAAGGGAACCCTGACCTCATGGGGTTGCCTGTCCCTGTCCATTCTGTAAAGGAAAACATGGCTAAGATCCGCTACACCCTCACCGCGGCCGTTGCCGCTGCCGGCCTCCTGCTCGGTGCCTGCACCTCCGCCGAGGATTCCCCCTCCGCGGCCTCCTCCTCGGAATCCCTCATCACGGTCGAGGATAATTACGGCACCCAGGAGATCGCCCTGCCGGTGGAGCGTGTCGCCGCCACGGACAACCGTAGCTTCGAGATTCTCGCGGACTGGGGCGTCGATCTGGTCGCCGCACCGGTGCAGCTGGTGCCCTTCACGGTGGAGGAGTACCGGAACGATGGCGACATCATGGACATCGGTAACCACCGTGAGCCCAACCTGGAGATGCTCACCGCCGCGAACCCGGACCTGATCGTCAACGGCCAGCGCTTCAGGAATCACTACGATGACATCGTCAAGCTCAACCCCGGTGTGTCCATCGTGGAATTCGAGCCGCGTGAGGGCGAGCAGCTCGATGCGGAGCTCAAGCGCCACGTCACCGAGCTGGGCAAGATCTTCGAGAAGGAGGACGAGGCGGCAGAGCTCGTCACCGACTTCGAGGAGGCCATCGAGCGCGCCAGGGCCGCCTACAACCCGGAGCAGACCGTCATGGCCGTCAACGTTTCCGGCGGCGAGATCGGCTACATCGCCCCCGTGGTCGGCCGTACCTTCGGCCCGGTCTTCGAGTTGCTGGGCCTGACCCCGGCCCTTGACGTCAGCGACGCCACCAGCAACCACCAGGGCGATGACATCTCCGTGGAGGCCATCGCCAGGTCCAACCCGGACTGGCTGTTCGTGCTCGACCGTGACGGTGGCACCACCACCCGCGATACCGACGACTACGTGCCGGCCAGCAATGTGATCGAGGGTAACCGTGCGCTGGCCAACGTGGCCGCCATCAGGGAGGGGCGCGTCGAGTTCGCCCCGGACGACACCTACACCAACGAATCCATCATCACCTACACCGAGATCTTCAACCAGCTCGCTGACGCCTTCGAGGCCGCCCGCTAGCGCGGTCGCCCTGAGTGAGTGCAGCGGAAGCAGTACACCCGGTGGCCCTGTGGCCCCCGGGTTCGCTCCATGAGATGGCACTTGAGACACTGTAGGTAGTAATGACAGGTAGAGAAGGAGCGGCGATGACCGCCACACAGCCGACGGGGAAGCGACACCCCCGGACCAAGCGACGGCTCTTCGACTGGAAGCTGCTGCTGGGGCTGATGGTCGTGCTCGCCCTCCTGGCTGTCAGTCTCTTCGTGGGTCAGTACGACATCCTCAACGCCGAGGATGGATGGCAGATGTTCGCCATCACCCGCATCCCGCGTACCGCAGCGCTCGTCCTGGCGGGTGCCGCCATGGCGATGTCCGGACTGGTCATGCAGCTGCTGACCCAGAACCGCTTCGTGGAGCCCACGACCACCGGTACCACTGAATGGGCGGGCCTGGGCCTGCTCTTCGTCATGTACTTCATCCCCGCCGCGAGCATCCTGGAGCGGATGCTCAGCGCGGTGATCTTCTCCTTCATCGGCACCATGGTCTTCTTCGCCTTCCTGCGGCGGGTATCACTGCGCTCCTCGCTGATCGTGCCGATCATCGGCATCATGCTGGGTGCGGTGGTCAGCTCCGTGTCCACCTTCTTCGCGCTGCAGACCGACATGCTCCAGAGCCTGGGCGTCTGGTTCGCGGGCTCCTTCACCTCCGTGATGCAGGGCCAGTATGAGGTCCTCTGGGTGGTCCTGATCGTGGTCATCGCTGTCTTCCTCTTCGCGGACCGGCTCACCGTGGCCGGCATGGGCGAGGAGATCGCCACCAACGTCGGGCTCAACTACAACCGCATGGTGCTCATCGGTACCGGCATGATCGCCATCGCGACGGGTGTGGTCACCGTGGTCGTGGGCAACCTGCCCTTCCTCGGGCTGATCGTGCCCAACATCGTGTCCATGTTCCGCGGCGATGATCTGCGCTCCAACCTGCCGTGGGTCGCCCTGGTGGGCATCGGGATCGTCACCATCTGTGATCTGATCAGCCGCACCATCATCGCCCCCTTCGAAATTCCCGTCTCGGTGATCCTGGGCATCATCGGTGCGGTGGTCTTCGTCACCCTGATCGTGAGGCAGCGTCGCCGTGGATAAGAGAGTCAACCGCCGTTATATCGAGGACATGGTCGACGAGACCACCGCCGAGGGCGTCGACAACTACCTGGGCGAGGAGTCCGACGACGCCCGTCGTTCGGAGCGCGTCGAGGAGTCCTGGCCCGACGTCACCCCCCGGTCATCCCGGGAGCGCAGCGCCGGCGCCTTCCAGAACAGACGGGCTGCCCGGAAGTACTGGTACCTGCTCGGCACGATGTCGTTCTTCGGGGTGCTCTTCGCCTTCGGTCTGCTGGCCTGGAACAATCCGATGCCCTTCGGCTCCCAGCAGTTCTGGCTGATCGCGGAACGCCGCGCAGACGCCGTGATCGCCATCGCGATCGTCGCCGTCTGCCAGGCGGTGGCCACCGTCTGTTTCCAGACCGTGACGAACAACCGCATCATCACCCCCTCGATCATGGGTTTCGAGGCCCTCTACACCGTCATCCACACCTCGACGATCTACTTCGTCGGCGCGGCCGGCCTCATCGCGGCCCGTACCCTGGAGACCTTCATCATCCAGCTGCTGCTGATGGTGGGACTGTCCGTCATCCTGTACTCCTGGTTGCTCACCGGCCGACACGCGAACATGCACGCCATGCTGCTAGTCGGCATCATCATCGGCGGTGGCCTGGGCTCGGTGTCCACCTTCATGCAGCGCATGCTCACCCCGAGTGATTTCGATGTGCTCACCGCCCGGCTCTTCGGATCCGTCAACAACGCCGACCCCGAGTATTATCCGATCGCCATTCCACTGGTGATTCTGGCGGCGGGACTGATCTTCCTCAATTCCCGCAAGCTCAACATCCTGGCCCTGGGCCGGGACGCCGCCACCAACCTGGGCCTGAACTACAAGTTCCTCTCCATCCTGGTGCTGATCCTCGTGGCTGTACTCATGGCCGTGTCGACCGCGCTCATCGGGCCGATGACCTTCCTCGGTTTCCTGGTGGCGACCCTTGCCTATCAGTTCGCCGACACCTACGATCACCGGTACCTGTTTCCCATGGCGATTGTCACCGCTTTCGTGGTCCTCACCGGCGCCTACTTCGTCATGAACCACGTTTTCTACGCCCAGGGCGTGGTGTCGATCATCATCGAGCTCGTCGGTGGTTCCGTGTTCCTCTTCGTCATCCTCAGAAAGGGTCGACTGTGATCACTCTGACCAATGTCCGCAAGGAGTACAGCAGCGAGGTCTCCATCGGACCCGTGAACCTGGAGATTCCCTCCGGCGGCATCACCTCGTTGGTTGGCCCCAACGGTGCCGGTAAGTCCACTCTCCTGACGATGATCGGCCGCCTGCTCCTCATGGATTCCGGCGATATCACCGTCGCACAGCACGATGTGTCCACCACGAAGTCAAAGGACCTGGCGAAGATCCTGTCGATCCTGCGTCAGGAGAACCACTTCATCACGAAGTTGACGGTGCGCCAGCTCGTCGGTTTCGGCAGGTTCCCCTACTCGCAGGGACGCCTGACCACTGAGGACGAGGAGATCATCTCCCGCTATATCGACTTCCTGCACCTGACCGAGCTGGAGGACCGTTATCTCGACCAGCTCTCCGGTGGCCAGCGTCAGCGTGCCTACGTTGCAATGGTCCTGTGCCAGGAGACGGATTACGTGCTGCTCGATGAGCCGCTGAACAACCTCGACATCGCACACTCCGTGCAGATGATGCGGCACCTGAGGGACGCCGCCCAGCAGTTCGGCCGCACCATCATCGTCGTGCTCCACGACATCAACTTCGCCGCCCGTTACTCTGATTTCATCTGTGCGGTCAAGAGCGGCCAGATCGTGGAGTTCGGTACCCCGGAGCAGGTCATGCAGGACGACATCCTCACCGATATATTCAACACCCCGGTCAAGGTCATCGACGGGCCTGACGGCCTGCTCGCCGTCTACCACTAGATCTGCCGTGGTGACATGGCTCGAGCGCCACCAGGTGCCCCTGTACCTGGTGGCCATTGTCGTGGGCCTGGCCGTGTCCCCCTGGGCCGGGGCGCTGGCGGGGGCCATCACCCCGGTGCTCGGGCTGCTGCTTTTCGCGACCTTCCTCTCAGTGCCTCTGACAGGTCTCCGCGTCGACCTCCGCTTCGCCGGCGCCCTGGCGCTCCTTAACTTCGTTGTGGTCCCTGCAGTGGTGGTGGTGCTGACACTGCCCCTGCGTGACGACGCCGTCCTGCTCACCGCAGTCCTCCTGGTTCTGCTCACCCCCTGCATCGACTACGTCATCGTCTTCACCGGTCTGGCTGGGGGCGCACGGGAACGCCTTCTCGCGGCGACGCCGCTGTTACTGGTGGCGCAGATGCTCCTGCTTCCTCTCTATCTGCGGCTGTTTCTCGGGAGGGAAGCGGCTGAGGTCATCTCTGCAGGGCTTTTCTCGGGGCCTTCTTCTGGTTGATCCTCCTCCCTCTCGCTGCCGCCTGGCTGGTCCAGATCATGAAGAGGCATTCCGTGCCCTTCCGTCAGGTGTCTGCT
>CAZTIZ010000102.1:0-5514 GCA_964613845.1 uncultured Corynebacterium sp.
TTAAGGAGGCATCGGGATTTGGATTTCGGCCTGCAGGTATGGTTCACTGTTCTGGTTGACTGCACTGGTCGTTGAGGCGTGCTGATTTTCCGGGCCCCTCAGCGAGACCCCTCGACAGTCCGGGAGTTCCTCGGACCGGTTCGTTGACAGGTGCAGGAAGCGAGCAAGACATAGACCAGGTGCGTTCAGGCCGGAAATCTGACGCACATCAATCCAGGTCAAGGAGACCACTGTGATTCAGCAGGAATCGCGTCTCAAGATCGCCGATAACACGGGTGCACGGGAAGTCCTCTGCATCCGGGTGCTCGGCGGATCCACCCGACGCTTTGCAGGTATCGGTGACACCATCGTCGCCTCCGTCAAGGAGGCCGCACCGGGCGGCAACGTGAAGACCGGCGAGATCGTCAAGGCGGTCATCGTCCGCACCAAGAAGGAGACCCGTCGTGCAGACGGCTCCTACATCAGCTTCGATGAGAACGCTGCAGTCATCATCAAGACCGACAACGAGCCGCGCGGCACCCGTATCTTCGGCCCCGTCGCACGTGAACTTCGTGACAAGAAGTTCATGAAGATCGTGTCGCTTGCACCGGAGGTGATCTAGTTGAAGATCCACAAGGGCGATATGGTCCTCGTCATCTCTGGCCCCGACAAGGGTGCCCAGGGTAAGGTCATCGAGGCTTTCCCGAAGACCGAGAAGGTCCTCGTCGAGGGCGTCAACCGCATCAAGAAGCACGTCGCGGACTCCTCCCAGGAGCGCGGTGCCCAGTCTGGTGGCATCGTCACCCAGGAAGCACCGGTCCACGTCTCCAACGTGATGGTCCTCGATTCGGAGGGTAATCCGACCCGCGTCGGCTACCGCTTCGACGAGAACGGCAAGAAGGTCCGTATCTCGCGTCGTAACGGGAAGGACATCTAACCATGGCTGACTACACTCCGCGTCTGAAGAACCGCTACCGCGACGAGATCAAGAACTCGCTCAACGAGAAGTTCGACTACGACAACATCATGCAGGTCCCGGGCCTGACCAAGGTTGTCGTCAACATGGGTGTCGGCGACGCCGCCCGTGACTCCAAGCTCATCAACGGCGCCATCGAGGATCTGACCCTCATCACCGGTCAGAAGCCGCAGCTGCGTCGCGCGAAGCAGTCCATCGCGAACTTCAAGCTGCGTGAGGGCATGCCGATCGGCGCCCGCGTCACCCTGCGTGGCGACCGCATGTGGGAGTTCCTCGACCGCCTGCTGACCGTGGCCCTGCCGCGAATCCGTGACTTCCGCGGCCTGTCCGACCAGCAGTTCGACGGCCACGGCAACTACACCTTCGGCCTCGCAGAGCAGACCATGTTCTACGAGATCGACGTCGACAAGGTCGACCGCCCGCGCGGCATGGACATCACCGTTGTCACCACCGCCACCAACAACGACGAGGGCCGTGCGCTCCTGCACGAGCTCGGCTTCCCGTTCAAGGGTCCGGACGGAACCCGCCAGCAGTAATACGCTGACGGCGAGGTACCTCCCTCCCCCACGACACCGCCCCGGTGCAGGCTTCCTGCACCGGGGTGGTGTCCGTTTTCCGGACGGTGAGGTGAGGCCGCGTCCGCACACTCGCCTCAGTCGTTGCCCCGCAACTGCCCCGAGTAGAGGTTGAAGCGGTCCTCCCGGGTGAAGCCGGTCAGCGCCATGCCCGCTTCCCGGGCCAGTTCCACGGCCAGGGAGGAAGCCGCCGACACCGCCACCAGGGCGGGGAAGCCCGCCGTCACGGCTTTCTGTACCAGCTCGAAGGAGGCCCGTGAACTCATCACCAGGATGAGGTCCTCGGCCGGTGACCGATCCTGCATCAGCAGGTGTCCGATGACCTTGTCGGCGGCGTTGTGGCGGCCGATGTCCTCGCGGATGACCACCGGCTCGCCGTCGAGGGTGAAGGCACCGGCGGCGTGGAGCCCGCCAGTGCGTCGGAAGGCCTTCTGCCCTTCCCGCAGTTTCTCCGGCAGTGACACCACCACCTGCGGGTCCAGCCGGATGGGCCGGATCGGGTGGGTGCGACCGCCCATGATCTGCTCGATGGACGTGGATCCGCACACCCCGCACGCGGAACTGGTGGTGGTCAACCGCAGGTGCTCCGGCCCGGGAGGCTTTACCCCGGAGGCCAGGTCGACCTCCAGCACGTTGTAGGTGTTAGCCCCGTCGGGGCCGGTCGCGCCTGCGCAGTAGCGGGCCTCGCTCAGTTGCGTGGCGGCGGTGATCAGTCCCTCCCCGTGCAGGAACCCGTGGATCAGTTCGATGTCGTGACCGGGGGTGCGCATGGTGGTGCTCAACACGCTGCCGCCGACCCGGATTTCCAGGGGTTCCTCCACGGCGACGGTGTCCGCGCGGGTGTCGACGGTGACCGTCGGCCCCCCGAGGTTGACCCGGGTGACGGCGAAGTTCTTCGTGATGCGGCCCATTCAGGCGTCCTTCTCCCTGCTGTGTTCTTCGAGTGTCCGGCTGATCCGGCTGATACGTTCGCCCACCAGCGCGCTCACCTGCTCCGGGGTGGCGTTCGCGGCGGCCGCCGCGCCGGCCGAGAGGCCGATGAGGAAGGTGGTCAGCGGTGCCGCCGGCCGGGAGGGCCCGTGCGCGATGTCGCGGGTGAGGTCCAGCAGCCGGCCGGCGAGAGGGCGCAGCACCTGCGTGTCGACGCCGAGTTCCCCGGCTGCGGCGTCCAGCCAGCGGTGGGCTGCGGCGATGTCGCGGTCGGTGTCCCTGCTGCGCTGGCTCACGCGCGCTCCCGCTCATCATCGGCGGTGCGGCCCAACGGTTCAAGTCGCACGACCACGGACTTGGAGACCGGGGTGTTGGACTTGTCCGCGACCATGTCCATGGGCACCAGGACGTTGGCCTCCGGGAAGTAGGTGGTCACGCAGTCCCGGGCGGTGTCGTACTCGACGACCCGGAAGTTGGGGGCGCGGCGTTCGCCGTCCTCCCACACGGAGACGATGTCCACCAGATCACCGTCGCGCAGGCCGCGCTCCCGGCAGTCCTCAGGGTTGACGAAGACCACCCGGCGACCGCCGCGCACACCCCGGTAACGGTCGTCGAGGCCGTAGATGGTGGAATTGAACTGGTCGTGGGAGCGCACCGTCGACATCAGCAGGTGCCCCTCGGGCAGGTCGATGACGTCGGTGTGGTTGATGGTCAGCTGCGCCTTGCCGTCGGAGGTGCGGAAGATCCGCTCGCGGGGACCGTTGGGTAGGGCGAAGCCACCGGGGTTCTCGATGCGCTCGTTATAGCGCCCGAAACCGGGGATGGTGGCCTCGATGTGATCGCGGATGACGGAGTAGTCATCGATCATGGGCTGCCAGAAGTCGTCCCCGAAGGTGCGGTCGGCGATGCTGCAGATGATGTCCACCTCGGAGCGGAGGTTGAGGTCCCGGTTCGACCGGCGTCGGCCGATGGACGCGGAGACCACGCCCGCGGAGTTCTCCACGGTGATCTTCTGCGGGCCGGAGGCCTGCCGGTCGGTGTCGGTGCGGGCCAGCACCGGCAGGATCAGGGACTTCTCGCCCGGCCAGGCGTGGGAGCCGTTCGGCTTGGTCGACAGGTGGACGGTCATCTCCTGCTGTGACATGCCCTTCTCACAGGCGGTGGTGTCGGAGGCGACGCGGACGAGATTGCCACCCAGGGACATGAAGAACCTGTTCTTCCCGTCGCGCATGGCACGCAGGGCGTCAACGGTGTCGAGGCCGGGTTCGCGCGGGACGTCGAAATCGAAATGCTCCTCCAGCGACTGCAGGAAATGCTCCGGCATCTTCTCCCAGATGCCCACGGTGCGGTTGCCCTGCACGTTGGAGTGGCCGCGCAGGGGCGCGGTACCTGCCCCCGGCTTGCCGATGTTGCCGGTCAGCAGCAGGAAGTTCACCATCTCGCGGATGGTGTAGACGGCGTTTTTGTGCTGGGTCACCCCCAGGGTCCAGGAGACGATGATGCTGCCGGCCTTCTCCGCCATGTCGGCGATCCTGCGTACCTGCGACATCGGGATACCCGAGCCGCGTTCGAGCTCCGCATCGTCGAGGCTCATCAGGTGGTCGATGGTCTCATCCACGCCGGAGCAGAACCTGTCCAGGAAATCATGGTCGATGGCGTCGCGGCGGATCATCTCCCGGTTCAGTGCCTGGAAGAAGGCCCGGTCGCCGTCGAGCCGGACCTGGGCGAACTCGTCGGCGAGCTGGTCGGGAATGTTGAGCATGCCCTTCACGGACTGGGGCTCGGTGAACTTCATCAGACCGGTCTCGGGGATCGGGTTGACGGCGATGATCCTGCCGCCGTTGTGTTTGAGGCTGGCGTAGGTGCTCAGGGCGCGGGGATGGTTGGTGCCCGGGTTCATGCCGACGCAGAACAGCAGGTCGGTGGTCTCCATGTCCTTCATGGTCACCGATCCCTTGCCCAGGCCCAGGGTCTCGGAGAGCGCGGAGCCGGTGGATTCGTGACACATGTTCCCGCAGTCCGGCAGGTTGTTGGATCCCATGCGCCTGCCCAGCAGCTGGAAGGCGTAGGCGGCCTCGTTGGAGGCGCGGCCGGAGGTGTAGAACACCGCCTTCTCCGGCTCCGTGCGCCGGAGCTGCCCGGCAATCAGGTCGAAGGCCCCATCCCAGGACACGGGACGGTAGTGCTCGTCACCGGAGGAGCGGTCGTAGAGCAGGGGCGTGGTGATCCTGCCCTGCTTGCCCAGCCAGTGGTCGGTCTTCTCACGCAGGGCCTGCACGGTGTGGGAGGCCCAGAAGTCTACGTCGGCGCGGCCCGGGGTGGTCTCCTCCGCGATGGCCTTGGCGCCGTTCTCGCAGAACTCGACGATGCCGAGGTCACCCTGCTCGGGTTCCGGCCAGGCACAGCCGGGGCAGTCGACGCCGCCGTGTTTATTCATGGTGATCAGGGGCAGCACCCCGCGGTTGGGCACGGCGTGCTGCATCGCGTGGTAGATGCCCCCGAGGCCGGCGGCCGAGGTGACGCGCCGACCGACATCCGGGTGGTCGTAGGCGTTGGCGACGGGATTGACGGCGGACAGTTCCTGGGGTGTGTCGGTCATACCCCGAGCCTAGGAGGTTTTTAGGCCGGTGGCGGAGCAGCTGCGACGGACCCGGCCCCTCGGATGGCCGGGAGGCGGAGCGACTATGCTTGAAATTTTGTTCTGGGGCCTGGCGGGGGTATGGTTGGCCGTCGGACTTGTGCGCCCCGTCGGGCGGGCACTGTTCCGAACAGAACTGAACATTCCGAACTTTGTTGTAGGCCCCCCGCCGGGACCAGCGACCGGGTGAATTAGAGGCAGCGAGCGCCCCGGGCTATTGAGCCCGGGGGAGCGTGAAGTGGCCCGAGGAAACACCCGGAAAACGCTCAGGTGGGAACGGGAACCGCAGCGAGAAAGGCACCAAGGTCACCTTATGACCATGACTGATCCCATCGCCGACATGCTGTCGCGGGTTCGCAACGCGAACCACGCGCACCACGATGTCGTGACGATGCCCTCCTCCAAGCTCAAGGCGA
>CAZTIZ010000103.1:0-5491 GCA_964613845.1 uncultured Corynebacterium sp.
TCGACCATGACGTAGTCCTTGCCCTCCTGGCGGACCTTGCCCTGGGCGCGTGCCTCGGCCATGGAGCCGGCGGCGTCGAGATCCGCGAAGGAGACGATCTCGGCCTTGATGAAGCCGCGCTCGAAGTCGGAGTGGATCACCCCGGCGGCCTGCGGGGCGGTGTCGCCCTGGCGGATGGTCCAGGCGCGGGACTCCTTGGGGCCGGCGGTCAGGTAGGTCTGCAGGCCCAGGGTCGCGAAACCGGCCTTGGCCAGGGAGTGCAGGCCCGGCTCGGTCTGGCCGACGGACTCCAGCAGCTCGGCGGCCTCATCCTCATCCAGTTCCAGCAGCTCGGTCTCGGTCTGGGCGTCGAGGAAGACGCAGTCGGCGGGGGCGACCAGGTCACGCAGCTCCTGCTTCTTCGCCTCATCGGTGAGGACAGCCTCGTCCGAGTTGAAGACGTAGAGGAAGGGCTTGGCGGTCATCAGGTGCAGCTCACGGATGGTAGCGAGCTCGATCTCACCGCTCCTGGCGGCGGAGAACAGCGTGCGGTCGTCCTCCAGGACTGCCTGGGCCTGCTTGACGGCCTCCACGGTCTCGACCAGGGACTTGTCCTTGCGTGCGTCCTTCTCCAGGCGCGGCAGGGCCTTCTCCACGGTCTGCAGGTCTGCGAGAATGAGCTCGGTGTTGATCACGGAGATATCGTCGGCCGGGTCCACCACGCCGTCGACGTGGATGACGTTCTCATCGTCGAAGGCGCGCACAACCTGGCAGATGGCGTCCGCCTCACGGATATTGGCCAGGAAGGCGTTACCCATGCCCTCGCCCTCGGAGGCGCCCTTGACGATGCCGGCGATATCGACGAAGGACACCGTGGCGGGCAGGATCCGCTCGGAACCGAAAACCTCGGCGAGGCGGCCCAGTCGCTCATCAGGCAGCTCGACGAGACCGATATTCGGTTCGATGGTGGCGAAGGGGTAGTTCGCGGCCAGCACATCGTTGCGGGTCAGGGCATTGAACAGGGTGGACTTGCCAACATTGGGCAGGCCGACAATTCCAAGAGTAAGGCTCACGGGCACCCATCCTAGCAACCGGGGGCGGGCCGTCCGGCGGTCACCCGCACCGGCTGGAAAATGAGGCACTATAGAGAACGTGAGTGCCACCCCAGATAACCCGTCCGCACAGGACGGAACCGAGCAGGATCCGTCGCCGGTCGCAGCGGCCAATACCGAAGCTGACGTCATAGCGGATGACGTGACGGACCCCTACGTCGATCAGATCGACCGTTCCGTGATCATCGCCCAGTGGCTCCAGTCCTTCGCCATGTGGGCGCTCCGACTGCTCATCATCGCCGTCGCCGCCTACGCCGGCTGGTTTCTGCTGCGTCAGTTCTGGCAGGGCATCCTGCCGATCATCCTGGCCATCATCGTGTGCACCGTGCTCGCCCCGCCGACCACCTGGCTGCGCAGACACAGGGTGCCGGGCGCCCTCGCCGCGCTACTCACCCTCGCCGGCACCATCGCGATCTTCAGTGCCATCCTGGCGTTCATCGCCCCCGACATCGCCCGGCAGACGCAGACGCTCTATCTGCAGGCGGTCGTCGGCATCCAGGAGCTGCAGCTGTCGTTGCAGGGCCCGCCCTTCAACCTCAACGGCGACGACCTCGATGAGATCGTCAATGAAGCCGCCACCTGGCTGCAGGAGCAGGCCGGCACCATCGCGGGGGGAATCTTCTCCGGCATCGGGGCGGCGACGTCGATACTGGTCACGCTCGGCGTGATGCTGGTGCTGACCTTCTTCTTCCTCAAGGACGGGCACCGTTTCCTGCCGTGGGTACGCTCCGTGTCCGGACGCCGGGCCGGCTGGCAGTTCACCGAGGTCCTCAGCCGGGGCTGGAACACCCTGGGCGGATTCATCCGGGCCCAGGCCATCGTCTCGGCCGTCGATGCCATCTTCATCGGCCTCGGCCTGGTACTCATCGGGGTGCCCATGGCGATGGCGTTGGCCGTGATCACCTTCTTCGCCGGATTCATCCCCATCGTCGGTGCGATCAGCGCGGGTGCCCTGGCGGTGCTCATCGCCCTCGTCTCCCTCGGCGTCACCGAGGCCGTACTCACCCTCATCCTCATCGTGGCGGTGCAGCAGCTGGAGGGCAACATCCTCTCCCCCATTCTGCAGTCCCGTGCGATGAACCTGCACCCGGTGATCGTGCTCGTTTCCGTGACCGTCGGTGGTGGCCTCTTCGGCATCATCGGTGCCTTCCTGGCCGTGCCGGTTGCCGCAATGATCGCGGTGCTCTTCCGCTACCTGCAGGACATGATGGCACTGCAGTCCGGGGAGAAGACCGCCGAGCAGATCGGCTTCGCCACCGAGGAGGGTAGATACGGTGCCGCCTACACCGAGGAAAAGGGGCGGCGCATGCGGGAGGAACTACACGCCTCGATCATCCACGTCGACGAATCCACCCCCGTTCCGGAGGACCGCCTGCGGATGAACAATTCCACGCTGGAGCGCATGTTCGAGATCATCCGGCGACGCTGACCCTCCCCGGCTTGGACAACCCCCCGGCCCCCGACACTAAGATGACTTGCTGTGTCAGAAAAGTCCCCCAGGAGCAGAAGGCGGCAGTCGGCGGCCCACCCCGGCCTACCGACCTGGTCGAGCATCACCGTCATCATGGCGGCGCTGATCACCGGCCTCCTGCTCAGCATCAGCTTTCAACAGGTGGGACTGCCCTATCTGGCGATCTTCATCATCGCCGGTCTGTTCACTGCACTGTTCACTGAACCCCGGGGACTGTTCCTCACGGTGGTTTCGCTCCCGCTGCTCTTCGGTGTGATGACGCCGGTGGCCGCATGGTCGGTGGCCCGTTCCCTGGCAGCGGAGGGCACCCCGGCCTTCTCCATGGCCACTATCGCGACCTCCGTCTACCCGCTCATCCAGTTCTTCCCCGTGCTCCTGGCGGTAACTCTGGGGGCGGGCATCATCGCTGCCCTGCGGCTGTGGCTGCTCAAGCGTGCCCAGCGCGCGCAGGCGCGGGTGGTGCAGCGGGCGCGGCGTCGCAGTGCGGAGGTGGAGCGTCGCAACCGGGCCGTGGCCTCCCGCGCCCGCCACCGGACGAACCAGGTCACCGTGGAGGAGCTCCTGGCACGCAACCGGCAGCGGGCCGCCCCGACGGAACGACCGGTGCGCCGCACCCCCCGGCGCGCACGTCCCCCCGCGGAATCCTAGGTCCGGGCCGGGCGCCGCAGGGTGCTCGGCAGGGAGAAGACGATCTTCTCGGTGGCGGTGGTGATCTCCTCGACGGAGCTGTAACCGCGCTCGTCGAGGTACTTCACGACCTCCTGGACGAGGATCTCCGGCACGGAGGCGCCGGAGGTCAGGCCGACGGTGGTGACACCCTCGAACCAGGAATCATCGATCTGGTGGGCGTAGTCGACCAGGTGGGAGGCGCCGGCGCCGGCGTCGAGTGCGACCTCGACCAGACGCTTGGAGTTCGAGGAGTTCTGGGAGCCCACGACGATGACCAGGTCGGACTGCTTCGCGATCTCCTTCACCGCGACCTGGCGGTTCTGGGTGGCGTAACAGATGTCGTCCGAGGGCGGGTTCTCCATGTGGGGAAAACGCTGGCGCAGCTTCTCCACGATTTCCATGGTCTCATCGACGGACAGGGTGGTCTGTGAGAGCCAGACCAGCTTCTCGTTCGCCAGGAACTCGGGCAGCCTGTCGACGCCTTCGAGGCCGTCAACGAGGTGGGTGACGTCCGGGGCCTCACCCATCGTGCCCTCGACCTCCTCGTGGCCCTCGTGGCCAATGAAGAGGATGTGGTAGCCGTCCCGGTCGAAGCGGATGGCTTCCTTGTGGACCTTGGTGACCAGGGGGCATGTTGCGTCCAGGGTCTGGAGGTTGAGGGCCTTGGCTGAGGCGTGGACGGCCGGGGAGACGCCGTGCGCGGAGAAGACCAGGTGGGAGCCCTCCGGCACCTCCTCGGTCTCGTCGACGAAAATGGCCCCGCGTTCGGCGAGGGTGTCCACCACATAACGGTTGTGGACGATCTCCTTCCGCACATAAACCGGGGCGCCGTACTTCTCCAACGCCTTCTCAACCGTGTCGACGGCGCGGTCGACGCCCGCGCAGTAACCGCGCGGAGCCGCGAGAAGCACCTTCTTTTCTACATCAGTCATGGAACCCAGCGTATCCAAGGAGGGTCTAAAAGCATAGACTCGGTGGGGCACATTGTCCCCGATAACCTGCGGAGAGGTAGGTCACCGTGACACAACCGGCCAGTACGCCAGAGACCCCGTGGCCCGTCCGTGAGGTCAACGCGAAGGTCAAGGAGTGGGTTCAGCGCCTCGGTTGGCTGTGGGTGGAGGGTCAGCTCACCCAGGTGAACATGAAGCCGACCTGGAAGCTCAGTTACCTCACGCTGCGTGACACGGAGACCGAGACCTCCGTGCAGTTGACCTGCCCCACGAACCTGCTGCGCGACTCCCCCTCCCCACTGCGCGAGGGCGACCGGGTCATCGTCCACGGCAAACCGGCCTTCTATGAGGGGCGGGGTTCCTTCTCCCTGTGGGTTACCGAGATCCGTCATGTGGGCGTGGGTGAGCTGCTTGCCCGGATCGAGATGCTGCGCAGGCAGCTGGCCGCCGAGGGGCTGTTCGACCCGGCCAGAAAGAGGCGGCTGCCCTACCTGCCGGGCAGGATCGGGCTGATCACCGGACGTGGTTCCGCCGCTGAGCGGGATGTACTGGCGGTGGCGCGGGACCGGTGGCCGGCGGTGGACATCCGGGTGATCAACACTGCGGTCCAGGGGGCGAACGCGGTGCCGGAGGTGGTGGAGGCACTGCGGGTGCTCGACGGGGACCCGGCCGTCGACGTCATCATCATCGCCCGGGGTGGCGGTTCAGTGGAGGACCTGCTGCCCTTCTCGGAGGAAACGCTGCAGCGCGCGGTGGCGGCGGCGTCCACGCCGGTGGTCTCCGCGATCGGGCATGAGCCGGACAACCCGGTGCTCGATGATGTAGCTGATCTGCGGGCGGCCACGCCGACGGACGCTGCCAAGCGGGTGGTCCCCGACGTGGCCGAGGAGCGTGCCTTCGTCGCAGAGGCGCGGTCGCGGATGGCGGCGGCGCTGCGTGGCTGGGTGCAGCGTGAGCGGCAGGGGCTGGCCGGGGTACGTTCGCGGCCGGTGCTGGCGGACCCGATGACACCGATCCTGCGGCGTCGGGAGGAGCTGGGGCGGGGGATATCGCTGCTCCGCCGGGACATCCGGCACCGGATCGGACAGGAACAGGCGCAGGTGGCCGGACTGCGGGCCCGGGTGGCCGCGCTGGGTCCGGCGGCCACCCTGGCACGGGGCTATGCGGTGGTGCAGGTCCTACCCCGGAACGGTTCGGATCCCACGGTGGTCACCACCATCGCGGAGACCCCGCCGGGCAGCCAGCTGCGTGTCCGGGTGGCGGATGGTGCCATCACCGCCGCCACCATGTCCACCACCTCGGCGGACTAG
>CAZTIZ010000104.1:0-5468 GCA_964613845.1 uncultured Corynebacterium sp.
GCCTGCGCCTGGCCAGGTTGGCAGGCCTGCTCAATCGTTAGGAGCGTCCGCGCCCACCGACTACCCTGGGGGCCGTGCTAGTTCTCGCGATCGACACCTCCACCCCGGACCTGGTCACCGGTCTCGTCACCATCACGACCGGCGAGTCCACCGACCGGATCATCGAGGGCACCCGCGCCCATAACGAGCAGCTCATCCCCACCGTGCAGGCCCTGCTCGCCGAAGCCGACGTGGCCTTCGCCGACCTCGATGCCGTCGTCGTCGGCTGCGGGCCCGGCCCCTTCACCGGCCTGCGCGTCGGTATGGCCACGGCCGCCGCCCTCGGTGACGCCCTGGGCATTCCCGTTCACGGCGTGTGCTCCCTCGATGCCATCGCCCGGCGCCTGCCGCAGATCACGAAGCTGGTGGCCACCGACGCCCGCCGCCGCGAGGTCTACTGGGCCGCCTACGACGCCACCGGCCGTACCGCAGGCCCCCAGGTCCAGGCCCCCGCGGAGCTGCTCGCCCCCCACGGTGTGGAGGCGGTCTCCGTGCCCGCCCACCTGGTGGACAAACTACCCGAACCACTGCGTGGGCTCGCCATCCACGACCTCACCCCGCGGGCCGCGGGCCTGGTCGGGCTGGCCGATCTGAGCGCACAGCCGGAGCCACTGACCCCGCTCTACCTGCGCCGCCCCGACGCCCGGGAACCCAGGCCCGTGCCGCGTTCCCCGGCCCTGCCGAACGTGACGGCGTGAGCATGCTGATCCGGGAACTGACCACCGCCGACGCGGTGCGCTGCGCCGAACTGGAGACGATCCTCTTCCCGGACGAGACACCCTGGTCACGGGATGTGTTCGTCATGGAGTTCAGCCAGCCGCACACCTTCTATATCGGCGCCTTCGGGGACGGCGGGATGCTGGGGTATGCGGGCATGGCCATGATGGGGCCGCGACGGGACCCCGAATTCGAGATCCACACCGTCGGCGTTGATCCGGAACACCAGCGCGGGGGCGTGGGACGGGCGCTGATGGATCAGCTCATGCACACCGCGGACCTGCTGGCGGGCCCCGTCTTCCTGGAGGTGCGCACCGACAACGCCCCGGCCATCGCTCTCTACGAGGCTTATGGCTTCACTATCCAGGGCCTGCGCCGGAACTACTACCGGCCCTCCGGGGCCGACGCCTACACCATGCACCGACCGTCCAGGAGAGAGAACACATGATCGTCCTCGGTATCGAGACCAGCTGCGATGAAACCGGAGTCGGCATCGTCGAACTGGATGGGCAGGGCAAGCTGGCCATTCTCGCGGATTCCGTGGCTTCCTCGATGGAGCAGCACGCCCGCTTCGGCGGGGTGGTCCCCGAAATTGCTTCCCGGGCACACCTGGAATCGATGGGCGCGGTGATGCGCGCCGCCCTGACCGAGGCGGGCATCGACCGCCCCGACGCCGTCGCCGCCACGATCGGCCCCGGCCTGGCCGGGGCGCTGCTGGTGGGTGCTTCGGCGGCCAAGGCCTACGCCGCGGCCTGGGGCGTGCCCTTCTACGGCGTCAACCACCTCGGCGGGCACGTCGCCGTGGCCAACCTCGACGGCGAGGTCCTGCCGCACTCCGTGGCGCTGCTGGTCTCCGGCGGCCACACCCAGCTGCTGGAGGTCGACGCCGTCGGCCTGCCCATGCGCGAGCTCGGCTCCACCCTCGACGACGCCGCCGGGGAGGCCTACGACAAGGTCTCCCGGCTGCTCGGCCTGGGTTATCCCGGCGGCCCGGCCATCGACCGGTTGGCGAAGCAGGGTGACCCGCGGGCCGTCGCTTTCCCCCGCGGACTGAGCCGCGCGGAGGACCTGCGCGGCGATAACCGCCACAACTTTTCCTTCTCCGGTCTCAAGACGGCGGTCGCCCGCCACGTTGAGGCTGCCGAACGTGAGGGTCGGGTCATCTCTGTCGAGGACGTGTGCGCCTCCTTCCAGGAGGCCGTCTGTGATGTCCTCACCGCCAAGGCCGTGCGTGCCTGTCAGGACACCGGAGCGAATGTCCTGCTGCTGGGTGGGGGAGTGGCAGCGAACTCCCGGCTGCGGGAACTCGCCGCCGAGCGGTGCGGGGCTGCGGGCATCGAGCTGCGGGTGCCGCGCTTCAACCTGTGTACCGACAACGGCGTCATGATCGCGGCGCTGGCCGCCCAACGCATCCACGAGGGTGCGGGGGCCAGTGCGCTGACAGTGGGCACCGACCCCTCCCTTGAGGTGGAGATCCCGCAGGTCTGAGGGGTGGCGCGGGGGAGGTGACGCTCGTCCGGCGGAACCGGTCGGGCTGGCGTACGGTGAGCGTGACCATCCGCCCCGGAGAGGGGCCCGTCGCCCCAGGGAGCATCTCGATGATCACCGGTTTTCTCGTCAGCCCCGACCTGGCCCACCGCGCCGTCACCTTCGAGCTCGAGCACGCCAACCAGCTGCTCGGGGGCGTGACCGGTGGCCGCCTCTCCGTCTCCTTCCAGGATGACGGCACCACCTTCGCCGCCCTGTATGACCCGCGGGCCCACGAGCGCGGGGAGGAGCCCAACCCGGTGGCCTCCCTGGGTTTCGGTGCCGCCTCCACCGGTAACCCCGCCTTTCTCAGCGATCCGGTCCGGGCCATCTCCGGGCCGGTGATCTTCACCGGCGCCGAGGGGCAGAGCATCACCACCGAGGAGATCAACCGGGTCCGGGACGGCATCCGGGCGGTCCGTGCCTACCGGGAGGACCACGGTGAGGACTACCGTCTCTGGCGTGCCGCCGTCCTCAACCTCGGACGTTCCGGGAGTTGAGGGGCGCGTCTTCCCGTCACCAGCGGAAAATCGGGTTGGCACCCGTGACAGTTGAGTGCTGGCACTCACGGGGGTAGAGTGCCAGGCAGGTTGTCAGACCCGCAGTTGTTCACCCGCGACGACGACTGTGCTGGACGCCGCAACCGGCACAATCACCCATTCACTTCACACACGGAGGAATATCGTGGCAAACGTCAACATCAAGCCGCTCGAGGACAAGGTCCTGGTTCAGATCGCCGAGGCCGAGACCACCACCGCTTCCGGCCTGGTCATCCCGGACTCCGCGAAGGAGAAGCCGCAGGAGGCCACCGTCATCGCCGTGGGCCCGGGCCGCACCGACGAGAAGGGTGACCGCATCGCGGTCGACGTCAAGGAGGGTGACACCGTCATCTTCTCCAAGTACGGCGGCACCGAGCTCAAGTACGACGGCGAGGAGTACCTGCTCCTCTCCGCACGTGACCTGCTCGCCATCGTCGAGAAGTAGGCGGTTCCTCCATGGCAAAGCTGATCGCATTCGACCAGGAGGCCCGCGAAGGCATCCAACGCGGCGTCGACACGCTGACGGCCGCCGTCAAGGTCACGCTCGGCCCCCGCGGCCGCAACGTGGTGCTGGACAAGGCCTTCGGCGGCCCGCTGGTGACCAACGATGGCGTCACCATCGCCCGTGACATCGACCTGGAGGACCCCTTCGAGAACCTCGGGGCCCAGCTCGTGAAGTCCGTCGCCATCAAGACCAACGACATCGCCGGTGACGGAACCACCACCGCGACGCTGCTCGCCCAGGCACTCATCCACGAGGGGCTGCGCAACGTCGCGGCCGGCGCCAACCCCATCGCCCTCAACGAGGGCATCTCCCGTGCCACGGAGAGGGTTGTGGAGCAGCTCAAGGCCCGCGCCACCGACGTCTCCTCCAGCACCGAGATCGCCAACGTCGCCACCGTCTCCTCCCGCGACGAGGTCGTCGGTGAGATGGTCGCCGGTGCGATGGAGAAGGTCGGCAAGGACGGCGTCCTCACCGTCGAGGAGTCCCAGTCCATCGAGTCGACCCTGGACGTCACCGAGGGCATCTCCTTCGACAAGGGCTTCCTGTCGCCGTACTTCATCACCGACGTCGACTCCCAGCAGGCCGTCCTGGAGGACGCCCAGATCCTGCTGGTCCGCAACAAGATTTCCTCCCTGCCGGACTTCCTCCCGCTGTTGGAGAAGGTCGTCGAGTCCGGTAGGCCGATCCTCATCATCGCCGAGGACATCGAGGGCGAGCCGCTGCAGACCCTGGTCGTCAACTCCATCCGCAAGACCCTCAAGGCCGTCGCCGTGAAGTCCCCGTACTTCGGTGACCGCCGCAAGGCCTTCATGGATGACCTGGCCGTCGTCACCGGCGCCACCGTCGTCGACCCGGAGGTCGGTGTCAGCCTCAACGAGGCCGGCCCGGAGGTCTTCGGTTCCGCACGTCGGATCACCGTCACCAAGGACGACACCGTCATCGTCGACGGCGCCGGCAGTGCCGAGGACGTCGAGGCCCGTCGCGAGCAGATCCGCCGTGAGATCGAGAGCACCGATTCCACCTGGGACCGGGAGAAAGCCGAGGAGCGCCTCGCCAAGCTCTCCGGGGGTGTTGCCGTCATCCGTGTCGGTGCCGCCACCGAGACCGAGGTCAACGAGCGTAAGCTGCGCGTCGAGGACGCCATCAACGCGGCCCGTGCGGCCGTGCAGGAGGGTGTCATCGCAGGCGGTGGCTCCGCTCTCGTCCAGATCGCCGAGGAGCTCAAGGCCTGGTCCGAGGAGTTCGAGGGCGAGCAGCGCACCGGTGTGCTGGCTGTGGCCCGCGCCCTGGTCCGCCCCGCGTACTGGATCGCTGAGAACGCCGGTCTCGACGGCGCCGTGGTCGTCTCCCGCATCGCTGAGCGTGCCAACGGGGAAGGCTTCAACGCCGCCACCCTGGAATACGGCAACCTCATCGAGCAGGGCATCATCGACCCCGTCAAGGTCACCCACTCCGCGGTGGTCAACGCGGCCTCCGTCGCACGCATGGTCCTGACCACGGAAGCTTCCGTGGTGACCAAGCCCGAGGAGGAGGACCCGGCCGCAGGCGGCCACGGACACCACCACTAGGTGCCCGTGCTGCGGCAGTCGCCGCAGTAGGTCCGACACCCCCGGGCGCTGCGGGAGAATCACTTCTCCCGCAGCGCCCGGGGGTGTCGTGCTGCCTAGGGCGCAGGGATCAGACGCTGACCTTCTGGCGGTTGCTGCTCTTGCGCAGGACCGCCAGGCGCTCGGATTCGGACAGTCCACCCCAGATCCCGTAGGGCTCGGAGACCTTGAGCGCGTGCTCGCGGCAGACGGCCATCACCGGGCAGGTGTGGCAGATGGTCTTCGCACGGTTCTCCCGCTGGGCACGCGCCCGGCCGCGCTCACCGTCCGGGTGGTAGAACATATCCGATTCTTCTCCACGGCAGGCGCCGTGCAGCTGCCAGTCCCAGAAGTCGGCGTTGGGTCCGGGAAGCAGGTGCGGCTGTGACACGTTCTGATCTCCTCAATAAAAAGGGTGAAGCTTCACTGATAGTGGCCACGGGGACGTGGCCAGTTGGCAGTGTCACCGGAGGGGATGAATGAATGGTTACCGACGAATGACCGGGACATGGAAGGTTGATGCTCAGTGGGAGAACAGGGCGTTTTAGCTGCTAG
>CAZTIZ010000105.1:0-1691 GCA_964613845.1 uncultured Corynebacterium sp.
GCCGACGGGTAGCCGTTCTTCTCGTTCAGCAGCTCCGTCATGGTCTGGTGCATCCAACGACGGTGCTCCATCACCGCGGCAACGATGCCCTGCTCCGACTCGGTCTCCGGCCGGGGGTACTCGTTGGCGGCGTTCTGGAAGTGGGAACCCCGGAAGTCCTTCTCCGGCTCCTCGGCGATCGTCTGATCGAAGAAGGCGAGGATCTTGTCCTCGGGATCACTCAGTTCCTTCGTCCGTTCCCCCCACGCCTGTCGGTACTGGTCATCGAGGTTCTCCAGGTAGGCGATGACGAGCGCATCCTTGGAGCCGAAGAGCGAGTACAGCGACGCCTTGGCGACGTCGGCCTCCCGCAGGATGCGGTCGATGCCGATGACCCGGATGCCCTCGGTGGTGAACAGGTTGGTCGCGGAGTCGAGCAGTCTCTGCCGGGGGCTAGGTCGATTGCGTCGTCGGCTGCCTGTCTTCTTTCGGGCGGTGCCTGCGGCCACGCTGCACCCACCTTCCCTTCGCGTTAGGTATCCGGTTGCGTCCTTTAGCGGACGAGATCACCTATTCAATATAGACAAACCGGTACGTTCAGAGCCAGAGGGGGCACCGGGCCAGGTCCGGAACGGGCTCCGGGGAGCGGTCCTGCCCTGCTTTTTCCCTCTAGAATGTTCTAATGGTCCGGTATCTTTCATTCCCCGACGCGCCACCACTCGCTGGCGGACCGTGTCCGGCCCCTCTCGGCTGTCACACCCCCGACCGCCCGGGCCCGGCCCGGGGAGCCCCGCCCTCCACCGCGCAAGGACCACGATGACCTCCCCCTATAACCAGCCCTTCAATGCCTCCGGCGACAACAGCCACCACCAGCAGCCGCAGCAGCAGCCGATGTACCAGCAGCCGCACGCACAACCGCCGATGTACCAGCAGCCCCAGCAGCCGGTTTACGGCCACCAGGCTCCGCCGAAGTCCAAGATGGCCGCGGCACTGCTGGCCTTCTTCCTGGGTGGCCTGGGTGTCCACAACTTCTACCTGGGTTACACCACGCGTGGGATGTGGCAGCTGGCCCTGAACATCGGCGGCGTGCTGACCACCCTGCTGCTCATCGGTTTCGTCGCCCTGTTCATCCTCGGCGCGTGGGTGATCATCGACTTCATCCTCATCCTGGTGGGTGGTGGCCGCTACGCCACCGACGCCCGCGGCATCCCCCTGCAGTAGGGGCCACGGGCCGGCGGTGGCCGATAACGCCCCGGGCCCCGGCGTGCCTGTGGGACAATCAGGTCGCAGTCACCCCCTCGAGAGGACCCCACGCAGTGCCTGATCCGCAGCATCCCCCCCGTGACGATGAGCCCGCCCAGTGGCCGGGTGACATCCCCGGCGAGCCCGTGCACCGGGAACCCGGGAAGATTGAGCCGGGCCCGATCTCGAAGACCCCGCTGATCCTCCTGGGAGTGGCGCTCGTGCTCATGATCGTCATGATCCTGATCGTCAACTCGGACCCGGAGTGGATGCCGGAGCTGTTCTAGCTCCCGGCGCCACTGGCCCGGGGTAGAGGGAACCCGCCCCATTCCGCGCATCATGCCGGGAAGTGGGCGGGTTCAGTGTGTCGGCAGCGGCTACTTCCGCACCACCGCTCTGACGATGGTCAGCAGGATGACCGCGCCCAGCAGACAGGTCAGGAAGCTGAAGATGAGTCCGCCGCCCTCGAC
>CAZTIZ010000105.1:1791-5450 GCA_964613845.1 uncultured Corynebacterium sp.
GAAAAAGGTCTCAATACGACGACACCCAGCCCCCACCATGATCGGTGGGGGCTGGGTGTCGCGAGCGGAGCTACCCGGCTGGTGTCAGTCGCCGACCGCCTCGGGGCGCACGACCATCATCGGACAGGGCGCGGACTGCAGCAGCGCACGCGAGGTGGAGCCGAGCAGCATGCCGCGGAAGCCGCCACGGCCATGGGAGCCCACGGCCAGCAGCTGGGCGCCCTCGGCCTGTTCGACGAGCGCGCGGACCGGGCGGTCACGGGTGATGACCTTCTTCACCGTGACCTCCGGGTACTTCTCGATCAGCGGTGCGAGCTGGGCTCCGAGCATCTCGCTCTGCTCCCGCTCGACCTCCTCCCACTGCTGCTGGGCGGCGGAGAGGCCGGCCAGCGAGGCCTGGACCTGCATGTCCATCCAGGTGTGGACGGCCACCAACTCAGCGCCACGGGCGCTGGCCTCGGCGAAGGCGATCTCGGTGGCCTGGCGGGAGATCTCGGAGCCGTCGACGCCGATGACCACGGGGCCGTACTGGCTGGCCTCGGAGAGCTCGTTGTCCTCACGGACCACGACGACCGGGCTTTCTGCGTGGGAGACCACGGCCGCGGAGACCGAACCCATGACCATGCCGGACAGGCCGCCCAGGCCACGGGAGCCCATGACGATCATGGTGACGTCGCGGGACATCTCCAGCAGCATGTCGATCGGGGAGCCCTCCGCGATGGTGTGGCCGATCCTGATGTCCGGGGCCATCTCGTGCGCGATGGCCCGGGCCTCGTCGATCTTCTCCATGGTCTCCGCCTGGAGATCATCGAAGAGCTCCTGTGGCGGGACCATGCCCTCCGCGTAGAGGAACTGCGGCATGGTGTAGCTGGAGGCCAGCCGGAGCGGGATACCCCGCTTGTTGGCGGTATTGGCCGCCCAACGCACCGCGTTGTGCGAGGCTGCGGAGCCGTCGACGGCTACGACGACGATGTCTTCCCTGGTCATCTCGATCGTCCTTTCATGGGGTGGACTTCTCGTAGGTGTCCCCGGAGCGCGTCAACCTCGGTGGCGGCACAGTCCGGAGGCGCCACTGTGCACCTTTGATTATACCGCCCTGAGACCGGTTTGGGATCAATGTCATAACCGGTTGTCCGCCCCTTCCCCGATGTGGGGGCAGGGCTCTACCGGGGGCTAACCTGGGTGGGCCACCCCGCCCCGCCGCGGCCGCTAGGCCGGGGTATCGACCGGGAACGCGGAGTCGGCGTTGGAGGGGAAGAGGAAGTTGTAGATGGTCTCGCCCACCCGGGCGATGGTCGCACCGATACCGTGGCTGAAGAATTCGATGATCGGAGCCAGAATGGCGTCAAAGTTCATGGGGAAAACCATAGTGCATGGGCGGGGAAAGAAAAGCCCCCTGCCGATCCGCGACGGACTCAATTCCAGCCGCGCCCGGCTTCCCGACGACGCCGAGCCGACCCCGGCGTGGGACTTCCTCACCGAGCTCATCACCACGCAGCGTCACCGGCATCCAGCCGATGACGCCACAGCCCTCCAGGCGCGTTTCGACGCCGGGGAGGTTGTTCTCCGCTCCGGGCAGCCGCTTGCCCCGGCATCGCTGTTGTCCCCGGGGCAGGACGTCTACTTCTACCGCATCCCCGCACCCGAGACCTCCGTGCCCCACGAGATCGGAGTCATCCACCACGATGATGATCTCCTCGTAGTCGACAAGCCCCCCTTCCTGGCGACGATGCCACGCGGCCGCCACATCACCGAGACCGTCACCGTGCGCATGCGTCGGGCCACCGGGATCCAGGAGCTCTCCCCGGCCCACCGGCTCGACCGCCTCACCTCCGGGGTGCTGATCTTCACCACCCGACCCGAGGTCCGCGGCGCCTACCAGACGCTCTTCGCGCGACGGGAAACCACGAAAATCTACGAGGCGGTCGCCGACTTTGACCCCCGGCTCGTGCCCACCGCCGGTCCTGTCCTGTGGGAGTCCCGCATGGAGAAGACCCCGGGGCAGATCCAGGGTTTCATCGTCGACGGTGAGCCCAACGCCCGGACCTGGGTGACCTCCGTGACGCCGCTCGACGACGCCGGGCAGGCGGCCGTCGAGAAGCGGCACGGCCCGCGCCCACGCCAGGCGCGCTACGTGCTCCAGCCCGAGACCGGAAAAACCCACCAGCTACGGCTGCACATGTGGGCGGCCGGCGTGCCGATCCTGGGCGACCCCGTGTACCCGCGCATCCACCGGGAGGACGAGGAGGACCTGCAGGTGCCCATGCACCTGGTGGCCCGGGAGCTGTCCTTCACCGACCCCCTGTCCGGCCGGGCACGGGTGTTCACCACTCAGCGGGACTGGGTGCGGGGCTGAAGCTGCACCCCCACGGCCCGGGCCACCCGGCACTGCAGCTCCTCCCACTGGGCGGCAGGCGCCAGCTCCCCGGACAGGGTGTGCAGCTCCACGGCCGTGGGGTCCGCATCCGGGGCGTCGGCCGGCCGACCGGATGCGTCCACCACCTGTTGGACCATCGACCCGGGCATGAGGTTCATCAGGGCCATGGCCAGCTGTCGACCCCGCCCCGGTGGCAGAAGAAAAGGCGCGACGACCACTTCCGGTGCGATGTCCGGGGTGCGGCGCACCGCCCGTAGTGCGACGTCCACGCCACCGACCAGGGTCTGCCGGAGAAACCACCCGGCCAGGGCCAGGGAGTGGGCCGCCCGGGCCACGCGCCCCCGTGGCCGGTCCGGTCCCGGCGGGAGCAGCGTCAGGCTGAGTGCGGTGGCGGTGGTGACGCTGACCAGGCCATAGAGGGCGTAGTCGACCTCCGGACCGGTCAGGATGAGCCAGATCAGGCCCAGCGGCAGGGCGCGTGAGACAGCCGCGATCAGCCACCTCATGCCGACCACCCGCCCGCCGCCAGCAGGAGGAGCAGGGCCAGGCCGAGCAACAGGAGGGTCGCCAGGCCGATACGCGACCAGTCTCGCAGGCGCCGCTCCCACCGATCGACCCAGCCGCGGGCCTGCTCAGCCAGGTCAGCAACAGTGATGGCGATGACGCGGCCACCGCGTCGGCTGAGATCATGGGCGCCAGCCAGGCTCCGGCTCCCACCCCGGGCCGCGGAGCGGACGAGGGATTCCTCCACCACCACCAGGTCGCCGGGTGGGGTGAGGGTGCCGTCGGCGCGGGGGAACCAGTCCGGCAGCTGTCCCCGGGTGGCCCCCTGCCACACCAGCAGGGCGGGTAGTGCACCGAGCAGGATGGGCCACACCGCATCCCAGATCACGCCGGGGGTCAGGCCGGGGAGGTCGACGTCAAACCAGGTGAGGCCGATCCACCAGGGCGCGGCCAGGCCCACCAGGCACACCATCAGCCAGGCCCCGATCTCCCCGTCGACTCCGCTGCGCGGCGGCGCAACCTGCTCCCGCCACATCAGCCAGGCGAAGCGCAGCAGCAGGAGGGTGGATCCGGTGGCCACCAGCGGCAACAGATCAGCCAGTTCCACCCCAAGCACCGTCACGCCCTCGACGGCATACTTTGCACCGTATTTGGCGAAGGCCCCGGAGGTGAGCGGGGCACCGACGACGGCCAGCCCCGCCCACAACATGCCGATCAACACGACCGTCCTGACTGGCCCGACGCGGAAGTTGCGCACGACCGGCACACCGAGGAACAG
>CAZTIZ010000106.1:0-5399 GCA_964613845.1 uncultured Corynebacterium sp.
TCGGCGGGATGATGATGCGCATGGCCTGCGGCATGACGGTGCGGCGCATGGTCATCCACCAGCCCATGCCCAGGGCCTTGGAGGCCTCCATCTGGCCCTCGGGCACCGAGGAGATGCCGGAACGCACGATCTCGGCCATGTAGGCGGCCTCGTTCAGGCCCAGGCCGATCACGGCCAGCAGGAACATGTTCGACAGCAGTCCCTGCAGGTCGATCTCGGCGACCCCGACGTTGAGTGTCTGGTAGAGCGAACCCAGCAGGCCCCAGAACACCAGCTGCACATAGATCGGGGTGCCCCGGAAGACCCAGAGATAGCCCCAGGCGACGGCGCGCAGCACCGGGTTGGGGGACATGCGCATCACCGCCAGCAGGGCGCCGAGCACTACGCCGATGATCATCGACAGCACCGTCAGCGCCAGGGTGTGCAGGGCGGCGGTGGCGACGCGGGTGTCGAACAAGTAGGCGCGGTAGGTCTCCCAGCCGTAGGCATCGTTGGACAGGGCACCGATGATGAACCAGGCCAGCAGGGCCAGCAGCACGGTGGCCAGCACCCAGCGACCCGGGTGGCGCAGCGGTTTCGCCTGGATGGGGGTGGCGGTGGTGGTCATGAGGCGGGTCCTTCCACGGGTTCTTCGTTGATCATGGCCCGGTCGATCAGGCCGTCCTCCACACCCCACTGGGCGAGGATGCGTTCATAGTCGCCGCTCTCGATCAGGTGCTGCAGGGCGGCGGCCAGGGCCGGGCCGAGTGCGGAGTCGCGCGGGACCGCCCAGCCGTAGGGGGCGGCGTCGAAAAGCTCACCGACGGTCTCCATGCGCCCGTCGGAACGGTTGACCGCCCAGGCGGTGACCGGGGAGTCGGCGGAGAAAGCGTCGGCGCGTCCCATCAGCACCGCCAGGGCCGCGTTGTCGGAGGTGTCGTAGGAGAGCACACTGATGCCCTCCTTACCCTCGGCGAGGCAGGCCTCTGACTTGGGGAGCACGTCATCGGTCTCGGAGACGGTGGTGCGCTGCACGGCCACCGTCAGCCCACACGCATCGTCGGGGTCGACATTGTCGCCGGGCTGCTGCGCCCACTGGATGCCGGCGTAGAGGAAGTTGACGAAATCGAAGTTCTTGCGCCGCTCGGGCGTGTCGGTGAAACCGGACGCACCCAGATCCAGGGTGCCGGCCTGCACGGCGGGCAGGATCATCGCGAAGTCCTGCTCCACCGGCTGGTAGTCCATGCCCAGCACGCCGGCGACGGCACGGACCAGGTCCATCTCCATGCCGATGATGGCCCCCTGCGGGTCCTTGAACTCGAAAGGGGCGAAAGGGGGGTTCGTGCCGGAGGTGAGCACACCGTCGGCCGCCACGGAGGCGGGGACGAGGGCGGCGATCTCGGGGACCTCCCCGGGCACGATCGGTGCCCAGCCTTCAGGGAGGCCTTCCTCTGTATTGGTCACGCACCCCGTCAGTATCGTCGCCGTGGCCACCACGGCGAGCACTCTCAGTCGGGTCATGGAGGTCACGTTACAGGTATGACCATCCGGGGAGGAAGTGCACGCCCGGCAGGTGGCGGGGCAGCTGCCGGGGGCGTGCGGAACAGGCGGTCAGCGCGGGGCGCTCTCCACCAGCACGGCGGCCTGCTCCTTCGCCCGCGACACCCGGTCCGCGATGACGAAGGCGGCCACGATGACCACACCCAGCACGATCATCCCCACCACCGGCCACACCGATCCCGTGGGCGCCTGCAGATCCGCCTCCGCCGACTGCCACGGCCACAGCGCGCGCAGCGAACCGAGCATCAGCCCCGACATCACCGTCAGCGTCACCGTGCGGTGGTGCTCCAGAATCCACGTCAGCACACGCACGAACAGGATCACACCCAGCAGCGCCCCCAGGATGAACACACCGATGACCGTCCAGTCACGATCGGACAGCGAAGCCATGATCGGCGTGTACAGGCCGAAGGCCAGCAGCAGGAACGAGCCCGACAGCCCCGGCATCACCAGCGCACACACCGCCACGGCAGCGGCCAGGAAGACGATGAGCAACGCAGGGTCCTCCTGCGGGGCCGCGGTCACACCCGTGACCAGGAAGGAGGCCACCGCCGCAAGGAGGAACAACGGCACCATCACCGGCAGCCGACGCCGCAGGTCACGCGGATCCATCATCCCCACCGGCACCAGGATCGACACCGCCACCATGCCCAGGAACAACCCCCGCGCCAGCTCCGGATAACCCTCGACGAAGGTCACCAGCACCGTCGACATCGTGAACACCGCCGTGACCATGCCCACCCCCACCGCGATGAGGAACACCCAGTCCACCTTCGAGAACTCCCGACGGATCAACTGGTTACCGGCGTGGAGGGCACGCTCATAGATACCCACCACCAGGGCCACCGTGCCACCGGAGATCCCGGGCACCAGCTCGGCCATGCCGATCAACGCACCACGGATGAGATTGAGGATCACCGCCAGGGGAGTGCGCGGCGTCGGCGCCGGGTGAACGGGTGTTGCTTCAGGTTCTGCAGACATGTGTCCGGGTTTCACTTTCCGAAGAGTTCAGCGGAGGACGAGCGTTGACTCTACTCCACCGCCACCGGCAGAAGCCTGGACGAAAACTGTGCCCCCGGTGGGACTCGAACCCACACTGTGCGGGTTTTGAATCCGCTGCCTCTGCCAATTGGGCTACGAGGGCGTGCTGCCGGATGATCTTAGCGCAGCACCGCGCCGGGTGCGGAATCAGGCTGGCTACACTCGGGCCTGTGACTGAGACGACCGGAACCACAGAGAACAACCGCCTTCTGCTCATCGACGGGCACTCGATGGCCTTCCGCGCCTTCTACGCCCTGCCCGCCGAGAATTTCTCCACCACCGGTGGGCAGCACACCAACGCGGTCTACGGCTTCCTGTCCATGTTGGCCAACCTCCTGGCCGAGGAGAGGCCGGCGCACGTGGCCGTCGCCTTCGACGTCGGACGCAAGACCTTCCGCACGGAGATGTTCCCCGACTACAAGGCCCAGCGCGAGGCCGCCCCCGAGGAGTTCAAGGGGCAGGTCAACATCATCCGCGAGACCCTGGAGATGCTGGGCATCACGACCCTGACCAAGGACAACTACGAGGCCGACGATGTCCTCGCCACCCTGGCCACCGCCGCGCGCCCCCTGGACTACGAGACGCTGATCGTCACCGGTGACCGCGACTACCTCCAGCTCGTCGACGCCACCACCACCGTGCTCTACCCCATGCGTGGGGTGTCGGTCCTGCACCGCTTCACCCCGGCGGCGGTGGAGGAGAAGTACGGCCTGAGCCCGGAGCAGTACCCCGATTTCGCGGCCCTGCGCGGCGACCCCTCCGATAACCTGCCCAACGTCCCCGGCGTCGGCGACAAGACCGCCACGAAGTGGATCACCCAGTACGGCTCACTCAACAACCTGCTCGACCACGCCGACGAGATCCGCGGCAAGGCCGGTGACAACTTCCGCGACCGCCTCGACCAGGTCCGCCTCAACCGCGAACTCACCCGCATGATCACCGACCTGGAGCTGCCCGTCGGCCCCGACGAGCTCGCCCTGCGGCCCGTCGACGTCGCCACGATCGCCGAACAGTTCGACACCCTGGAATTCGGCGGTAACCTCCGCGAACGCATCCTCGCCGCGGTCCCCACCGTCGGCGACCTCACCACCCCCACCGTGGAACTGGCCGACGTCGTCGTCGACGACACCCCCCTCGACCGGTGGCTGGGCAAGCGCACCGGCCAGGGCCTGGCCCTCTACATCCTCGGTGACGCCACCCCCGGCGCCGGCGACGCCCAGGCCATCGCGCTCATCGACGCCGACCGCCACGCCCTCAGCGCCGAACTCGCCGACCTCGACCCCGGACAGGAAAAAGCCCTGGCCAAGTGGCTGGCCTCCGATTCGCCGAAATACCTCCACGGCACCAAGGCCGCCCACCACATGTTCGCCGGCCGGGGCATGACCCTCAACGGCGTCGTCCACGACACCGCCCTGGCCGCCTACCTGCTGCGCCCCGGCCAGCGCACCTACGAACTCAAGGACATCTACCAGCGCCACCTGCAGCGCCAGCTCATCGAACCCGAGGGCCAGCTCTCACTACTGGGCGACACCTCCCTGATCGACTCGGCCGCGGCCATCCTCGAACTCGCCGAGGAACTGACCAGTCAACTCCAGGAGATCGACGGCTACGAGCTCTACCACGACCTCGAACTACCCCTGAGCACCATCCTCGCCAGGCTGGAGGCCACCGGCATCGCCGTCGACGTCGACACCCTCGAAGAACAGCTGGGCACCTTCATCGACCAGGTCGCCGCCGAAGAAGCCGCCGCCCGCGAACTCGCCGACGACCCCGAGCTCAACCTCTCCAGCCCCAAACAACTCCAGGTCGTCCTCTTCGAGACCTTCGGCATGCCCAAAACCAAGAAAACCAAGACCGGCTGGTCCACCGCCGCCAAGGAAATCGAACAACTCGCCGCCAAAAACCCCCACCCCTTCCTCGACCACCTCCTGGCCCACCGCGAGTACCAGAAGATGAAGACCACCCTGGAAGGCCTGATCCGAACCGTCCAACCCGACGGCCGCATCCACACCACCTTCCAGCAGACCGTCACCTCCACCGGACGACTCTCCTCCACCGACCCCAACCTGCAGAACATCCCCGTCCGCACCGAGGCCGGCCGCAAGATCCGCTCCGCCTTCATCGTCGGCGAAGGCTACGAGACCCTGCTGACCGCCGACTACTCCCAGATCGAAATGCGCGTCATGGCCCACCTCTCCGGCGACCCCGGCCTCATCGACGCCTACCAACGCGGCGAAGACCTCCACAACTACGTCGGCTCCCGCGTCTTCGACGTCCCCATCGACCAGGTCACCCCTGAACTCCGACGCCGCGTCAAGGCCATGTCCTACGGCCTGGTCTACGGACTCAGCGCCTTCGGTCTCGGCCAACAACTGGCCATCGCCCCCGGCGAAGCCAAATCCATCATGGACAGCTACTTCGAACGCTTCGGCGGCGTCCAGCGCTACCTCTCCGATATCGTCGACCGCGCACGCAAGGACGGCTACACCTCCACCATCTTCGGCCGACGCCGCTACCTGCCCGAACTCAACTCCGACAACCGCGTCGCCCGCGAGAACGCCGAACGCGCCGCCCTCAACGCCCCCATCCAGGGCACCGCAGCCGACATCATCAAGATCGCCATGATCCGCGTCGACCGCGAGCTCCGCGCCGCCAACGTCCGCTCCCGCGTCCTCCTCCAGGTCCACGACGAACTCGTCGTCGAGATCGCGCCGGGGGAGCTGGAGCAGGTCCGGCAGATCATCGAGCGCGAGATGGACGGGGCGATCTCACTGAGCGTTCCGCTGGAGGTCTCCGCCGGCTCCGGGCCGAACTGGGAC
>CAZTIZ010000107.1:0-5341 GCA_964613845.1 uncultured Corynebacterium sp.
GGTCACCTCCGGGGAGGCCGATGCCGGATGGGTCTACCGGACGGACGCGGTGGCCGCCGGCGAAGCAGTGGAGGTCATCGAGATTCCCGGCGCGACCGACCATCCCACCGCCGTGATGGCGGCGGTGACCACCGGCACCGATCATCCGGAGCGCGCCCGGGCACTGTTCGGGCTCCTCACCTCCCCGGAGCTGTCCGGGGTGTGGGCTGAGCACGGATTCACCTCCGCCCCCTGAGGTTCCCGTGACCACAATCGATACCCTCCGCCCCGTCATCGGCCGCGCGCCCCTGCCCCTCATGGCCCTGGGCACGGTCGGTCTCCTCCTCATCCTGGGACCGGTCCTCGCCCTGGGACTGCGCGTTCCCTGGGACCGGTTCCTGGCGGTGGCGACGGAGCCGGCCACCGTCGATCTGCTGACGGTCACGGTCTCGGCGGCGGTGTGGTGCACCGTGCTCACCACGGCCCTGGGTGTCCCGCTGGCCGTGTGGATCCAGCACCTGCCCCGCGGCGGGCGGCTGGTGCGTCTGCTGGTGCTGCTGCCCCTGGCCATGCCGCCGGTGGTCGGCGGGCTGGCGCTGACCGCGGCCGTCGGCAGGCGGGGGGTGAGCTCGCCGCTGCTCGACGCCCTGGGGCTGCAGTTCGCCTTCGCCTTCCCCGGGGTGGTGCTCGCCCACGTGTTCATCGCCCTGCCCTTCGTGGTCGTGTCGGTGGATGCGGCGCTGCGGCAGATCGACCGGGAGATCCTCGCCAGCGCCGCGGGGGTGGGGATGGGCCCCCGGGCCATCCTGTGGCGGGTGACGCTGCCGGCGGTCGCCCCGGCGGTGCTCACCGGCGCGGGGCTGGCCTTCGCCCGCTCCCTCGGCGAGTTCGGCACCACCCTGACCTTCGCCGGTTCCATGCCCGGCACCACCCGCACCATGCCGCTGGGCATCTACCTGGCCCGGGAGACCGACCCGGACCGCGCCTACGTGCTGGCCGCGATCCTCATCCTGCTGGCGGTGACCGTCCTGGGTCTGGCGTCCCTCCCGGCGGCGTTGCGTCGGGAGCCGGCGCCCACCGCACGGGGCATCGGCGAACTGGATCTCGACCGGTTGCGCGGGCTCACCGCCCCGCCCGGCGGCGGCCTGCCCGTCTCCGTGGTCGCGGCGGGGGTCCGCACCGGGATCCCGGCGGACCGGATCACCGCGGTCATCGGCCCGAACGGCTCGGGCAAGACCACGCTGATGGGGATGATCGCGGGTCGCCTCCGCGGTGCGCGGATCGAGATCGGGGGGCGTCTCGTCGACGGCGTCCGGTTCATCGCCCCGCACGACCGCGGCGTCGTGCTGCTGACCCAGCGTCCCGGCCTGCCGCGGACGGCCACCGTCGGCCGGGCGGTCACGATGGTCACCCGGGACCGGGGGCGCACCGCCGAGCTTCTCGACGCCGCCGGCCTCGCCGCTCTCGCCGATGTCCCGGTGCCCGCACTGTCCGGCGGGCAGGCCGCCCAGGTCGCGCTGCTCCGGGCGCTGGCGGCCCGCCCCGCCGTCCTCATCCTCGATGAGCCCCTGGCCGCGGTCGACGCCGCCTCGGCCACCCGCTGGCGACGGCTGCTGCGGTCGGCGGCCGCCGACCGGACCACGCTGCTGGTCACCCATGACGCCCTCGATGTGGCCGGGCTCTCCGAGCACCTCGTGGTCCTGGCGGCGGGCCGGGTGGTGGCGGCCGGGGAGACCACCGACCTGCTGCGGGTGCCGCCGAACGACTTCGTCGCGGAGCTGGTGGGACTGAATCGGATGGCAGGTACGGTTTCCGGGGTCGCCGTTGATATGATTGACCTCCAGAGTGAAGGATTGTCGGTAACCGGTGTCGCCGCTGACGGAGCGCAGTTCCGGGTGGGTGACACCGCCGTCGCCACACTGCCGCCGGAGTCGATCACGCTGCGTCTGCCTGGCGGGGCACCCGCCCCGCGGGAATCGGCCCGCAACGTCTGGGAGGGCGTCGTCGAATCCGTCGACGCCGCCGGTGCCCGGGCCGGCACCGTCGTCACCGTCGCGCTCGGAACCACCGGGTCCGCCCGGATGACGGTGCCGGTGACCAGGCAGTCGGCACTCGCTCTCGGCCTGGAGCCGGGAGTGGCGGTCGAGTGCGTCAGCAAGGCGCTCGGGACCACCGTCCATCCTCATCATCGACGGAAGGAATGACATGGCGCCCCAGTCGTCACCGAGACCGGCCACGGAGCTGTTCCCCGAATCGCTGCAGCTCAGCCCGAAGCAGCGGGAGGTGCTCAACGTTCTGCAGACATTTCCCGAGGGCGCCCGGGCCGCCGAGATCGCCACGGCACTGGGCATGCACGTCAACACCGCCCGCGGTCACCTGGATGAACTCGTCACCCGGGAGGCCGTGCGGGTGGTCACCGCCCCCGCCCAGGGGCGGGGCCGTCCCTCCCTCATCTTCCGGGTGCGGGTGCCGGACAACCGGGCCATCGCCGAGGAGTACATCTTCCTGATCGAGACGCTGTCCTCCGCACTGTACGAGGCCGATGAGCTCAGCCCGGAGAGCTGGGAGCAGGCCCGGGAGATCGGGCGTCGGTGGGCGCAGCAGATGGAGGTGGAGGGAAAGCAGTGGGACAGCGTCGAGGAGGCGCTGGTACCGCTCTACCTCAAGCTGCGGGACATGGGCTTCGACCCCTCCCCCGGGGAGCCGCGGGAGACCCCGGACCAGGGCGTGGTGGCGGACATCGAATTGAACGCCTGCCCCTTCGTCATCGGTGACCGGCGTCCCTCGAAGTTCGTCTGCGCCATCCACGAGGGCTTCATCCGGGAGGCCATGGGAGAGACCGGCCTGCCGGACTCCACCGGGAGGATCCACCTGTCGCTGCGTCCCTTCGCAGGGGAGAGTTCCTGCCTCATCTCGCTGTCGGACAGACCCGGTTTGGGGGACTGAGCCCACACGCACAGGGGCCGGACAGACCACAGGATCTGTCCGGCCCCTCGTGCGTGTGGGTGTGCCGGATCAGGAGTGGCCGGAATCGACCTTGACGGGTCCGGCGACCTCCAGCTCCAGTACCCGCAGGTCAGCCTCGCGGGCCTGGTCCAGGATCTTCGGGTCGACGGGTTCGGTGGACAGCACCATGATGGTGGGTCCGGCACCGGAGAGGTAGGCGGCATAACCGCGGTTGCGCAGCCGGTTGACCCACTCGGCGGTCACCGGCAGCACGTCGGCGCGGTAGGGCTGGTGCAGGCGGTCGCGGGTGCCCTCCAGCAGCAGTTCCGGGTGGTTCTGCAGCGCGACCGTCATCACCGCGGTGCGCGAGACGTTGAAGCGGGCGTCGACGTGGGTGACCTGCTCGGGCAGGACCCGGCGCACGGCCTGGGTGGAGGCGTGGAAATTCGGCACCAGGGCGGTGGCCCGGATCTGCTCGTGCACCGGCAGGGGGACGGCCCTGTAGTCCGGCTGGCTGCCGTCCACCGGAGTGGTGGTCCAGGACACGACCGCGGAACCGAGGACGGAGGCCGCGGCGTTGTCCGGGTGCCCCTCGAAGGCTGAGGAGAGCTGGACGACCTGCTCGGTGCTCAGCGGGGAACCAGCCAGGGTGTTGGCGGCGACGACACCGGCGACGGCGGCCGCGGCGGAGGAGCCCAGGCCGCGGGACTGCGGGATGGTATTGGTGCACACGATCCGCAGGCCGGGGGCCTCCACGTTTGCGGCGTTGAGGCCGGAACGGATGGCCTTGACCACCAGGTGGGAGGAGTCCAGGGGCAGGTCGCCCTCCCCCTCGCCGTAGACCTCGATCTCCAGGCCGGATTCGGTGACCTCGACCTCGACGGTGTCCCAGATCCCCACGGCCAGGCCGAGGGTGTCGAATCCGGGCCCGAGGTTGGCGGAGGAACCGGGGACGGTGACGGTGACCCTGAGGCCGACCTCCAGCTCGATGCTCATGTGACTTACTGCTCCCAGGTCCTAGACGGCGAGACGGATGACACTGTCGATGCTCTTGACGTCCGGCAGTGCGGCGAGCTCCTCGACGGTGGTGGACAGATCGGCCTCGGTGGCGCTGTGGGTGACCACGATGAGGCGGGCGTTCTCGCCGGCCTCCTCCTGGCGGATGGTCTTGAGGGAGACACCGTGGTCGGCGAACTTGGCGGCCAGCTCGGAGAGCACACCGGTGCGGTCCACGACCTCCATGTCGATGTGGTAGCGGGTGCGCACGGCACCGAAGTCCGCGATCGGCAGGTTGGCGTAGGTGTTCTCGCCCGGGGCGCGACCACCGTGGACCTTGTTGCGGGCGGCGCCGACGAGGTCACCGAGAACAGCGGAGGCGGTCGGGGCGCCACCGGCACCGTTGCCGTAGAACATGAGGGAACCGGCGGCCTCGGCCTCGACGTAGATGGCGTTGTAGGACTCGTTGACGGAGGCCAGCGGGTGGTCACGGCGCACCAGCGTCGGGTGGACGCGGGCGGAGACGGAGTGGTTGCCCTCGGCGTCGGTGACGCGCTCGCAGATGGCGAGCAGCTTGATGGTGTAGCCGGCCTCGCGGGCGGCCTCGATGTCCTCGGCGGTGATGTTCGAGATGCCCTCGCAGCGGACGTCGTCGAACTTCACCCGGGTGTGGAAGCCCAGGGAGGCGAGGATCGCGGCCTTGGAGGCGGCGTCGTGGCCCTCGACGTCGGCGGTCGGGTCGGCCTCGGCGTAGCCCAGGGCGGTGGCCTCGGCCAGCGCGTCATCGTAGGTGGCGCCGGTGGAGTCCATGGCGTCCAGGATGAAGTTGGTGGTGCCGTTGACGATGCCGGAGATGCGCTCGATGTTGTCGCCGGCCAGGGAACGGCGCAGCATGCCGACGACCGGGATGGCGGCGGCGACGGCGGCCTCGAAGTAGAGGTCGACGTTGGCGGCGTCGGCGGCCTCGGCCAGCTCATCGGCGTGGGCGGCGACCATGGCCTTGTTGGCGGTGACGACGGACTTGCCGGCGTTGAGGGCGGCGAGCACCAGCTTGCGCGGGTAGTCGATGCCACCGATGACCTCGACGACGATGTCGACGTCCTCGCGCTCGATGAGGCTCATCGCGTCATCGGTGAGCAGGGCCGGGTCCACCCCCTCCCGGGGCTTGGACACGTCGGATACGGCCACGCCCTTGAGCTCCAGCGGCCCGCCGATGCGGTGGGCGAAGGAATCCGAGTTCTCCCTGATCAGACGGAGCACCTCGGAGCCGACGGTGCCGTGCCCCAGAAGGGCCACGCCGACCGGCTGGCCGGCGCCCTTGCCGGAGTTGTAGGTGCTGCGCTCAGAGTTCGCGTTGGTCGCGGTCATGACTCTCCCATTGCTTGTCAGGTGTCCTTACCGGATGGATATACTCGATCCA
>CAZTIZ010000108.1:0-5142 GCA_964613845.1 uncultured Corynebacterium sp.
AAGTTACACACCACCCCACCACAACCACAAATCCCCAGCTCAACACCACAAAATGAGGAGCTGGGGATTATCTTCCGCTGCTATCAGGCGCTGACCCGGCGGATATCGGCGCCGAGTGCCCGGAGGTTCTCCACGAAGTGCGGGTAGCCACGGTCGATGTGGTGAACATCGTGGACGACTGTCTCCCCGTCAGAGACCAGTGCGGCGAGCACCAGGCCGGCGCCTGCCCGGATATCGGAGCTCCAGACCTCGGTGGAGGAAAGTTCCGCGATGCCACGGACGACCACGTGGTGGCCGTCCACCGAAGCATCGGCCCCTAGGCGGAGCAGTTCATCCACGAAGCGGAAACGGGACTCGAAGATGTTCTCGGTGATGACACTGAGGCCCTCGGCGATGGTGGCGATACCGATCGCCATGGGCTGCAGGTCCGTCGGGAAGCCGGGGAAGGGGAGAGTCTGGTAGTCCACGGCGTCGGGGCGTCGGTCGAGACGGACCCGAAAACCGGTCTCGTAGGTCTCGACGTCCGCTCCGGCGACCTTCAGCTTCTCCAGCGCCATGTGCAGATGACGGGGAGCCACTCCACTGACGGTGATGTCACCGCGGGTCATGGCCGCCGCGTAGGCCCAGGTTCCGGCGACGATGCGATCCCCGATGACCTCATGCTCGGTGGGGTGCAGCTTCTCCACGCCATCAATGGTGATGGTGGAGGTGCCCGCCCCGTCGACCTTGGCCCCCATGGAGACCAGCATGTCGCAGAGGTCGATGATCTCAGGTTCACGGGCGGCGTTATGCAGTACGGTGCGCCCCCGGGCCAGGACAGCTGCGGTCAGGATGTTCTCGGTGGCACCCACGGAAGGGAAGTCGAGGGTGATCTCCGCACCGGTCAGCTGTTCCACCTCTGCGACGACGGCGCCGTGCTCGATCCTAGTCCGGGCACCCATCTTCTCCAGGCCGGACTGGTGCATGTCGAGCGGACGGGAGCCGATGGCGTCACCACCGGGCAGCGCCACAACCGCGCGTCCGCACCTGGCGGTCAGGGGGCCGAGCACGCAGACCGATGCGCGGAACTGTCGCACCGCGTCAAAGTCAGCGTCCGACTTCAGCTCAGCCGGCGTGGTGATCCGGACGGTCCCCCCGTCGGTGACGACCTCGCAGCCCAATCCCTCCAGGACACGCTGCATCAGGGGCACGTCAAGAATCTCTGGGCAGTTGGTCAGGGTGGTCGTGCCCTCCACCAGCAGGGCCGCTGCCATGAGCTTGAGGACACTGTTCTTTGCGCCGGTGACCTTCACGGCGCCACTGAGCCGGGCACCGCCGGTGACGATAAATCGATCCTTCACGCGTCCCAGAGTAGCGACATTTCCAACACCGAGGGAACGACGAGGCCGCCCGCTCCCGCTCCGGGAGCGGGCGGCCTCGTCGAGAAGCGTCGTATCAGGGCAGGGCGCCGATGCGACGAGCGGCGTTGACCGCCTCATAACGGGTGTGCGCCCCGAGCTTGCGCATGACGGAGCGCAGATAGGATTTCACGGTCTCTGCACCGATCCCCATCTCATCCGCGGCCTCCACGTTGGTGTGACCCAGCGCCACGCAGGAGAGGACATCGAGCTCCCGGGCGGAGAGCTTCGTCGACTGCTTGATACGGACCGGGCTGACCATCTGGTCGCACAGCTGCTCGAGCTCCTTGCGCAGCGACTCCTCCTCCACCCGGTTGGCCAACATCCGGAGCTTGGAGTGGGTGGAACGAACCTGCTCCCACTCGGCGCCGTTCATGACGCGGCCGGACTTCACGGCACCGATCTTGCCGCCCTCCACGCGTCGCATGGCGGAGTTGACGGCGAGATCCTGCTCGAGGGTGCGTGCGGTCATGGTGACCTCCTCGATGACCTTGTCACCGAGACGGACCGGAGAGTGGACTCCGACGTAGAGCACACCACGGATCTCGCGGTTGACGATCACGGGCACGGCGACGATGGAATGAAGCCCCTCGTCCTGGATCACACGGTCATTCTCGTGGGAGATGACGTTCGCGCGGGTGTAATCACTCACACCGACCGGGCGACGGGTGTTGACGACCCGTCCGCCGACGCCTGCCCCCGGGTCAATGATGAGGTTCTGGAGCGCCGGTGTCCGCAGACCCACCCACTGGGTGATCTGAAGACGGTTATCAGCCAGCAGCGTGGCATACATGGTGACCGGAATTCCCGTGGCGGTCTTGAGCGAGGTCAGTGCCGCCCGGATCGCTTCGTCGTCATCCTTGATTCGCTGGGAATCCATTAAGTAATCCTCCTGCGGGTGCCCCCACCAGGTGTACCCGTGGCACACCCCGATATGGGCTGTTTTCTATGACAGGTGGGCAGTGTAGCCGCAAATCGGGGGTGAATGGAACCTCACCCATGCGCAAATAAGTGGATAATCCGGAGGAGAAAATACATAAGTCAGGGGGTAGAAAACCCTCGTCACCCATCTCCCACCCGTTTCCTACCCATACTTTCGCAGGTCAGAGATAAGATTTTTCACCCCCAACAACACACCCGCCAGCGAATTAGGGAACACCCGCCAGGCAATTCCCAGAATCTGAAGGGTGTGCAAGTAATCCGATATTTCGGCGCTGCGCCACGGCCCGGGCATGGCCCCACGCCACAGGGAACCTATCGGTCTAGTCGACATATACAACTCGGTCTATAGTCGTGGTGTACGATCACGACAGAGGGTCCTGGCGTCTCCTTTCCCACTAGATTCGGAGGCGTACGTCAACCCACACAATCTGTGACCATCTTCTGTGAGGAGCACACCACCAATGGGCAAGATCCACGACAACATTCTCGACACCATCGGCAGCACCCCCCTGGTCCGTCTCAACGGCATCACCGAGGGCCTCAAGGCCGAGGTGCTCGTCAAGCTCGAGTCCTTCAACCCCGCCAACTCAGTCAAGGACCGCATCGGTAAGGCCATCATCGACGCCGCCGAGGCCGACGGCTCCCTGCAGCCGGGTGGCACCATCGTGGAGGCCACCTCAGGCAACACCGGTATCGCCCTGGCGCTGGTAGGTGCAGCTCGCGGCTATAACGTTGTGCTGACCATGCCCGAGACCATGTCCAACGAGCGTCGTGTCATGCTGCGTGCCTACGGCGCCGAGATCATCCTCACCCCGGGTGCCGCAGGCATGCAGGGTGCCGTGGACAAGGCCAGCGAGATCGTTGGTGAGCGCGAGAACGCGATCCTGGCCCGCCAGTTCGAGAACCCGGCCAACGCCAAGATCCACCGCGAGACCACCGCCGAGGAGATCTGGAACGACACCGACGGCAAGGTCGATATCTTCGTGGCTGGCTTCGGTACCGGCGGTACCGTCACCGGCGTCGGCCAGGTCCTCAAGGAGCGTAAACCCGAGGCCAAGGTGTACGCCGTGGAACCGGAAGCTTCCCCGTTGCTGACCAGCGGCAAGGCCGGACCGCACAAGATCCAGGGCATCGGCGCAAACTTCATCCCCGAGGTCCTCGACCGCAAGGTCCTCGACGACGTCATCACCGTCTCCAACGAGGACGCCGTGAAGTTCTCCCGTGAACTGGCGGTCAAGGACGGAATCCTGGGAGGTATCTCCACCGGTTCCAACATCAAGGCCGCTCTCGACCTGGCCGCACTCCCGGAGAATGAGGGCAAGACCATCGTCACCGTGGTCTGCGACTACGGCGAGCGCTACGTCTCCACCCTCCTCTACGAGGACATCCGCGACTAGTCACAGACTCTCCGCACCCGCCCTAAGCCGCGCCTCCCCGGAGGCTCCGGCGTAGGGCGGGTGCACCGTTTCCGGGCACTGAATAATATGCTCTTTCCCCTGCCACCGTGCACTGAGGCCGCTGATACACTCTGTGGCCATGTACAGCATCGTGAAGATGGTCCGGGAAGACCTGAAGAACGCCCGTGAACATGACCCCGCCGCCCGCGGGGACCTCGAGAACGCTCTTGTCTATTCCGGACTTCACGCGATCTGGACCCACCGTGTCTCCCACTGGATGTGGAAGCGTGGCCTGAAGGGCCCGGCCCGCATCCTGGCACAGCTCAACCGTTTCTTCACCGGGATCGAAATCCATCCGGGCGCGACCATCGGCCGACGATTCTTCATTGACCACGGCATGGGCATCGTCATCGGGGAGACCGCCGAGATCGGTGATGGTGTGATGCTCTACCACGGCGTCACGCTGGGCGGGCAGGTGCTCACGCAGACCAAGCGCCACCCCACCCTTGAGGACAACGTCACCATCGGTGCTGGCGCCAAGGTCCTCGGCCCGATCGTCATCGGCACCGGATCAGCCATCGGCGCCAACGCCGTGGTCACCAAGGATGTCCCCGCGGAGCATATCGCCACCGGCATTCCGGCCAAGAACCGTCCGCGCCGGAAAGCGGAGCAGGTCAAGCTCGTCGACCCGGACTACTACGCGGAATAACCTGGCAAAGAACCGGACCACGGTCCCGCTCTCCCGTGAGGGAAAGTCGGGAGCGGGGTCCGGTTTTTCCTGCCCAGCCAGCCAGGCTGGTCAGGCCACGAGGTCGCGGTACTCCTCGTTCTTGTTGAGGAAGTGCTCGATGGCTGAACAGCTGGGCCTGATCTTCTGGCCAGCCTCACGGGTGTCATCCAGAGCCGCCTGGATCAGGGGGCGGGACAGCCCGCGTCCCCGGAAGGCCTGGTCGATGACAGTGTGATTGAAGTCGAGGACATCACCCGGGCGCGGCACGTAGGCACAGTAGCCGGCCTCTCGGCCGTCCACCGTCACCACGTAGCGGTTCCGGATTTTCTCGTGTTCCACGGAGATGTTCGGGTCGGTCATGAGGCTCTCCTCTGCGGGGATCGAAAGACAGTTTCGCCCCCAGTATGCACTGTTTCCCCGCCCACAAGAAGGGCTCGACCCCTCAAACCCGCCGTACCCTCATCCCTGATGAGCACAAAACCCCCTCACCACTGGGGTGAGGGGGTGATATGTGGCCAGAGCCAGGATCGAACTGGCGACCTTCCACTTTTCAGGCGGACGCTCTACCGACTGAGCTATCTGGCCGGAAACTGCCACTGAAACATCTTCATGACAATCTCAGCGACCCTGACGGGACTTGAACCCGCGACCTCCGCCGTGACAGGGCGGCGCGCTA
>CAZTIZ010000109.1:0-5001 GCA_964613845.1 uncultured Corynebacterium sp.
CCGTCCCGAAGATCACCGTCACCATGCGCAAGGCCTACGGCGGCGCGTACTGCGTGATGGGCTCCAAGGGCCTGGGGGCGGACGTCAACCTGGCATGGCCCACCGCCCAGATCGCCGTCATGGGTGCCGCCGGCGCCGTGGGCTTCATCTACCGCAAGGAGATCAAGGAGGCCCGCGAGAAGGGCCTGGACGCCGAGGAGCTGGCGAAGTCCTTCGAGCGCGAGTACGAGGACCACATGCTCAACCCCTACAAGGCCGCCGAGCGTGGACTCATCGACGCCGTGATCCTGCCCAGCGAGACCCGCGGCATGATCGCGCGCAACCTGCGCCTGTACCGCGACAAGAACGTCACCCGGCCGGCGCGCAAGCACGGTAACATCCCGCTGTAGGCGACTTCACCCCTGGCCGGCGAGCAGACCGACGGTGCACCGTACCGTCGGTTTTTGCGTGCCCCGACCGGGTTTTCTCTGTCGCTGATCCACGACCTAGACTGTAGGACCATGACTGCCACCTCCCCTGATCTCACCACCACCGCGGGCAAGCTCGCGGACCTCCGCTCGCGGCTGGCGGAGACCGAGGCCCCGGTGGGAACCGATGCTGTTGAGGCGGTGCACGCCGCCGGCAACCGGACCGCGCGGGAGCGGATCCTCCGGCTCCTCGACGAGGGCTCCTTCGTGGAGACCGACGCCCTGGCGCGTCACCGTGCCACCGACTTCGGCCTTGATGCGAACCGTCCGGTCACCGACGGCGTCGTCACCGGTTACGGCACCGTCGCCGGCCGCCGGGTCTGCGTGTTCTCCCAGGACCCCACGATCTTCAACGGTGCCCTGGGCGAGGTCCACGGCGAGAAGATCATCAAGATCTACGACCTGGCCACCAAGACCGGCGTGCCGGTCATCGGCATCCACGAGGGTGCCGGGGCCCGGGTCGCCGAGGGCGTGGCCGCCCTGGCGATGTACTCGAAGATCTTCGCGCACGCCACCCGCGCCTCCGGCCTGGTGCCGCAGATCGCCGTGATCACCGGTGACAGCACCGGGCTGCACGCCCTGACCCCGGTCTTCGCCGATCTGCTCGTCATGGTCGAGGGGAACGCCAGCCTGCACCTGGCGGAGCCGGCGGACATCCGCACCGTCACCGGCGTCGAGGCCACCGCCGCCGACCTGGGGGGTGCACAGATCCACTCCACGACCTCGGGCACGGCGCACGCCACCGCCGAATCCGACGTCGCCGCCCTCGACCTGGTGCGCGAGCTGCTGGCCTACCTGCCCGCCAACAACCGGGCGGAGGCACCCCGCACCGGCCAGGCGGCCGGGGAGCTCGACGAGACCGACCTCGAACTCGATGACCTGATCCCGGACGCGGATGCCGCGACCTACGACGCCCGGGAGATCATCACCCGGGTCGCCGACCAGGATTCATTCCTGGAGCTGCAGTCCGGGCACGCGCCCAATATCGTCACCGGTTTCGCACGCATCGAGGGTCGGGTCGTGGGTGTCGTGGCCAACCAGCCGACCGAACTGGCCGGCTGCCTCGACACCCGCGCGGCCACCAAGGCCGCCCGCTTCATCCGCACCTGCGACGCCTTCAACATCCCGCTCATCGAGTTCGTCGACACCCCGGGTTTCCTGCCCGGCATCGAACAGGAGCACGGTGGCGTCCTGCGCACCGGCACCCAGCTGGCCTACGCCTACGCCGAGGCCACCGTCGGCAAGATCACCGTGATCACCCGCAAGGCCATCGGCCCCGCCTACGTCATCATGGGCTCCAAGGACATGGGCGCCGACCTCGTGTTCGCGTGGCCGACCGCCCAGATCGCCGTCGCCGAGGCCGCCGGGGCTCTCCGCGCCATCCACGGTGCCGAGGCGGACCACGCCACCGCGGCCGACTACACCGCCACCCACCTCAACCCCTACCTCGCCGCCGAACGCGGGCTCGTCGACGCGGTCATCCCGCCGTCACACACCCGCGGCCAACTGGTCGAGGGCCTGCGCCTGCTCGACCGCAAGGTCGTCGCCACCCCGGCGAAGAAGCACGGCAACATCCCGCTGTAAGGAGCCACCGAAGTGACCACCCCCGCCACCACCAAGCCCCTGTTCCGTGTCGTCAAGGGCAATCCCACCGACACCGAGATCGCGGCCCTCACCGCGGTCCTGACCGGCCTGGCCAGCCGCCACGCCAGTCAGTCCCCCACCGCTGAGCGCAACCTGTGGGGTCGCCCGGAGGAGCGTCTGCAGCGCCCCATGCTCCACAACCCGAGTGCCTTCCGCAACGTCAACTTCTACTAGGGCACCGATGCGTCTCGTTCTCGCCTCCGCCTCCCCCTCCCGCCGGATGATCCTCAACAGTGCCGGCGTCGACCCGGTCATCCACCCGGCGGATGTCGACGAGGAGGCCATCCAGGCCGCACTCGGACACGCCCCACCCGGCGAGATCGTCGCGGCCCTCGCCACGGCCAAGGCCGATGCCGTCGCCGACGCACACCCCGGCGACGTCGTCGTCGGCTGCGACTCCATGCTCCTACTCGACGGGGTGCTGCAGGGCAAACCCCACACCATCGACAACACGGTGGCGCGCTGGCGCGCACAGGCGGGAAAGACCGCCGAACTGCTCACCGGCCACTGCATCCGCCTCGGTGACCGGCGCGTCGTCGAGACAGCGCGGACCACCGTGACCTTCGCCCCCGCCTCCGAAGCCGACATCGCCGCCTACGCGGCCTCCGGTGAACCACTCAAGTGCGCCGGGGCCTTCACCCTGGAGGCACTGGGCGGCTGGTTCATCGACCGGATCGAGGGCGACCCCTCCTCCGTCATCGGCCTATCACTGCCGCTGCTGCGCCGGGCCCTGTACTCCTTCGGCCTGGACGCCAGCGACCTCTGGCGTCGGGGCTGACGGCTCAGCGCGGGAGAAACCTGCGCATCTCCTCCCACAGGAACGGGGCCAGCGTCGCCGCATAGGCGTTGGAGAGGTGGTTGCTGTCGCGGTAGACGTAGATGTTGCCGATGACCGGCGGGCAGTGCTCCCCGATGCAGAACCAGTCGGAGGTGTCCACCGCGCGCATGCCCGGCAGCGGGTCCAGATAGGCGGCTGCGGGATCCTCCGGCAGATAGAACTCATCGCGGGCGATTCCACAGACATCCGGGTCGCCGAGGTCAGCGAAGCAGATGGGCACACTCAGCCCCATCCCCTCCTCATCGACCTTCCACGGGTTATCGCGCAGGCCGAGGAAGGGGATGCCCTGCTCGGCCAGGAACTCCCAGAAGGTGAGGTAGGAGGCGGGCAGCTCCTCCCGGGCACTACCCAGCTGGATCGGAGGACGGGTGGTGGTGCTGACCACCAGGTCCGGCTGGACCTGCGCGAGACGCTCGATGACCTGCTCGTTGAACTGCTGGCAGTCCTCCTCGAACAGCCCCCCGTCCAGCTCCGTGACGAAGGTCGGGCAGCTCTGCCGCACCAGCGGGGTGATGCGGAAACCGTGCTCGCGGCCCAACGCGTCTAAGGGCATGATCCACTGGTCGGCGTGGGAACCGCCGACGAGATAGACCTCGAAGTCCGCCTCCCGGTCACCGAAGATGCAGTCGTCGCCCCGGACGTCGACACGCAGTTCCCCCGGATCGTGCTCGAAGCGGGAGATGCAGTCCCCGCCCCAGATCGGTGAACCCATCGCGCCCAGCAGCGCCGGGTCGGGCCTGGCGGGCGTCTTCGGCACCGACGCGCCGGCCAGCGCCGCGGCCCCGGGGTGGAGGACGGGATCGATCTGCTCGCCGTCCACCCCCCGCAGCCTGGCCTGCCACGCCCCCTGCACGCCCAGCAGGGCGACCATGATACCCACCAGGCCGACGGCCGCGAGGGCGCGTCCCCGGGGAGCCCACCGGGCGGACAGCTCCGCCCAGGCCTGCCGTGCCCGCCGCTCGCCCCGCGCCGGCCGTTTGCCGTGCTGGCGCAGCGGCTTCTCGACGATGCGATGGGTCAGGTCCGCCAGCACCAGCGAGGCGAGCACGGTGGCCACGCCCAGCCGCAGGGTGACCTCGGAGTGGTCCAGCACCACCAACGCGATGATGAGGATCGGCCAGTGCCACAGGTAGAGCGGGTAGGCGATGTCACCGAGCCACCGCATGAACCGGTTGCCCAGCACGCCGGCCAGGCGGCCCCCGCCGAGCACGATCAGCACCGCCCCACCGATCGGGTAGAGCGCCGCCGGCCCCGGGAACAGCGCGGCACCGTCGAAGAGCAGGCCGGTGCTCAGCACCATCGCCAGCCCCACCCAGGTGAAGGCCTCCTTCAGCCAGGGCGCGACCTGCACGCGCGCGGCGTAGAGGGCCAGCAGCCCGCCCAGGCTCAGCTGCCACATCCGGGCCCAGGTCGAGTAATAGGCCAGGGCCTGATCCTGCCCGTGCAGGTACCAGGCGTAGAGGAAGGAGACGACGGTGACGGCCGCCAGCGCCGGCCCCACCCACCGGCTGAGATCCCGGCCGGATCGGCGCAGCCAGATGATGACCATCGCCAGCGCGATGGCCATGAGGTAGAACTGTCCCTGCACCGCCATCGACCACAGGTGCTGCATCGGACTGACCACCTCGGAGGCCACCGCATAGTCGGCGTCCTGGGCGGCCAGCTCCCAGTTCTGGACATACAGCAGGCTGGACCTGAACTGGTCGATGATCTCCACGCGCCGCAACTGCGGGACGAACCACAGGACCATCACGGCGGTCGCGCCCAGCACCACCAGCAAGCCCGGCAGCAGCCGTCGGGCGGTACGCCAGATCGGCCACCACGGATTCGCCGAGGCATCGTCGCGGCCGGCGTAACGCAGCTGGGAACCGAGGAAGAAATAACCGGACAGCAGCAGGAAGACGTCCACGCCACCGGAGACCCGCCCCACGAACACGTGGAAGAGCACGACGAAAGCGATCGCGATCCCCCGCAGACCATCCAGGTCGTACCGGTACGGGACCGTCCTGAGCGCCCTGCGCTCACGGGTGGTTGTCGACATGATCCTCACGT
>CAZTIZ010000110.1:0-4943 GCA_964613845.1 uncultured Corynebacterium sp.
TTCGATCAGGCGGTGGCGACCCCGGAGGAGGTGCTCAGCGGCGCGCACGCCCGCCGGGAGGACGCGGAGGAGGCACCGGAGGCCACGAGCGTGGACATCGACGCCCTGCTGGCCTCCCTCAACACGACGTTCGCCGAGGCCGCCGCAGCCGAAGCCACCGCCGCGACCGGCACCGAAGCACCGGGGAACCAGCCGGCACGCGACAGCGCCTACACCCGCGAGGTGGACTACCTGCGCGACGCCCTCAACGAGGCCTTCCACAACGTGCCCTCCGCCTCCCTGTCGGCGGGCGGGGTGAACTACCTCGAACACGACAACGCCATCGTCGAGCTGGCCCCGCCGGAGGACCTGCGCCGCCGCCTGGACTTCCTGCCGCAGGACTACGTCTCCTACCGCAGGGTCAAGGAGAACCTCATGCTGGCCACCACGCTCAGCCGGGGCAAGGAGCAGCTCACCGCCGCCCGGGAGGGTGATTCGGAGAAGTCCTGGCCCAAGGCCCACTACCTGGGTCCGCTGCATCCGGTGACGGACTGGGCGGTCGACCGCGCGCTGTCGTCCATGAGCCGCCGGGAGATCCCGGCCGTGACCGGCGCGGTGGACTCCCCCACGGTGCTGCTCATGGGCACGTTGACCAATTCCCGCGGCCAGGTGGTCACCCGCGCCTTCCTCACCGCCACCGCCGGCCAGTTCGGCCTGGACGCACCCGCGGGCATCCCGCGCGCCACCGCCGAGACGATCGCGGACCCGGTCGCCTGGCTCACCGCCATCGGCCTGGGCGAGCAGGCCATCAACCCGGGCACCACCACGGTGCCGGAGGAGCTGCCGACGCTTCTCGACGCCGCCGTCACCGAGGCCACCCAGCACCTGGACCTCACCCGGCAGGCCGCGCACGAGCGGGCCACCGAGCGCACCCTCCGCTGGTCCGAGCGCGCCGAGGCGTGGTCCGGCCGGCGCACCTCCCCGGCCGGCACCCTCGCCGTCAAACGCAGCACCCCGCTCATCGACCAGGAACGTTCCCTCCTGCAGTCCCTGGCCCCGGAGCGCACCCTCATCCGTCCGCTTCTGGTCGTCGTCCCGCACTCCGGACAGGAAGGTTAGACCCCATGGCAGCATTCGATTCCATCGTCAACGTCGAGGAGTGGATCAGCGACCACTACCTCACCACCGACGAGACCAAGGGCGAGTCCTTCGGCAAGCGGGTCGCCGGGCGCATCAAGGAATGGAAGGCGCTGGAGAAGGAGTCCGGCGTCTCCCCCTTCACCCGTCTCACCGGCGCGCACCACGACCTGCAGCTGGCGCTGTCCACCCTCGACCCCGGGGGCCCGGACGCACAGGACCAGATCGACGGGGTCCACCGGCTGATCACCGACGCCCTCGGCTACGGCGCCGCCGGGCGCATCACCGTCGAGCGCGGCGGGGAGTCGCTGAGCTTCACCGGTACCCCCTCCCCCACCGGCAGCGTCACGGTTGTGGCCGCCGAGCCGATCTCCGGGCCGGAGGACGTGCCCACCACGCCCGCCCGCGGCGCGATCCTCCGCGGTGACAGGCCGCAGGTGATGCCGGCCGCCAAGCTGGTCAGCGAACTCTTCCTGGCGGAGAACCCCCCGGCGATGGTGCTCATCACCGCCGCGCCCTGGGTCATCCTCGCCGAGCGCGAGTCCTGGCCGCTGGGCCGCTACCTGGCCATCGACCTCGGCCTGGCCGTGGAGCGCAACGACCTCAAGTCCAAGGGCGAGCTGCAGCGCATCGCCGTGGCGCTGATGCGGGAGAACACCGAGCGCGCCGCCGACGGCACCACCTGGTGGACCCAGACCATCGAGCAGTCCCGTGAGCACGCCGTCAAGGTCTCCGCCGAGCTGCGCGGCGCGGTGAAGGACTCGATCGAGATCATCGGCAACGACGTCCTCGACCGTCACCGCGCGCAGGGCCTTCCGATCGAAGGCATCGACGGCAACGAGCTGGCCAAGCAGTCCCTGCGCTACCTCTACCGCATCCTCTTCCTGCTCTTCGCCGAAGCGTCGCCGGAGCTGAACATCCTGCCCACCGGCGCCCAGGAGTACGACGAGGGTTACGGCTTGTCCCGTCTGCGCGACCAGATCCTGTCTGAGCCGGTCACCGACCGCGCCCGCCGTGGCACCCACCTCTACGAGAGCCTCGCCCGACTCTTCCACCTGGTCGATCAGGGGCATGACCCGATGGATCCGGGCAATCCGCTGCACGATCCCGAGGCCGGCGAGGAGGGCCTTCATTTCCGCAACCTCTCCGCCGACCTGTTCCAGCCGCAGGCGACCTCGCTTATCGACGCCGCCGGGCTGTCCAACCACGCCCTCCACCGCGTCCTGGAACACCTGCTGCTCACCCGCCAGCGCGGCGGCCAGGAACGCGGATTCATCTCCTACGCCACCCTCGGTGTCACCGAACTCGGCCAGGTCTATGAGGGCCTGATGTCCTACACCGGCTTCATCGCCCAGGAGGATCTGCTCGAGGTCGCCCCCAAGGGCGACGCCACCAAAGGTTCCTGGGTGGTGCCCGAACACCGCACCCGGGACCTGCCCGGGGACTCCTTCGTGCAGATCGAGCGCGAAGCCGCCGACGGTGGCGTGGAACGGGTCAACCGCCGCCATAAGGCCGGCTCCTTCGTCTTCCGCCAGTCCTCCCGCGACCGGGAACGCTCCGCCTCCTTCTACACCCCGCAGGTGCTCACCGAGTTCACCGTCGGCCAGGCCATCGAGGTCCTGCAGGAGGAAGGCAGGATCACGACGTCCGCCGACATCCTCTCGCTGAGCATCTGCGAGCCCGCGATGGGCTCCGGCGCCTTCGCCGTGGAGGCCGTGCGCCAACTCGCCGAGCTCTACCTCGCCCTGCGCGAACAGGAACTGAACGAGCAGGTCTCGGCCGCCGAGCGCACCGTGGAACTGCAGAAGATCAAGGCGCACATCGCCCTGCACCAGGTCTACGGCGTCGACCTGAACAAGACGGCCGTGGAACTGGCCGAGATCTCCCTGTGGCTGGACACCATGACCGCGGACCTCAAGGCCCCCTGGTTCGGACTGCACCTGCGCCACGGCAACTCCCTCATCGGCGCCCGCCGCGCCACCTTTGCGGCCAAGGACCTCAAGACCCGCACCTACCTCACGGAGATCCCCAGACACCACAGTGTGGAGTCCATCGCGCAGACCATCGAATCCGGCGAAGCGGATACCCAGCTCACCGCCCGGATCCACCACTTCCTCGTGCCCTCCAAGGGCTGGGGTGCGGCCGCGGATGCCAAGGACCTCAAGGACATCGTCGGCGAGGAGCAGAAGGCGCTGAAGAACTGGCGTAAGACCATCCAGAAGGGTCTCAACCCGCAGCAGGTCAAGGAACTGCAGGCGATCTCCCGGCAGGTGGAACGCCTCTGGCAGCTGGCGCTGGTCCGCCTGCGCATCGCTGAAGACCAGGCCCGGCGCGACATCAGCATCTGGGGCACTGCGACCACCCCGACGGCGAAGAACATCAGGCGGGAGCAGATCGAGCAGGAACTGTTCCACAACCCCGACGGTGCCTATCAGCGCCTGCGTCTGGTGATGAACGCCTGGAACGCCCTGTGGTTCTGGCCGCTCACGGAAGTGCAGGTGGAGGACGGCGAAGCCGTGAACCTGCCGGATATCGACGAATGGATCACCACCCTGCGCGACATCGTCGGAGTCCCCGCCATCGGCAAGGCAAAAACCGCAGGCCAGTACGCCCTCGGCTTCGACCTGCGGTGGGAGGAGCTGGACGCCACCGAGCGATCAGACATCGAGTTCTCCCAGGCGAAGCCCACGGAGGATCTCGACGAGCTGCACCCGTGGCTGCGGGTGGCGCGCAGGGTGGCCGAGGAGCAGGCCTTCTTCCACTGGGACCTGGATTTTGCTGCGGTGATGTCGAAGGGTGGCTTTGACCTGCAGGTGGGTAACCCACCGTGGGTGCGGCCTCGCACAGACGTTGATGCGTTGCTCTCTGAGCATGATCCCTGGTTCAACCTGGCGCACAAGCCGACTCAGGCGCAGAAACGCGATCGACGGGAACTACTCGCTGTGGTGCCCGCGTCGAAGGTAACGCTGGTCAAGGGAATCGGCGAGACCATCGCCACCGCGACGGTGCTCGGTGACCTGGCCAGCTATCCGCATCTGAGGAACCAGCAGCCGGATCTCTACCGCGGTTTCATGGAACGGACCTGGGCGAATGCTTCCGACCAGGGCGTTGTGTCCCTCATTCATCCCGAGTCCCACTTCACCGAGAAGAAGGCAGCTTCTCTGAGGGGCGGCGCTTATCGACGCCTGCGACGCCACTGGCAGTTCATCAATGAGCTGGTGCTCTTCGACGTTCACCATCTCGTCGCATACGGTATTCACGTCTATTCAGCGCCTCGGAATTACCCACATTTTCTCAACGCCACTTCGCTTTACCACCCGCAGACGGTCCTGGACTCGCTTCTCCACGATCGCTCCGGCGCTCTGCCTGGCCTCAAAGATGACAACGGTAACTGGGATCTACGACCACACCGCGACCGGATCATCACTGTGAATGAACACGAACTTGAAGTGTGGAAGTCGATCCTCGAGGAACCAGGCACTCCCCTACTGGAAACCCGCATGGTGTACACCGTCAACAGCGAGGCAGCAGCCGTCCTGGAAAAGTTGGCCACAGCACCTCGGATGAAGTCACTGGGTCTGCAGTTTTCCCGGGGTTGGGACGAATCGGTGGACAAGAAAAAGGGTTATTTCGACACCAAGTGGCAGCATCCTGACTCCTGGGAGGATGTCATCCTCCAGGGGCCTCACCTCGGGGTGTCCACCCCGATGATCAAACAGCCCAACCCCACGATGAAGCACAACCAAGACTGGTCAGAGATTGATCTCGAAGCCATGCCCGAAGACTTCATCCCGGCGACGGCTTACCAACCGAACCGTGCCGTTAAG
>CAZTIZ010000111.1:0-4901 GCA_964613845.1 uncultured Corynebacterium sp.
CCGCCGATGTGGGCGAAGAGCCCGGAGGCGTCGGAATGGTAGCGGACCGGCACGGTCCGGACACTGGGGGTGAAGGTCATGGCAGAGACCTGCCGTGCTGCCGTGGGTCGGGGATCATGTGGGGGCCTCCTGTGGAACGTGAACGTGTGGGCGCTTCTTCTGGGCGCTGCAGCTTTTCCGTTCAGGCGGGGCCCTTCCCTGGCGTGGTGTCCCGGACATGAACCACGAAAGGCCCGCCGCTTGGCTGAAGCGTGCGAGCCCTGGAAGTTTAGAGTGCTGTTGTGTGCAACATCGTGGCTCGCTCAGTTAGCGGGCCACCACCACTGGGTGGGTTCGGGAAGACAGATGCTGTACATGTTTGGACACTGTAGCACCGGGTGGCCCACCGTGCCGGGCAATCCCCCCGTTGCGACGGCGCGCTACTTCTCGGCGGAACCCATGGCCCGGCGCAGGGCCTCGACATCGACCTCGGGAGCCGGTGCGGGGGAGCCGCAGCCGCAGCCGCCACCCTCTCCCCCACCGCAGCAACCGCCCTCGCCGCTGGCGTCCTCCTCGGCCTCGGCGCGCGCACCGACGATCGCGGCGGCACGGGCCCCCATGGAGCCACCCAGGCCCAGGAAGAAGAGGGAGGCCACGGCCGCGAGCACCACGATCAGCCACATCCAGCCCGTGGCCGTGAAGGCCACCAGGGCACTGATGGCCATCGCAATCCCGGAGACCACCCATAGTGGGCCTGCCACACGGTGGGCGTCCTCCCACAGTTCCCTCGACTTACGCACCTCTGCGACACGGAGGCCCACGACACCGTTGCCGGGCAGCTTCCGCGACCACGCCAGGCCCCCCAGGACCAGGAGGGCCACCGCCAGTACCACAAGAATTACGCCGATCACGGTCATGACCGTCACTCTAATCGCCAGCCCCCCGAATACTGAATCCGTTCCCTATAGTCCCGCGCGTTAACCTGGATCCATGATCGAGAACCCAGTCAACGTCGCCCGCGTCGCCGACCTCACCCCGGGCACGGCGCTGCTCATCGGACCGGAGGTGTCCGGCCACCCCACGGCGATCGCCCTGTTCCACACCGGGGACGGTTTCCGGGCCATCGAGGACACCTGCACCCACCTGGGCGCCTCCCTGGCGAAGAGCCGGGTGGTGGACGGGGAGGTCGACTGCTGGCTGCACCACGGGAAGTTCTGCCTCGCCACCGGTGAGGCCACCGAATACCCGGCCCGGGGGAGGTTGGCCACCTTCCCCGTCGAGATCCGCGGCGATGAAGTGTGGCTGCTGCCGGCCGGGGAATCAGCTCAGGCCTGAACCGGGGCCCTCTCGGGCCGGGGCCGGAGCCGGATGATGTGCACGCTCACCGCGCTGGCGATGACCGGCAGGATAAGCGCGGTGATCAGCTGGCCGATGAGGAGCACGGACACCGTGATGCCCAGCCACAGCGCCGCCAGGGTGCGGGCCTTGTGGCGCGGGGTCATCGCCTGGTCGTGGTAGTTCGAGAGATAGGTGCCGAAGACCCGGTGGCTGACCAGGTAGGTGTGCAGCCGCTCGGAACTGCGCGCGAAGCAGTAGGCCGACAGCAGCAGGAAGGGGGTCGTGGGCAGCACCGGCAGCACGATGCCCACGGCCCCGAGCGCGAGGCTCAGCGAACCGATGACGATGAGCAGTGGCCTAAACATGCCCTAATAGTACGTGAAAAGCCGTGGAAAATAATAGCCCCGGCCTGACGCTACGCTGGGCGGCACCGGGAACACGAAGGAGTGACCACCATGACCATCAACATCCGCCAGCTACTCGACGACGTCCCCACCGGCCTGCTCATCGGCGGGCGATGGCGGGAGGCACACGGCGCCGGGACCTTCGACGTCGATGATCCCGCCACCGGCGAGACCCTGGCGACCCTGTCCTCGGGCACCTCGACCGACGCCGTCGACGCCCTCGACGCCGCCTGCGCCGTGCAGGGTGAGTGGGCGCGCACCTCCACCCGCGAGCGTTCCGATATCCTGCGCCGGGCCTTCGGGCTGGTCCACGAGCGCGCCGAGGAGTTCGCCACCCTCATGACCCTGGAGATGGGCAAGCCGCTGGCCGAGTCCCGCGGCGAGGTCACCTACGGCGCCGAGTTCCTGCGCTGGTTCTCCGAGGAGGCGGTACGCGACCACGGCCGCCACGCCCCCACCCCGGAGGGGAACCTGCGGATGCTCACCGTGCGCAAACCCGTCGGGCCGTGCCTGCTGATCACCCCGTGGAACTTCCCCCTGGCCATGGCCACGCGCAAGATCGCCCCCGCGGTGGCCGCCGGGTGCACGATGGTGCTCAAGCCCGCCCAGCTGACCCCGCTGACCTCCCAGTACCTCGCGCAGACGATGCTGGACGCGGGCCTGCCCGCCGGTGTGCTCAACGTCGTGCCCTCGCGCAGCGCCTCCGAGATCTCCGGCCCGCTCCTGGCCGACCCGCGCCTGCGCAAGCTCTCCTTCACCGGCTCCACCCCGGTGGGCCGTACCCTGCTGCGGGCCGCGGCCGACAATGTGCTGCGCACCTCCATGGAACTGGGTGGCAACGCACCGTTCCTCGTCTTCGGGGACGCCGACCTGGCAGTGGCCGTCGAGGGCGCGATGGGCGCCAAGATGCGCAATATCGGCGAGGCATGCACCGCCGCCAACCGCTTCCTCGTCCACGAGTCCGTCGCCGAGGAGTTCGCCGCACGCTTCGCCGAACGCCTCAGCGCCCTCACCCTCGGTGACGGCCTCGACGAGGGGGTGACCTGCGGGCCGCTGATCGACGAGCGGGCCCGCGAGCGGGTGGCGGAGCTCGTCGACGAGGCCGTGGCCGCCGGCGCACGCGTGCTCACCGGCGGGCGGAGGGTCGAGGGGCCGGGCCACTTCTACGAGCCCACCGTCCTGGTCGACGTGCCCGCCGACGCGCGTGTGGTCCGGGAGGAGATCTTCGGCCCCGTCGCCCCGATCCTGACCTTCCGCACGGAGGAGGAGGCCGTCCGGCTGGCCAACGACACCGAGTACGGCCTGGCCTCCTACGTGTTCACGCAGGACCCCGCACGGCTGTGGCGGCTGTCGGAGGGGCTGGAGTTCGGCCTCCTGGGCTTCAACTCCGGCGTGATCTCGAACGCCGCGGCGCCCTTCGGCGGGGTGAAGCACTCCGGCCTGGGCCGGGAGGGCGGCGCCGAGGGGCTGGCCGAGTACACATCGGTCCAGTACATCGGCGTCCGCGACCCCTACGCCTGATCCTGACGGTCAGTGACCCTAGCGGGCGCCGACGAAGTGCCCCCGCGCCTGCTCATGCTCGTGCTCGGCGCCCAGCGGGATGCCCGTGCGGTCGCGCAGGCTGGCGGCGGCGATGAGCCCCACGAGTGTGGCCATGCACAGATAGACGGTGACGCTGTAGGTCGATCCCGTGGACTGCACGAGCGCGGCCGCGATGGTGGGCGCGAAGGCGCCGCCGAAGATGGAGCCCAGCGCGTAGGTGATCGACGCCCCCGAGCCGCGCACCGAGGCCGGGAAGAGTTCGGCGTACATCGCCGCCTGCTGGCCGTAGGTCAGACCCAGGGCCGTGCCCAGCAGGATCATCGCGAACCACAGCCAGCCCACCTGGGCGGTGTTGACCAGGGGGAACAGGGTGAGCGCGGCGAGGAACTGGAAGAGGAAGCCGCCCAGGTAGGTCCGGCGGCGGCCGATGCGGTCGGAGAGCGCGCCCGCCACGACGGTGGACACCAGCCAGGCGATGGCCGCGCCGGTCACGGCCCACAGCACGGTGCCGCGGTCCATGCCCAGCTCGCCCGGCGCGTAGCTCTGGATATAGCCGCCGGCGACCATGTAGCCGACGGTGCCGTTACCGGCGAAGACCAGGGCGGCGACCAGCACGATCCGCCAGTGTCCGCGCACCAGGGTGCCCAGCGGGCTGGGGGCGGCGCCGTCGGTGCGCTTGGCGGCCATCTCCTCGAAGACGGGCGACTCGTCGACACCGCGGCGGATCCACCAGCCGACGAACATGAGCAGGATGGACAGCAGGAAGGGCACGCGCCAACCCCATTCGAGGAAGGCGTCGCCGGGGGCGATGACGTTCATCAGGGCGAGCATGCCGGAGCTCATGAGCAGGCCGGCGGGGGCACCGGCCTGCGGCCCGGCGCCGAAGATGCCGCGTTTCTCGACGGGCGCGTGCTCGACGGCCAGCAGCACCGCCGAACCCCACTCCCCGCCTGCGGAGATTCCCTGGATGATGCGGAAGAGCACCAGGAGTAGTGGGGCGAAGATCCCGATGGACTCGTAGGTGGGGAGCAGGCCGATGGCGGTGGTGGCCCCACCCATGGCGAAGAGGGTGATGATGAGGACGATGCGGCGGCCGAAGCGGTCGGAGAAGTGTCCGGCCAGCACGGCGCCGAGGGGGCGGAAGAGGAAGGAGAGGCCGACGCTGAGGAAGGCCACGATGGTGGCGGCACCGGTCTCCATCGGGCCGAACATGACCTGGTTGAACACCAGGCCCGCCACGGCGGCGTAGAGAAAGAAGTCATACCACTCGATGGCGGTGCCGATGGTGGTCGCGGCAACGACGCGGCGGTCCTCGGCGGATAATCTGCGCTTGGTCATGAACCGGAATGGTACAGAGACGGTGGGGTCACCGAAACTATTTCCGGATCAGGAGACACCGATGGTCAGGTAGAAGTTCTCCGCGTCGGAGGAGACGATCAGGCCGTAACCGCCCTCCACGTCCCCGGCACCTTCATCGCCGAGGAAGTCGAAGAGGTCCTGGATGTTCTCCCGGGGGGCGCGGATGAAGGTGCCCCGATCGAAGTCGAAGCTGAAGAACACCCTGCTCTCTTCCTGCTCGGGGACGTCGAATTCCTCGTACTCCCCCCGGATGGCGGCACCGTGGATGAGCCCGGCGTT
>CAZTIZ010000112.1:0-4856 GCA_964613845.1 uncultured Corynebacterium sp.
TCCCTGGTGGACTGGACGGCCCTGGCGGGCACCGGTGGGACGATCTCGGTGATCATGGGCGTGCGCAACGCGCCGGCCATCGCGGCGGCGCTCATGACGGCCGGGCTGGGGGAGCGGACCCCGGCCGTGGTGATCCAGGAGGGCACCACCTCCGCCCAGCGTGCCTTCCGTTGCACGTTGGGCACGCTGGCGCAGACGATGATCGACAACGATGTCACCTCCCCGGCGGTCTATGTCATCGGTGAGGTGGCGGGCCTACAGGCGGATTCACCGGATTCCACTGCATAGGAGGGGTAATGTGGGGGCGGGCCTGCGGTTCCGTCCTGGCGTGCCCATCCGCCGCACGCATACCCCCCTAGGTATGTGTGCTATGTTGTGGATACGTACTCAACATCGTTGCGTCGGACCGGTTCCCCCGCCCCGACAGAAGGGGCCCGCATGACCGCCAGCGAACAGAAGACTGCCACCGCACCCACGACGAGACCCACCGCCCTGATCCCCCCGGTGATCCTGGGCGTGCTGGCGCTGGTCTCGGCCGTCGAGCCCATGTCCATCAACATGTACCTGCCCGGCCTGCCCGAGCTCGGCCGGGACTTCGACGTCAGCCAGACCTGGGCACAGCTCACGCTGACCTTCTTCCTCGTGGGCATGGCCCTGGGGCAGCTGGTCACCGGACCGCTCTCCGATGCCCGTGGCCGCCGCGGACTCTTCCTCGCCGGCACCATCGGCCTGGTGGTGGCCACCGCCGCTGCTGCCATAGCGCCCACCATCTGGGTCCTCTACGCCGCCCGTCTGCTCCAGGGCGTGGCAGGTGGTGCCGCCGTGGTCCTCGCCCGCTCCATCGCCGGAGACCTGGTCAAGGGCCCGGAACTGGCCCGGGTGTTCTCCCTGCTCATGCTGCTCGGCGGCGTGGCCCCGGTGATCGGTCCGGTCATCGGCGGGCTCGTCGTCGACGCCACCGGCTGGCGGGGCGTGTTCTGGCTGCTGGTGGTCATCAACCTCATCGTCGCCTTTGCCGTGTACCGCTTCATCCCCGAGACCCTGCCCGTGGAGAAACGTCACAGCGGGGGAGTGGCCCCCATGGCACGTGCCGTGCGCGGCCTGCTGGCCGACCGCGCCTACATCGGCTTCACCCTCGGCTTCATCTTCTCCTTCAGCACCATGTTCGCCTACGTCTCCGCCTCCCCCTACATCCTGCAGGAGCACTACGGCTTCACCCCGGTGCAGTATTCGGTGATCTTCGCGGTCAACACCACCGGTATGTTCCTCATCGCCCTGCTCAACGCCCGGTTCGTCCGACGTTTCGGACCACTGAAGCTGGCACGCCTGGGCAACAGCGTCCTGCTGGCCGCCGTCGCGTTCCTCGTCATCGCGGCCCTGCTCGACGCCTCCCGCTGGGCGATCCTGGCCGGCCTGTTCGTCGTCGTCGCCTCCATGGGCGTGAACATGGCGAATAACTCCGCCCTGGCCATTTCCCGGGCGCAGACGGTGACCGGTTCGGCCTCCGCCTTCATGGGTGCGGGCCAGTTCATCATGGCCGGCCTCCTCAGCCCCCTGGTCGGACTGGCCGCCTCGGCCGGACTGTCCCAGCCGGTGGCCATGACCACCGTCATGGCGCTCACCGCCCTCATCGCGGCCCTGGGCATCCACGGCGGGGCACTCGCCCTCCGCCGGGAGAAGGCCCAAGCTTCCTGAGTGCCGGTCACCCCACCGGGTCGCCGACCCGCCTCGGATGGGTCACCGGCTCCGCTTCCGCCGCCCCCGGGGTGATCGATCGCAGCGCGGCATCCCCCAGTGCCGGATGGTGCACGATCTCTGCCCGCAGCACCGCCATGACCGCAGCCGCATCGATCCCCTCGAAAACCAGGTGGCGGCCCCCGGCGGCGGGACAGGTGGACACGTGCACCGCCACTTCCGCCACCGCCGACCGTAGGTCCTGCACCGCCGCGACAACCTCGTCCGGGACCGTCAGGACCACCACCTCCCGGTCCCCGAGCTCCACCGGACGCCCCTCCACCACCAGCTGTGTCCCCCGACCGACACCCATCTCCTCCAGGCCCCCGACCAGCCCGGCCACCACCTGCCCCGGCTCCTCAGCCACGATCCGCAGCTCCAGCACGGTGAAGGGCAGATCCCCCTCACCCGGGACCACCGTCTCCCCGACGACCCGGGAATCAGGGGACAACCCCGCCAACACCTGCCCGCTGATTCTCCTACCCACCGACACACCGTCCTCCGGCATCAGCGGGGTCGCCAGCAGCAACTGGGCGGCACAGGGCCTCGGGGCCGGGCGTCTCGTGAGGAACTCCATACCCTGACGCTAGCGGCTCACACCACCAGCGTCAGCTCATCGCCACCCTTTTCCTCGACGATCAACCCCTGCCGCCGGGCGATCCCCGCCACCCCGGCCGCATCCACCGCCACCTCATCCGCCTGCGCCAGCACCCGCGCCAACCTCCCCTTGTGCTGCTTATTGAAGTGACTGACCGCCTTCCGGGAACCGTCGGGCTGCACCGACTCCACCCGCACCGTCACTGCGCCGGGCACCCGGCCCAGCTGTTGATAGGCGCCGGAGCGCAGGTCGACGACCAGCCCCTCCACCTGTGACAGCGCCTGGGTGACCGCCGTGCCCCACCGTCGACGCATCGTCTGCCGGGTGCCGTCGGCGGCGGGCAGTTTCGTGCCACCGGACAACCGGTAGGAGGGGATCGGGTCGGTGGCGGCGACGACCCCGAACAGCGCTGAGCCGACCGCGAGGCGGGAGAGCGCGGCGTCGTCAAGCGAGGAGGCGTCGAGCGCGTCGTAGAGCACGCCGGTGTAGCGGTGGATGGCGGGCATCGTGGGTGCGGTGAACACCTCCCGGTTGGCCTCCGCCTCCCCGCGCAGACGCGGCGAGAGTCCCAGGACATCCATGCCGAGATCCACCGGCATCCGGGCAAGGTCCGCGAGCAGTTGCGAACGTACTCCGTTCAGCTCCGGAAAGGAGAGTTCCCGCAGTTCAAGGGCGGGTCCGGTGCCTCCGTGGGCCTTGGTCTCCGAGGGGGGCAGCACAATGATCATGACCAACACGCTAGCGGGTACAGTTACCTCTCATGATCACACGTCTGTCCTCGCTTTTCCTCCGCACGCTGCGTGAGGACCCTGCCGACGCGGAGGTTCCGAGCCATAAGCTGCTGGTCCGTGCCGGGTACATCCGTCGCGCCGCACCGGGCGTGTACTCCTGGCTCCCGCTGGGTCTGCGTACCCTGCGCAAGATCGAGGAAGTCGTGCGCGAGGAAATGAACGCCATCGGCGGGCAGGAGCTGCTCTTCCCGGCACTGCTGGCACGAGAGCCCTATGAGGCCACCGGGCGTTGGACCGAGTACGGCGATGAGCTGTTCCGTCTCCAGGACCGCCGGGGCACCGACATGCTGCTCGGTCCCACCCACGAGGAGATGTTCACCGCCACGGTCAAGGACCTCTACTCCTCCTACAAGGACTTCCCGGTCACCCTGTACCAGGTCCAGACGAAGTACCGGGACGAGGCGCGGCCCCGCGCCGGCATCCTGCGCGGACGTGAATTCGTGATGAAGGACTCCTACTCCTTCGACATGTCCGACGCCGGCCTCGACGAGGCCTATCTCCGCCACCGTCAGGCCTACCAGCGCATCTTCGACCGTCTGGGCGTGGAGTACGTGGTCTGTCAGGCCACCTCCGGGGCCATGGGCGGTTCCGCCTCCGAGGAATTCCTGGCCATCAGCCCGACCGGCGAGGACACCTTCGTGCTGTCCACTGACGGTGACTACGCCGCGAACGTCGAGGCCGTGGTGACGCAGCCGGGCGTCGAGAAGCCCGTGGAGGGACAGCCGGAGGCCGTCGAGCACGAGACCCCCGATGCCGAGACCATCGAAGCCCTGGTCGAGTGGGCCAACCAGGCAGGCGTGCGCATCGGTGGCCACGAGGTCACCGCTGCCGACACCCTCAAGTGCATCGTCGCCAAGGTCACCGAACCGGGTGCCGAGGAACCCGAGCTGCTCGGTGTGCTCATCCCGGGCAACCGCGAGGTCGACATGAAGCGACTGGAGGCCGCCCTGGAACCTGCCACGGTGGAGCTTGCCGAGGACGCGGACTTCCACAAATACCCCTTCCTGGTTCGTGGCTACGTCGGTCCGCGCGGCCTGGCCGCCAACGGTGTGCGCGTGCTCGCCGACCCGCGCGTGGTCACCGGCACCTCATGGATCACCGGTGCCGACGCGAAGAACCGCCACGTCGTCGGTCTGGTGACCGGCCGTGACTTCACCCCCGACGGGGTCATCGAGGCAGCGGAGGTCAAGGAGGGTGATCCGGCGCCCGCGGGCCAGGGCACGCTGACGCTGTCACGGGGCATCGAGATCGGCCACATCTTCCAGCTCGGACGCAAGTACACCGAGGCCTTCGACGTCCAGATCCTGGATGAGAACGGCAAGCGCGCCGTACCCACCATGGGTTCCTACGGCATCGGCGTCTCCCGGCTCATGGCCGTGCTCGCCGAACAGCGCCACGACGACAAGGGCCTGAACTGGCCCGTCGAGATCGCCCCGTACCAGGTACACGTGGCTGTCGCGAACAAGGACGCCGCCGCCATGGAGGCCGGCGACAGGCTCGTCACCGAGCTCGACGCCGCAGGCATCGAAGTGCTCTTCGACGACCGCCCCAAGGTCAGCCCCGGCGTGAAGTTCAAGGACGCCGAACTGCTCGGAGTCCCCTTCGCCGCGATTCTCGGCCGCGCCTTCGCTGACGGCATCATCGAACTGCGCATCCGCGGCGGGGAGACCCTGGAAGTCCCGGCCGATGAGATCGTGGACAAGCTCGTGGAGCTCGTCCGCGGATAGGTACCG
>CAZTIZ010000113.1:0-4847 GCA_964613845.1 uncultured Corynebacterium sp.
CTAGAGTCGACCATCAATCAAGGAGAGATCATGAGTGACAATGTCGTGGGGGCCGGTCAGGCCGGCGAGAACGCCTTCCCCGAGGTGGCGAGCCTGAATTATGAGCAGGCCCGGGACGAGCTGATCGAGATCGTCAAGATCCTCGAACTGGGGCAGATGGGCCTGGATGAGTCCCTGCGCTACTGGGAGCGCGGTGAGGCACTGGCCCGACGCTGCGAGGAACACCTGGCAGGGGCGGAACAGCGCGTGGAGGAGGCCCTGGGCGGGGAGGCCGGGGATTAGCCCGCGGGCAGCGGATCGGCGTCGATGAAGGCCTCGATGAGGGTGTGGAAGTCCTCGTCGGTGCCCGCACCGGTGAACAGTACGCGTGTCTCGCCCAGGTCCATGGCCCACAGGTCACGGACATCTGACTCGTCGGAGCTGTAGACCTGCACCTCGGTGCCGGCGATCTGCTCCGTGCGCTCGAGCTGACGCAGGTGCCGGTCGATGGTGCTGACGGAGTCATCGAGGGGCTGATCGGTCTGCGTCGCCTGAATGAAACCGGTGTCCTTCGTCACCCAACCCACGACAGGGGCGGGGGTGCTGTTGACCTGGGTGCGGCGGGCGGAGTTGGTCACCCAGCCATCGAGGTTGTCCGGGAACAGGATGGGGAAGGGCATCGCCCGGGCCTCCAGGGACATGAAGGCCTCTGCGTCGACCTCCCGGACCGGACCGGATTCCGGTGCACCGGGGTTGAAGCTACACAGTCCGGTGAAGCCCACGCTCACCAGCATGACCACAACGATGAGGGCCAGGGACCACATCATGTCCCTGCCACTCTGAAAGATCCGGGGTTTCTCCTTGGCTGCCACGCCACCAAGTATGACACGCTCAGTGCGGGTTCCCCGAACCAGGACGATTGCCCCCGCTCACGCCCCCCTCTCCCCTCTTTCGGGTGGCCGAACGGCGAAATGACACCCAAGGTGATGGAAGAATGGGCAGGCGGCGGGTACACCACCCGCGCAGCCACGACACCGAAGCTCTGAAGCATCGACGCCCGCAGGAGGCCACCCCATGAACAACATCCACTCCGACGCCCCGGACCGCAACCTCGCGATGGAGCTGGTCCGCGTGACCGAGGCCGCTGCACTGGCCTCGGGCCGCTGGGTCGGCCGCGGCATGAAGAATGAGGGCGACGGCGCGGCGGTGGACGCGATGCGCAAGCTCATCAACTCCGTGAACATGAAGGGTGTCGTCGTCATCGGTGAGGGCGAGAAGGACGAGGCCCCCATGCTGTTCAACGGCGAGCAGGTCGGTACCGGTGACGGCGCCGAGGTAGACATCGCGGTCGACCCGGTCGACGGCACCACCCTGATGGCCGAGGGCCGCCCGAACGCCATCTCCGTCATTGCCGCCGCCGAGCGTGGCAGCATGTACGACCCCTCCGCCGTGTTCTACATGAACAAGCTGGTCGTCGGACCGGAGGCCGCCGGCAGGGTCGACATCGAGGCCCCCGTATCCCACAACATCAATGCCGTGGCCAAGGCCAAGAGCATCGCCGCCTCCGACGTCACCGTCATGGTGCTGGACCGCCCCCGCCACATCGACCTCATCGCCGACATCCGTCGGGCTGGCGCCAAGGTGCGCCTGATCTCCGACGGTGACGTGGCGGGCGCCGTCGCCGCCGCCCAGGACTCCAACTCCGTGGACATGATGATGGGCATCGGCGGCACCCCCGAGGGCATCATCGCCGCCTGCGCCCTCAAGTGCATGGATGGTGAGATCCAGGGCGTGCTCGCCCCGCGCGACGAGCAGGAGGCCGCCCGGGCCGTGGCCGCCGGCCACGAGCTCAACCGGGTGCTGACCACCAATGACCTGGTCGCCTCCGACAACTGCTACTTCGCCGCCACCGGACTGACCAACGGTGATATGGTCCGTGGCGTGAGCTACCGCGCCAGCGGTGCGACCACCCGCTCCCTGGTCATGCGCTCCAAGTCCGGCACCGTCCGCTACGTCGAGTCCCGCCACAAGCTGTCCAAGCTGCGCGAGTACTCGGTCATCGACTACTCCGACCTGAGCTGACCCTCTAGTAACGCGCCCTGTCCGGTCGCCGCCGCCACTGGCGGAAGACGGCCAGGGCCGCGGCGTCGGGATGGTGTTCGAAGGGGATGCTCCGCTGCCCCGGGGGCAGCTCCAGCTCCTCGTAGATGAACGAATCATCGAAACCGATTCCGGCGGCGTCGTGGCGGGTGTTGGCGAAGTGGACCTTCGCCGGGCGTGCCCAGTAGATCGCGCCCAGACACATCGGGCAGGGCTCACAGCTGCTGTAGAGTTCGCAGTCCGACAGGTCGAACCGGCCGAGCCGCGCGCAGGCCCGGCGGATCGCCGTGATCTCCGCGTGAGCGGTGGGGTCATTGCCCTCAACCACCCGGTTGGTCCCCTCAGCGATGATCTCCCCCGCCCTGACCACCACGGCGCCGAACGGTCCCCCTGCCTCGCCGCCGTGACGCGAGAGCTCGATCGCCCGGTCCAGGAACTTCTTCTCCATGTCAGTCGAAGGGCCAGTTCGCGGAGTCGTCGCCCACCAGGGCGAAGTAGGCGTCGCGGATGATGGACGTGGCCAGTGCCCGGGCCAACAGCACATCCCGGCTGATGAAGGCCTGGTAGAGCCGCAGGTGATCCTGGAGGGACTCCTCCATCCTCCGGTTCTGGCTCATCGACCTGCGGCGTACCGCCAGGCTGGTGAGACTCATCGCATCGACGAAGCCGTTGACGATCGGATTACCCGCCGCCTCCGTGGCCTCCTCCCCGAAGCGCATCATCGCCCAGAAGTACCGGTTGGGATCACCCGCGTCGTGTGCCGCCCGCATCTCCTCCAGGGTGTTCCACAACTTCTCCAGGTCATCACCCTGCCACTGGCGGCAGATGGCCGCGGCCAGGTATCCGCTCAACAGGGCACGCGCCTCGTAGATCTTGTCGACGGGCGCATCCAACTGGGAGGAGACCACCGGGCGGCGGCGGGCGGGCACATCCACCAGTCCCTGTTTCTCCAGGAGCAGCAGAGCCTCCCGCACCGGCGTGCGGGAGGATCCGAACTGGGCGGCCAGGTCCACCGAGTTCAGGTCGGTGCCCGGCCGCAGGTGCCCCTCGACGATCTGGGCACCGACGTTCAGGGCGATGCGGGCCACCAGGGACTCCAGGCGGTCCTCCACGCCGAGTTTGCGCGCCAGCAGCAGCTCAAGCTCGGGATCGTGGTGCCCGTCCGGGACGGGGAGCATCTCTAGTTCCGGTGACAGGTTCATGAAGGGGACATCATCCGTTTCGGGCGGGCCGGGATCCTGGGGCAGGTCTGCATTTTAACGTAGTTGCCTCTTTAATTTAAGAGTTTCCGGGGTTTAATTGACTTCCCGGTCCCGGGCTGACGTTCCCCGGTATCATTGATCAGGCACATTCAGTTTTGGGTTCGGGCCACGCCCGGGCGGACTTCGCCTACGGGCCATGCCAAACCCTGAAGCATACGGAAGGTATTTCATGACCGAGCAGGAATTCCGCATCGAACACGACACCATGGGTGAGGTCAAGGTTCCGGTGAACGCTCTGTGGCGTGCCCAGACCCAGCGTGCCGTGGAGAACTTCCCGATCTCCGGCAGCGGCCTCGAGTCCGCTCAGATCCGCGCCATGGGCCTGGTCAAGGCCGCCTGCGCGATCGCCAACAAGGACCTCGGTCTCCTGCCGGCTGAGCAGGCAGACGCCATCGTCGCCGCCGCCCAGGAAATCGCCGAGGGCAAGCATGACGCCGAGTTCCCGATCGATGTTTTCCAGACCGGCTCCGGCACCTCGTCCAACATGAACACCAACGAGGTCATCGCCTCCATCGCGAAGGCCAAGGGCGTCGACGTCCACCCGAACGACCACGTCAACATGGGGCAGTCCTCCAACGACACCTTCCCCACCGCCACCCACGTGGCCGCCACCGAGGCCGCCGTCAACGACCTCATCCCGGGCCTGAAGGTTCTGCAGGAGTCCCTGGCCAAGAAGGCCGAGGAGTGGAAGGCCGTGGTCAAGTCCGGCCGCACCCACCTCATGGACGCCGTCCCGGTCACCCTGGGTCAGGAGTTCGGCGGCTACGCCCGGCAGATCGAGCTGGGCATCGAGCGCATCGAGTCCACCGTCACCCGCCTGGGTGAGCTGCCGATCGGCGGCACCGCCGTGGGCACCGGTCTGAACACCCCGGCCGACTTCGGCGCCAAGGTCACCGAGGAACTCAAGAACCTCACCGGCGTGGCGGAGCTGTCCGAGGCCGTGAACCACTTCGAGTCCCAGGCCAACCGCGACGCACTCGTCGAGTTCTCCGGCGCCATGCGTACCGTGGCCGTTTCCCTGTACAAGATCGCCAACGACATCCGACTCATGGGCTCCGGCCCGCTGACCGGTTTCGCCGAGATCCACCTGCCGGACCTGCAGCCGGGCTCGTCGATCATGCCGGGCAAGGTCAACCCGGTCCTGTGCGAGACCGCCACCCAGGTCTCCGCCCAGGTCATCGGCAACGACGCCGCCGTCGCCTTCGCCGGCACCCAGGGCCAGTTCGAGCTCAACGTCTTCATCCCGGTCATGGCCCGCAACGTGCTGGAGTCCTCCCGCCTGCTGGCCAACACCGCCCGCGTCTTCGCGGAGCGTCTCGTCGACGGCATCGAGCCGAACGAGGAGCGCATGAAGACCCTGGCCGAGTCCTCCCCGTCCATCGTCACCCCGCTGAACTCGGCGATCGGTTACGAGAACGCCGCCAAGGTGGCCAAGACCGCCCTCAAGGAGGGCAAGACCATCCGCCAGACCGTCATCGACATGGGCTTCGTCGACGGCGAGAAGCT
>CAZTIZ010000114.1:0-4779 GCA_964613845.1 uncultured Corynebacterium sp.
GATGAGCTCCTGGTCCAGGCGGGACTTGACCACGCGGGCGGTGAGCTTGTCGCCGCCGCCACGGCCTGCCAGCGGTGAGGTGTTGACACCGATGGTCATGGAGATGGCGGGCTCGTCGACGGTGATGCGCGGCAGGGCCACCGGGTTCTCCGGGTCGGCCAGGGTGTCACCGATCATGATCTCGTCGATGCCGGAGATGGCGGCGATATCACCGGCGATGACCTCGTCGGTGGCCTGACGGACCACGCCGACGGTGCGCATGAGCTCGGCGATCTTGACGGTCTTGGTGTGCTCGTTACCGTCCTCGTCGTAGTGGATCCAGGCGACCTGCTGGCCCTTCTTCAGGGAGCCCGCGTGGATACGGATCAGGCCGATGCGGCCGAGGAAGGAGGAGGAGTCCAGGTTGGTGACGTGGGCCTGCAGCGGGGCGTCGAGGTCTGCCGACGGCTCCGGGAGGGCGTCGTAGAGCACGTCGAACAGGGCCTGCAGATCCTCGGCCTCCGGCGGGTTGCCGTTGCCCGGGTTCTCGGTGGAGGCCTTGCCCTCACGGCCGGAGGTGTAGAGCACCGGCAGGTCGAGCAGGCCCTCGGCGGCTGCGGCAGCCTCCGGATCATCCAGGGAGGAGGCGAGCTCCAGGAGGAGATCCTGTGCCTCCTCGACGACGGCGTCGATGCGGGCATCAGGACGGTCGGTCTTGTTGACGCAGACGATAACCGGCATCTTGGCGGCCAGCGCCTTACCCAGGACGAAACGGGTCTGGGGCAGCGGGCCCTCGGAGGCGTCGACGAGCAGGACCACGCCGTCGACCATGGACAGGGCGCGCTCGACCTCGCCGCCGAAGTCGGCGTGGCCCGGGGTGTCGATGACGTTGATGATCAGGTCATCGCCGTCCTTGCCCTGGCCCTGTCGGCGGATGGCCGTGTTCTTGGCCAGGATGGTGATGCCCTTCTCCCGCTCCAGGTCACCGGAGTCCATCACACGATCGGTCACTTCCCCGTGGTCACCGAAAACGCCGGACTGCTCCAGCATGGCGTTGACGAGAGTGGTCTTGCCGTGGTCGACGTGCGCGACGATGGCGACATTACGGAATTCAGGATGGGTCACGGGTGGGCTGCTCCTACTGCATGGATGACGTCGGCCAGAGGGCCGCGCGGGTGAACGGGGATTAAGGATACTCCTCTGGGGCCCCCTGCGCACCTCCCCCGCCGGAAATGTAACGATTATGCGTCAGGTGGAGACAGAAGGGAATGATGGAGGGCTATTTCCGGTTGCGTTAGCGCATCTTTTACTGTTGACTGCAAACGTAAGTGACTATTGTGATTCCAGAGATTATTTACCATTAGAGTTACTCATGTGGGTCCGCTGGGCCCCGCTACCCGGGAGGCCCCGTGGGACCCACCATCCATCGCGCCACAGCCGCACTCTGCACCGCCCTACTCTTGGGCACCGGCGCCACCACCGCCAACGCCCAGAGCCTGAGCTCACCCCTGGATGAACTCGGCCGCCCCACACCGGACACCCTCCACCACATCCGCGAGTTCGCCGCCCAACCCTGGCTGCCCGATGAGGTCTCCGACGCGATCCTCTCCGCGGCGGCCTTCTTCGCCGGTGAGAACGGCGACGGCGGCCCGCCACTGCCGGAGAACGGCCCCGTGTTCACCCAGTTCTACTGGCCCACCGTCTCCGGCGGATGCATCGACGGCGAACTCGACGCCGTGGGCTCCGCCATCGCCGTGCCCGGCCCGGCCGACATCCCCGTCCCCGGCGCGGGCCCCGGCCAGACCGCCTTCCTGTTCACCGCGCTGGGCACCGCGCCGGCCACCGCCGACCAGGGCGACATGCGGGTCCAGTGGTTCAACCTGAACAATTTCCGCCACGGCGTGACCCCGTTGGAGAACTACGGCATCAACCCCGATGGCCCGGCCACGGTCTCCGCCACCGCCGACACCGGTCACGGCCTCGTCGTGGCGGTGCTCTCCGGCGACGTCCGCACCCTCGACGCCACCTGTTCATTCCTCCCCACCGCAGCCGTCATCGACGTGAGGTAGCAGTGCCCGTAGATCTCCACCCGGTCAAGGAAGAGACCTTCCACCTCCCCGACCGCCGCAACATCGACCCCAAGGGTTTCCACCGCGACGTCGATGTCTTCCACGCCACCGACTTCGGCCTCTACATGGCCCGCGGCGCCGACCACCCACGGTTCGGCTACCTCGAATCCTGGCTCCTGCCGGGGCTTCACCTGCGCGCGAACATCTTCCACTTCCGGGAGGGGGTGGCCGAGCGACAGGACTTCTACATCGACGTCGCCGAGATCTTCTCCCGGGAGCAGGTCTGGTCCACCCGGGATCTCTACATCGACCTGATCTCCGTGGTCGGCGAGCCCGTCAGCGTGGAGGACATCGACGAACTGGCCGCCGCGACCTCTGCGGGACTGATCACCGCCGCCGATGCGGAACTGGCAATCGACGCCACCCTGCGTGCCGTCGAGGGCATCACCCGCCACGGGGACGACCCCATGGCGTGGCTGCGTTCGCTGGGCATCGAGCTGACGTGGGCCACCGACGTCCGTCTCGTGCCCCCGCTAGAGTGAGCGCATGACCGCCACGATCTACCACAACCCACGGTGCTCCAAGTCCCGCCTGGCGCTGGCCCGGCTGCGTGAACGCGGCATCGAGCCGCGGATCATCCCGTACCTGGACACTCCCCCGACCGTCGGGGAGCTGCGGGGGATGTTGGCCGCAGCCGGGGTACCCGTCCACGATGCGATCCGGACGGGGGAACCGGAGTACACGGGGCTGGGCCTGTCTCCGGAAACGCCGGAGGAACAGCTGCTGGAGGCGATGGCCTCCCACCCCCGCCTGATCGAGCGCCCCATTGTCGTGACCGAACACGGGGTACGTATCGCGCGGCCGACCGAGCTGATCGACGAGATCATCTGAGCCCACAGGCTGCGGGAAGCCGGAAGGCCCTTGAAATCTCTCGGCGGCAGGGGTTTCCTCGAAGGTAGTGTGTCCCACCCCACACTTCCTGAAGGAGAAGGCCATGCGAGTCGCAGTCATCGGTGCCACTGGAAACGCGGGAACCGCGGTCCTCCGGATACTCGGACAGACCCCTGACATCTCAGAGATCATCGGTGTGGCCCGTCGGTTGCCCGACACCGAATCAGAACCCTACCGTGGCTGCCGCTGGGCATCGGTCGACATCGCCGCGGCCAGCCACGCCGACAGCGTCGTCACCGAGCTGACGGAACTGTTCCGGGGGGTCGACGCCGTCATCCACCTGGCCTGGCTGATCCAGCCCAACCGGCAACGTGAGTTGTTGCGCCGGGTGAACGTCGAGGGCACCCGCCGTGTCGCCGAGGCCGTCGCCGCCGCGGGTGTGCCGCACCTGGTGGTGGCCTCCTCAGTGGGGGTCTACTCCCCCGATACAGCACGTGAGGAGCGGCGCGGGGAGGGCTGGCCCAACGGTGGGATCGACTCCTCGCACTACAGCGTGGACAAGGCGGCCCAGGAGAAGGTGCTCGACGAGTTCTGTGCCGATCACCCGGACGTAGTGGTGACCCGGATCCGACCGGGCCTGATGTTCCAGGCGGCGGCGGGCTCGGAGATCCAGCGTTATTTCCTCGGCGAGAAGGCCCCGGTGCAGCTGCTGCGGAAGGGGCGCCCACCCGTGTTGCCACTACCGAAGGGCATCCGGGTGCAGGCCGCACACTCGGAGGACGTGGCACGCGCGTATGTGGCGGCCGTCCTCCGGAAGGCACCCGGCGCGTTCAACGTCTGTGCCCACGACATCCTGGGTCCGCGGGAGCTCGCCGACATCATCGACCACGGTCGGTTCGTGGAGCTGCCGCCGGCACTGTTCCGGATGGGACTGATGGCCGGTTACCGCACCCGCCTGGTACCCACCGACCCGGGGTGGATCGACATGGCGATGAAGGTGCCCCTGATGGACAATTCACGGGCGATCTCGGAGCTGGGCTGGGAGCCCCGCCACACGGCGGCGGAGGCGCTCACCGAGCTCATCGAGGCAATGGTGGAGGGAGACGGAGCGGATTCGCCCCCGATGGTCTCCAGGAAACAGAACGAAGCCACTGTGCCCGGCGTAGAGGAACCCGCGGGCACGGACGTGGCCGGGAAGATCTCGGAGAAATTCACCCGGGACCTGCTCGACCTGTACCTGTCGGATCACCTGACGGGCTCGACGGCCGGGGCGAACCGGTTGGAACGGATGGCCCGGGACTACGTGGACACCCCGTGTTTTGCGGAACTGTCCCGATTGGCCGCGGAGGTCCGGGCCGAGCGGACCTTCCTGCGGAACCTGATCGATGATCTGGGGGTACGCCGCCGCCGACACCGGCAGGCCGCGGCCTGGGTCGGTGAGCGGGTGGCCCGCCTCAAGACCGACGGGCGGGTAGTGAAGCGCTCCCCGATGACGCTGCTGCTGGAAACGGAACTGATGCGCAGCGCGGTGCACGGCAAGATCGGTGGCTGGCAGACGCTGCAGGCCAACGCGGAACTTCTCGGCATGGACCCGAAGATCTTCGCGGACCTGTTCGCGGCCTCGGAACGTCAAATCTCCACACTCGACGAGATTCATCGTTACGCTCGAACACGAGCGCTCCGTGATGACAGGAAAACTTTCTGGAGCTAGCCGTCGCGGAACACTCGACCCGTCCCCCGAAGGCCGAAAGGAACTCTCATGACCACCCAGCATGATGACGCCGATCCCGACGACGACCAGACCGTAGAGCCCGCCGAGGGCTCCGGGCCGGACGCAGAC
>CAZTIZ010000115.1:0-4718 GCA_964613845.1 uncultured Corynebacterium sp.
GCGCCGGGGATGCAATCACCGGGGGGAGTGTTTTCGTTGGTTGACGCCACGGCCTGGAAAGCGGGAACAGAAGCGACAGCGAGTGCGAGGGCAAAGCCCCCTGCGAGGAGTGAACGGCTCTTCATGACGATACGACCTTTCAGGTATTCACAGTGTGGTGGGGCACCACAACCCCTAATCGTGGTTTCTCCGGTGTGGGGGCACGGAGCGGGGTACTCCATCCAGCAGAGTGCCGTGGGCGGGCGCAAAGTGATCAGCCCCCAGGCACCGGGCCCCAGTTGCCCGAAAGGAGTCGTGCTTTCGGGCAACGTGAAGAAAATGGAGGTGAATTCGGGCGACTCCTTTCGGGCAACACCCCAAACACCCTGCCCACCCCGACAACAAACCCGCCCCCTCCCCGGCCCGCGGCCCCTCATCCGCCGCCGACTACACTGGGCGATCATGCACGCCCATGATGTCGCGATCCGCGATGAGACGATCAAGCTCGGACAGTTCATCAAGCTCGCGAACCTCACCGCCACCGGTGGCGAGGCCAAGGAGCTCATCGCCGGGGGGCAGGTGACCGTCAACGGCGACGTCGATACGCGCCGGGGCCGCACCCTGCGCCACGATGACGTCGTGTGCATCGCTGAGGCCTGTGCGCGCGTGACGTCCGCGGCGGACGCCGGGGAAGGCGACTTCTTCGATGAGGCCACCGCGGACGATGACTTTGACCCTGAAAAGTGGAGGAACCTGTAATGCCGGCTTTCGAGGCCCTCGGCGGAATGCCCTACTGGATCGACCTGACCACCTCGGACCCGCGCAAGTCCGCCCACTTCTATGCGGAGATCCTCGGCTGGACCGTCGAGGAGGAGGTCGCCGGTTCCGGCTACCGCATCGCGCGCGTGAAGGGGCTGCCGGTCGCCGGGTTCATCCCCCAGCCGGAGGAGGGCGGGGCGTTCCCCGACACGTGGATCACCTACTTCCTGGCCGATGACCTGGAGGCCCAGATCCGCAAGGTCACCGGGCTCGGGGGCCGGGTGCTCGCCGAGCCCACTGACGTGCAGCTCGGGCGCATGGCCGTGCTCACCGACGCCGCCGGCGCCATGTTCGGCCTCATTGAACCCGCCGGTGAGGACGCGTTCGTCGCGGCCGGTGAGCCGGGCACCCCGGTGTGGCACGAGTTGACCGCCACCTCCCGCTACAGCGAGGCCGTCGATTTCTACCACGGCCTGCTCGACTGGGACATCGCCACCATGGACGCGGGCGATGACTTCACCTACGCCACCGCCATGGCCGAGGGAGCGCCCTTCGCCGGTCTGTGGAAGGCCGAGGGGAAGTTCCCGCCGCAGGTGCCCAGCTTCTGGCAGTCCTACCTGGGCGTGCCGGATGTCGACGCCGCCGTGGCCCGCGTGCCGGAACTCGGCGGCGAGGTCATCCGCGAGCCCTGGGACGCCGAGTTCGGCCGCATGGCGCTGATCTCCGATTCCACCGGCGCGACCGTGATGATCTGCACCGTCGACGTGCCCGTCGAGGAGGACGGCATCAGTGAGGCAGAGAGCGTGCTCAACATGGACCTCAGCGAGCTGCGCCGCCAGTAGCCGTCAGTAGTCGGCTGCGGCCGGTGGCGCGGGTGACTACCCTTGCCACCATGACTGATCTGACTGCCACCACCACCCGCGCCTGGGGCGTCCCGGGCTTCGCCGAGCCGCTGGAGCCGGTGACCATCGAGCGTCGTGCCCTGCGCGCCGATGATGTCCGCATCGCTATCGAGTACGCGGGCATCTGCCACTCCGATATCCACACCGCCCGCGGTGACTGGGGCGAGCGGCCGTATCCGCTGGTGCCCGGCCACGAGATCGTCGGCCGCGTGGAGGCTGTCGGCGGGGAGGTCACGAAGTTTACCGTGGGTGACCGCGTCGGGGTGGGCTGCTTCGTCAACTCCTGCGGGCAGTGCGATCCCTGCGCCGCCGGGGAGATCTCCTACTGCGATAACGGTGTCGTCACCACCTACGGTGCGGAGGATCCCTATGCCGACCGGGAGTACACCCAGGGCGGCTACTCCCAGGCCATCGTCGTGCGTGAGGCCTTTATCGTGCGCGTGCCCGAGGCCCTCGACCCGGCCGCGACCGCGCCCCTGCTCTGCGCGGGCATCACCACCTACTCCCCGCTGCGTCACTGGGGCGCGGGGCCGGGCAGCCGCGTCGCCATCATCGGCATGGGCGGGCTCGGACACGTGGGCGTGAAGATCGCCGCCGCCATGGGCGCCGAGGTCACCGTGTTCTCCCACTCCGGTAGCAAGCGTGACGACGCCCTGCGCTTCGGCGCCACCCACCATGTCTCCACCGCCGAGGGCATCCCCGAGGGCTGGGAGAACTACTTCGACATCATCCTCAACACCGTGTCCGTGGATCTGGACGCCGATGCCTACCTGCAGCTGCTGCGTTTCAACGGGGCGCTGGTGCAGCTGGGCCTGCCGGGTGCCCCGCTGCAGACGATGGTGCGCTCCTTCACCCAGAAGCGGCGCACCCTCTCCGGCTCGCTGGTCGGCGGTATCCGCGAGACCCAGGAGATGCTCGATTTCTGTGCCGAGCACGGAGTGCACGCCGAGATCGAGCTCATCGACGCCGCGCAGATCAACGAGGCCTATGACCGCACCGTCGCCGCGCAGGTGCGCTACCGCTTCGTCATCGACGCGGCGACGTTCTGAGTGGGTTCGCTCCGGGCGCCGACTCTCAGAACCAGGCCTCGGCCAGCAGCCGCAGGGAACGGTCCCGCACGGCCGGGTCGAAGGCGTAGGTGACGGTGATGAGCTCATCGGCGCCGGTGCGTTCCGCGAACTCCGCCAGCTGGGCCTTCGCCGTTTCCGGGGAACCCACGGCCTTGACCCGCAGCATGGGCTGGGGTCCGGTGGAACCCGGGTCCACCGGGGGCTGGAGTTTGCGGCTGCGTCCGCTCTGGATATCGCCGAACATCTGCTCGACCACGGTAAATTCCCGTTCGGCCTCGGCATCGGTGTCGGCGACCATGACGTTGATGCCGGCCATGACGTAGGGCTTGTCGATCTGGGCGGTGGGCATCTCGGTGCTGAAAGCCTCCCGGTAGACCTCGATGGCCTGATCGATCTGGTCGGGTGCGAAGTGGGAGGCCAGGGAGAAGGGCAGCCCCAGCTGGCCGGCGATCGATGCCCCGTTAACGGTCGAGCCGAGCACCCAGATGGGCACCCGGGTGCCGGCCGAGGTCGCGGAGACGATCGGCATGCTGTGGGAGGTGCCGGTCTCACTGAACCAGCCCTGCAGGTCATAGATGCTCCCGGCGAAGGCCTGCGGTTCCGCCGAGGAGCGGCTCAGCGCCTGGGCCGTCATCCCGTCGGTGCCCGGCGCCCGTCCCAGGCCCAGGTCGATGCGGTCCCCGTGCACGGTGGCCAGGGTGCCGTACTGTTCGGCCACCATCAGCGGGGCGTGGTTGGGCAGCATCACCCCGCCGGAGCCCACCCGGATCCGCTCGGTGACGGAGGCCGCCTGCGAGATCAGCAGCGCGGTGGCACTGGAGGCCAGATTCGGGGTGTTGTGGTGTTCGGCGAACCACAGCCGGTGATAGCCCAGCTCATCGGCCAGGCGGGCGGAGTCCATCGAGGCGGCGATCGCCTCACCGGCGGTACCGCCCTCGGGGATGGAGACGAGATCGAGGATATTCAGTGGTACAGACATGTCAGAGTTTCCTTAAGGTTGCAGGTCAGGGCTGGTCGGAGCGGTAGCCGTGGCGGAGGAGGTCACGCACCGCGTCGAGGCCGTGATCATGATCCGGCAGTTGGGAGCCGAGCCAGGCGAGCATGAGGGTGGACTCGAACAGGGTCTGGCCGCTCAGCCCGGCGCGGACGATGCCGTGGCGGATTGCGTCGGCCAGGAATTCGTCGGTGATGGTGATGATCTCCTGGCAGCTGATGGCCAGTGGTGTGTCCTCCCGGCCTTCCAGGGCGTGGGCGATCGAGTCGGGTAGTCCCTGGTAGGAGCTGAGGTAGCTCTCCACCTCCGGCAGCCACCGTTCCAGTCGGGTGGCTTCCGGGCCTGATTCCCGAATGAGTTCAGAGACGGCGCGCAGCTGCTCGCCCTGGGCGTTGAGGGCGGCGAAGATGAGGTGGTCGCGTTCGGGGAAGTGCCGGTAGAGGGTGGCCACGCCCACCCCGGCCTCGCGGGCGATGGCCTCCAGGGAGGTGCCCACGCCCCGGCTGCTCAGGTGCCGACGGGCGGCGGTGACCAGGGCGTCGTAGTTTTTCCGGGCATCGGCGCGCAGCGGTGGGCTGGGTGTCATTTCCCTCGTACCTCATCTCTCGTTCCGGTCCGGCCGGAAAGCGGAGGCAGGCTCCGCATCCCTTAAGTGGAGCCTACCTCCGTTTCTGGCCCAGGGCACGCAGCTCTGATCCGGAACCCGCTACCGTGGCTGTCATGAGTACCTTCCCCTTCCCCGAGACCGTCGAGCAGTTCCGTGCCGCACGTGAGGAGGTGGAGGGGCGTATCGCCGATGCCGCCCGCCGCGCCGACCGTGATCCCGCCCGGGTGCGTCTGCTGCCGGTGTCGAAGACCTGGCCCGCGCAGCGCCTGCGCCTGGCGATTGCCGCGGGCATGACCACGCTGGGGGAGAACCGCATCGGTGAGCTGTCCGCCAAGGCCGGTGAACTGGCGGACACCGGGGTGCGGTGGTGTGCGATCGGGCACCTGCAGCGCAACAAGGCCCGCGAC
>CAZTIZ010000116.1:0-4359 GCA_964613845.1 uncultured Corynebacterium sp.
GACAGCATGGCTCTCCTTCTGTTGATGGTCACGTGAGTACCTGTCATCACTTTAATGCATGTGCGCCACAGTGCTCTCAGCTGGCGACGATGATCTCCGCGATGTGGGCATGTCCACGCGCGTTGGCGTGCACCGGCAGATTATTCGGCCCGGCCTGGCGGTCAATCAGCCCCGCCCACATGCGCTGCTCATCCGGGGCGCACGTGCTGTTGTCCGCGGTGGTGGGCTTGAGGTCGAGGAACTCGATGTCGGCGGCACCGGCGAGGTCCTGCTGCATCCGCTGCGACACCCCCTCCAGGCCCGTGACCAGGCGGGTACGGGTGCGATCGTGACTGTTGTTACCGAGGTGGACCAGGCACACGTGGCCGTCCTCGGTGATGGAGCCGTAACCGACGATCTGGACGCGAGCCTCCGGCGCCGCCGCCTTGATCCGATCGACCTGCGGCAGGGCGGCGGCGACGAACTCCTCCCGCAGCTGCGTCTCGGTCAGCCCCACGTTGGTGTAGGTGTCGTTGAAGCCGACGGTGATCAGCACGCGCTCGGTCTGCGGGCCGAGCGCATCGGCGGCGAGAGCCAGGTCAACCTGGCGGGCGAAGCTCAGCCCGAGAGACAGGAAGCCCGGGGAGGTGGCCGCGGAACCGGCACAGGAGAAGTCGTGTGCGGTCAGGCCCAGCTCCTGAGCTGCCAGCACACCGAAGCTCTCGGGGGAACGGACGCAGCTCGCGCGCTCCTGCCCACCGGCGCTGAGGCCGGTGGACAGCAGGCCCAGCAGCTCATGGCCGTAGGACTCCAGCGGCGGGTCCGCCGGCACCGAGTCACCGAAGATGACCAGGTTGCGCTCCCCGGCACGGGCGGGGGGTGTGGGCGAGAGCAGCGTGACCAGCAGTGCGATGATCAGCGGGAGCGCTGCCCACACGGTGGCTCTGCGCACGGACGGGGATGATGACATGGTTCCTGCTTTCCTGATGCCCCGTGGGAGCGAGCCGGTGCGCCCGGGGGCGACCGGGGTGCGCGGGACGCGGGGCAGATGAGATGATACATCAAGCACCTTAGCGCAGGATCACCCCGTTTCCCCCTGCCCGGGTCGCATCCTCCCCGATCTCCCGGCATTCCTGTCCCGCCCGGTCGCCTGTGGCATCATTTAGGTCATTCAAACTACACTCCCACCCGTCACCCCGGCTCATGCCGTCACGGCGGCCGGAACCTGAGCACCAGAGGAGTTTTCTTGACCATCCGCAAGAGGCTGAAAAGCGCGGCCTTCACCACTCGGGCGATCGGCAAGTTCGTCCCCGCCGTCGTCCGCTCCGGGATCGTCGCCTTCGACGGTGGCGCCGCTGCGACGATGAGTCTGCCCCAGACACTGGCCCGCTACTGGTTCACCGCCGCCCGTGAGGTCGAGCAGGGGCACCAGATGACCCCGCACCGCCTGGCGGTCATCGACGATGACGGCGAGCTGACCTACCACCAGCTGCGGGAGGACTCCCAGGCGCTGGCCCGTCACCTGCTCTCCCTGGAGCTGGACGGGATCCGGCTGGGCGTGATGGCCCGCAATGGCCGCGGTATCATCACCCCGCTGACCGCCAAGGGTTATGCGGGCGCGACGATCTTCCTGCTCAACATCGGTTCCTCCGGGGAGCAGCTCGCCGGGGTCATCGAGGAGAACGACATCAACGTCCTCGTCATCGACGACGAGTTCCTCGACCGCGTGCCTGAACAGCGCGACGGCCTGCACGTCATCGTGGCCCACGAGTCGCGTCCCCACCCTGATGAGCTGACGCTGGCGCAGATCGTCTCCCGCCCCTGGGAGACCGAGAGCGTGAAGCTGCCGGTGCTGCCCAAGCACGGTCCGATCGTGCTCATGTCCTCGGGCACCACGGGCATCCCCAAGGGTGTGGTCCGGCCCGAGCCGCGCCTGCCGCTGACCCTGGCCGGCATCCTGGAGAAGATCCCGCTGCGGGCGGGCATGCGTTTCCAGCTCACCGCCTCCATCTTCCACACCTGGGGGTGGGCCATGCTCAATATCGCGCTGGCCGCCCGTGCCACGGTGGTCACCCGTCGGCTCTTCGATCCCGCCCAGGCGTTGGCGGACGTGGAGGAGCACAAGCTGCAGGTGGCGATATCCTCCCCCATCTTCCTCAAGCAGCTGTTGGAGGTGCCCGGGCACGAGTCCCACGACACCTCCAGCCTGGAGCTGATCGTGTCCTCCGGCAATGCGATCACCCCGGCGTTGGTGGAGGCCCTCACGAAGCGGTTCGGTCCGATCCTGGCCAATGTCTACGGCAGCACTGAGCTGACGCTGGCCTCGGTGGCATCCGCCGCGGAGATGGCCGCCGACCCGACCGTCGCGGGTCAGATCGCGGTGGGCACCGAGCTGCGGATCCTCGACAATGAGGGCAACGGGGTGCCCACGGGCACCCCGGGGCGGATCTTCCTGCGCAACGCCACCACGCTGACCGGCTACACCAACCCGGATATCCCGATCGTCCGTTCCGAAGGCCTGGTGGAGATGGGTGATCTCGGTTATCTCGACGAGGAAGGCTACCTGCGGGTGCTCGGCCGCGTCGACGACATGATCATCATCGGTGGCGAGAACGTCTATCCCCGCTCCGTCGACGCCGTCCTCGACCGCATGCCCGGCCTCAACGACGTCTTCGCCACCGGCGTCGATGACGAGAAGACCTTCCAACGCATCGCCGTGTGGGTCGTGCGGGAGGATGACGCCACCGGCCGCGCCGTCACCGCCGACGACATCCGCGAGTGGGTGCGCGAGCACCTCGCCGACCACTCCGTCCCCCGCGACGTCCACTTCGTCGATGAGCTACCGCGCAACGTCACCGGGAAGGTCGTCCCGCGACTGCTGCCCTGACCCCGCCCATCGAGACGCCGCGCCTGTCCGCCCTGTGCGGCAGGGGCGCGGCGTCGTCAGGGAGTTGACGCTCAGCGCTCCCGCAGGGAAAAGCCCAGCCGCTTCTCCGAGAAGAGCATGATCAGTGCGATGCCCAGGGCGCCCGCCGCGGCGGTGAGCCACCAGGAGGTGTGCCAGCCCTGGGCCTGCGCCGCCAACGAGGCCAGGAGGATGGGGCCGAGGAAATTGCCGGTGTTCTGCATCTGCTGCATCAGCCCGACCACACCGGGCGGTGAACCACCGGGCGGGGCCAGGTCCACGGCGATCCGGAACATGGAGGTCGGGATCAGCGCGCCGACCATCGAGAAGATACAGACCAGCACAAACTGCGGGATGAAGGTACCGGGCAGGACCGACCAATCAATGGCATAGACGCCGAAGGCGGTGATCCCCATGACCCCAAAGGCAGTGATCACCAGCGGGCGAACGGCGAATCCGCGCTGCAGCAGGAATCCGGCCGCCACCGCGCCCACGGCGTTGACCCCACCAGCGACCGCCGAGAGCGCCCCACCCGCCACCGGACCGACCCCGTACTCCTCGTAGACGGTGGGCAGAAACCCGATCACGGCGGTCCACTGGACGGTGTAGCAGGAGAACACCGCACCGGCGACCCACGGCTTCCAACTGCGCACCGTCACCCCGACCCGGCCGAAGGCCGCTGCGACCCCGCTCTCCCGCCGGGGATCCGGGGCCGCATACTTCAGCAGCAGGGGGATACCGACGGCTGTCACCGCCGCCATGATCCAGTACCACATGCGCCAGTCAGTGACCTGCAGCAACAGCGAGCTGCCCAGCACGGCAATGAAGGTCGCCATCCCCTGGAACCCCGCCCAGGCCCCCATCGCCATGGTCAGCCGGTCAGTCGGGGTGTCACGGCGGATCAACGCCGGAGCCATCACGGTGACCGCGAGGTACCCGATGCCCTCCAGGGCGCGGGCGGTCATCATCACCTCTGGTGTGGTCGCCAGGGCGCTGATCACCGTGCCCGTCACCAGCAGGGTTAGGCCGAGGACCACGGTCCGGCGCAGCCCCACGCGCTCACCCAAAATGGACGCCGGAATTCCACCCAGCATTCCCGCCAGCTGCACCAGCCCCAACAGCAGGCCGGCCTGCACCAGGCTGATGGTGAGATCCGCCTGAACCTCCGTGAGCACACCGGGCAGTTTCCACACGTGCATCGCGGCGATGACACCGCAGACCACCACGACGACCCACGTCGCATTCCCCGAACGTTGGCGGGTGGAGGCAGACTGCTGCGAGACGACGGTCATGTCCGTGAAGCTCCTAGCGTAGGACAGCGCTGTAGATAGGTGACCATAGTCCAGTTCCACCGGCTTCACCGGCGTTTTCGCGCAGGAGCGTGAGTGATGGGTAGTACGACAGAACCAGACGCCGTGAGCGTGCCCGGATCGAGGCACCCGGATTGTGCCCCACCACCCCTGAGCCGGTCACCG
>CAZTIZ010000117.1:0-4337 GCA_964613845.1 uncultured Corynebacterium sp.
TAAGGATGGGAGATCTAAACTGGCAGGCATGATGATCACGAAGGAACTGGACCTGTCTGAGGAATCGCCCGACAGACCTGTCATCGCCGTCCGCCTGGACGGTGAGATCACCGAAGCCACCGCCTGCGAGCTGCTTGAGGGCACCGTGATGGCTTCCCACCTGCTGGATCTCCCCGAGGTCCACGTCTGGGCCCCTGCCATGGCCCTGCCCACCCTCGCCATGGCCGCCAGCCAGGTCGATGCTCTGCCCGAGGGCTTCCAGCTGCGTCAGCTCGACGCCGGGAGCGGCTCCCCCAGCGTCGACGCCGAGGATAACGCCACCTGGGTGAGCGTGGAGTCCCTGCTGCGCATGGTCCGCACCCGGGACATCGCCGCGGCCTGAGTCCTTCCGCTCCACTTTCGCTGTATCCGTACCGCCCCCGCCCGGGGCGGTTTTTCGTTTCCTGACCCGCCATCCCGCCCTCCAGTGGCGCAATCACATCCGTTTCTTCGTCCGCGCCGTCGCCGGGGCCGTCCACGGGTCCTCCGGCCAGGGGTGTCTGGGGTAGCGTCCGCGCATCTCGGCACGCACCTGCCCGTAGGGCCCGGCCCAGAAGCTGGCCAGGTCATCGGTGACAGCCAGGGGACGCCCGGCGGGGGAGAGCAGGTGGAACTGCACCGGCACCCCGGCCAGCTCCGGGGAGGCGTCGAGCCCGAAACATTCCTGTAGTTTCACCCGCACCACCGGCCGCCCCGTGGAGTAATCCACCCGGTGGGTGTTGCCACTGGGCACGCGCAGCCGCTCAGGGGTGAGCTCCGCCAGGCGGGTGGCAGCAGGCCAGGGCAGCAGGCGCTGCAGCGCCGGGTACATGTCCACCCCGCCTATCGACGCCCCGCCCGCCACCGCCGCCAGCTCCGGGCCCAACCACAGCGCCGGGTCTGCGGCCGCGACCTCCGGCCAGGGATCCCCGAGCTGCCCGTGCAGGAAGTCGAGGCGTTCGCGCAGTGCCTGCGCCTTCTCCGAGAAGGTGAACAGCGACAGCCCCTCCTGCCGGATGCCCTCGGCCAGGGCCTCGGCGGCCTGTTCGCGCGCCACCTTCACGGGCGTCTCGGAGAGCACGATCGCCCCGGCCCGGCGCACCTTCCGGCCCCGGATCCGGCCGCCGGCCAGGGTGGCGGTGACGGTTTCCTCCACGCCGACCACGGCCAGGGCGTCGTCCTCGTTGATGCGGGCGCCGGCCCGGATCATGGCGCCGGCCCGGCCTTCGCGGGAGGTGCCGGCGCTGCGGGTGGCTTCGGCCACGGCCAGCCAGGGGGCTCCCTTGAGCGGGGAATCCGGCGGCAGGATGGCGCGGGTGCCGCTGGCCAGCAGGTAGTCCTCGCCCTCGCGGCGGGCAACGCGTCCCGGGAAGGCCAGTGCGGTGATCAGGCCCGGGTCGGAGGTGCCGTCACCGGCCGGGGCGAGACGCCGCAGACGCCGTACCTCCCGCTCGAATCGTGCCTGGCCGCGCATGGCCCGCAGGTGGGTGGCCAGGTCGCCGCGGGGGGCGTCGGCAAGCAGGGCGACGGTCTCGGCGGCGGCCGGTCCACACTCGACGAGTGCCCGGCCCAGCCGCGGATCAACCGGCAGGGTCGCCAGCGTCCGGCCCAGGTCGGTGGCCTCCCCGCGCTCCCCGACGGCGCCGAGGGCGGCGAGCACCTCCTGGGCCTCGGTGATGGCGATGGTGGGCGGGGCGTCGGGCAGCGGCAGCCCCTCCCCACGCGGGGTGCCCCAGCACGCCAGGGTCAGGGCGGCCTGTGTGAGATCCGAGGTGGCGATCTCCGGGGTGATGTGCGCGGCCAGGTGCCGGTAATCGGCCTCGGAGAAACACCGGATGACCTCGCCCGGCCCCTCGCGCCCGGCACGGCCCGCCCGCTGGTCCACGGTGGATTTCGCCGCGGAGACCGTGATCAGGCCGGTCATCTGGCGGGTGGCGTCGCGGCGGGGCACCCGCGACAGGCCGGAGTCGATGACGATGCGCACGCCCGGCACCGTGAGCGAGGATTCGGCTATCGACGTCGCGACCACGATGCGCGGCCGCGCGCTCGGCCGCAGTGCCGCGTCCTGCTCCGCCGCGCTGAGCGAACCGTGCAGGGGCAGCGCGCCGGGCAGGCGGGAGACCACGTGCTCGACCTCGCGCACACCGGGGACGAAGACGAGCGCGGAGTGGCCGCTGCGGTCCACGGCGCGGCGTGCCTGGTCGGCGAGGTGGTCGAGGAAGTCGCGGCTGCAGCCGGCCCGCCCCTCGTGCGGGGCGTGGTGGATGTGCAGGGGGTGGGTGACGGCCGGGGTGTCGAGGACCCGGGCGTGCATGAGCTCGGCGAAGCGGGCGGCGTCGAGGGTGGCGGACATCGCGACGACGTGCAGGTCATCGCGCAGCTGTACCAGTTCCAGGAGCATGCCCAGCACCAGGTCGGAGTCGAGCTGGCGTTCGTGCACCTCATCGACGGCCACGGCGCTGATCCCGCTCAGTTCCGGGTCGGAGATCAGGCGGCGCAGCAGCACGCCCGGGGTGAGGAACTCCACCTGCGAACCGGGGTGGTGCTCGCCCCGGACGGTGAAGCCGACGCGCTCGCCCAGCTTCGAGCCGTCGAGCTGCGCCAGACGGCGGGCGGCGGCGCGCACGGCCACCCGGCGGGGCGCGGTGACCAGCACCTTGCCGCCGGTGTGGTTGGCCAGGGCGGGCGGGACGAGCGTGGTCTTGCCCGTGCCGGGTGGGGCCTGGATGACGGCGGTGGGGGAGACGTCGAGAAGCCCCGGCAGGCGGGCGAGGGTGCCGGCGACGGGTAGGCCCGCACCGATGCGCCCCAGATCAAAATCCCGCATGCGGCACCCCCTCGGGCAGATCCTCGCGCTCCAGGCGGTGCTCACCGGTGTTGAGTTGGCGGATCACCCGGGCCGGGGAACCCACCGCCAGTGAATCGTCCGGGATATCGCGGGTGAGCAGCGCACCTGCGCCGATGACACACCGGTCGCCGACGGTGACCCCGGGCGTGACGATCACCCCGGCCCCGAACCAGCAGTCCCGCCCGATCGTGATCGGCGAGCCGCGCTCCCACCCGGCGCGGCGCATCTCCAGGTCATTGACCGGGTGATTGACCGTGATGAGCTGGCAGCCCGGGCCGAAGAGGCTGCCCTGCCCGATGGTGACCTCCGCGATATCGAGGATGACCGTGTTGTAGTTGAGGAACACCCCCTCACCCACGCGGGTATGGCAGCCGTACTCGATGTACGCGGGGGCGGCGACCTCCGGGACCGCGGAGCCGGGGGCCAGCAACTGGCCCAGGAGCTCGGCGGCACGCTCCGGATCGGTGTTGGCCAGGGCATTGAACTCCCGGCTCAGCCGCGCGGCCCGCTCATGCTGACGATTCAGCTCCGGGGAGCCGGGCAGGTACCACTGCCCGCTGCGCATCTGCTCCAGGTCGCTGTAGGTTCTGGGGTTGAACGTGCTCATGGGCCCATTGTGCCCGGCGAAGGGAGGACCGCATGTCGACGCTCTTCGGTTCCGGCCTGCCACGCCCGGCCGTGCGCGTGGCCCCGGGGGTGGCGCACCTGCCCGGCTGGCTGCCACTGGCAGCGCAGACCCGGCTGGTGGATCAGGCCCGGGGGCTGGCCCGATCCGTGGCCGGTGGCCCCCACGCGATGACACGCCCGGTGCTATCCTCCGGCCGCATGAGCGTGCACGTGCTCGCCCTGGGACAACCCTGGCCGCCGCGCCCGCACACCGGGATCGCGCCGGTTCCCGACAATTACGGTGAGCTGGCCCGCGCCGGGCTGACCGCCGCCGCACAGGTGGCCGGTGAGCTGGCCCCCTGGGCCGACGGCTCCTTCCGGGCCGAGGCCGCCCTGCTCAACTACTACCCGCCCGACGCCACCATGGGCATGCACATCGACGCCGACGAGCCCTCGCGCGCACCGGTGATCTCCCTGTCCATCGGCGACGACGCCATCTTCCGCATGGGCAACACCGAGCACCGTGGCCGGCCCTGGGACGACATCACCCTGCTCTCCGGTGACCTGGTGGTCTTCGGCGGCCCGGCGCGGCGCGCCTACCACGGTGTCCCGGCAGTGCGGGAGGGCACGGCACCCGAGGGCTGTGGGGTGGAGCGGGGCCGGATCAACATCACCATCCGGCAGGTGAGGGAGTAGGCGGCGGGGGCTGGCGGCTGTAGTGGGGAAGAAACGCAGAATCCGCCCTGCGTTCAACCGGTGGGTCGGACACGGGGCGGATTCTGGCAGAAGCAGAACCCTGGACGAAGTCCCGGGTCTGTGTGCTGTGTTTCTAGAGCAGGGGGTGGTGACTACTTCTTGAACAGGT
>CAZTIZ010000118.1:0-4214 GCA_964613845.1 uncultured Corynebacterium sp.
TGGTCACCATGTGCATCGGCGGCGGCCAGGGCCTGGCCGCAGTCATCGAGAAGGAGGAGAACTAAATTGACCATCCTGAACCACGTCACCTACGGCTCCGGTGAGGACACCGTCGTCCTGCTCGGATCCATCGGCTCGACCACCGACATGTGGCTGCCCCAGCTCGACGCCCTGTCGGAGAACTTCCGCGTCATCGCCCTCGACCACCGCGGTCACGGCGGCTCCCCGGTCATCCCGGGCCCGGCCACCATCGAGCACCTGGCGGCTGACGTCCTGGAGACCCTCGACACTCTCCACGTCGAGAACTTCGCCGTCGCCGGCCTCTCCCTTGGCGGTGCCGTGGCCCAGTACCTGGCCGCCACCTCCCCGCGCGTGACCCGCGCCGTCTTCCTGTGCACCTCGCCGAAGTTCGGCACCCGCGACTCCTGGCTGGAGCGTGCCGCAGCCACCCGTGCCGCCGGCGTCGAAAGCCTCGCTGACGCGGTCGTCGGCCGCTGGTTCAGCCCCGGCTTCCTGAAGTCCAGGCCGGCCACCACCGCCCACTACCGCGCGATGATCGCCTCCTGCGATGACGAGGGCTACGCCTCCTGCTGCGAGGCACTGGCCGACTGGGACTTCACCGAGCGTCTGGGCGAGATCACCGTCCCGGTGCTCACCGTCGCCGGTGGCGATGACCCCGCCACCCCGCCGGAGGTGCTCCAGGGCATCGCCGACGGCGTCGGTGGACCGGCCCGGGCCGAGGTACTCACCCCGGGCGCACACGTGCCCACCGTCGAGCGCCCCGACGAGCTCAACGCCCTGCTGAAGGATTTCCTGACCACGTAATCCCCCCGACCCTGCTCGTCTAGGAGGCGACCATGGCTGTCACACCGCTGTTGGCGGTTGAGAAACCACATCTGCCCCGCCCCACCTTCCGTGAACTGGTACGGGACACCGGCCCCCAGGAGATCGGCAACGGCCTGGTCGCGCTGATCTTCTCGGCCACCGGTCCCATCGCCGTGATCCTGGCGGCCGCCGCCGCCGGCAACCTCAGCCAGGCGGAGACATCCTCATGGATCTTCGGGGCATTTCTGGGCAACGGCCTCTTGACCCTGCTGCTGACCTGGTTCTACCGCAGTCCCCAGGCGTATTTCTGGACGATCCCGGGCACCGTCATCGCCGGTGACGCCCTGGTGCACCTCACTTTCTCCGAGGTCGTCGGCGCCTACATGGTCACCGGTGTCCTGATCTTCCTGCTCGGCTGGACCGGGCTGATCGGCCGGATCATGGCGGCGCTCCCACCGACGATCGTCATGGCGATGGTCGCGGGCATCTTCCTTCGTTTCGGCCTGGACCTGGTCCTCGCCGCGACGGCGGAACCGCTCATCGCGGTCCCGATGATCGTGGTCTTCGTGGCACTGGCGGCCTGGCGGCGGGCCGCAGCGATCGTGCCGCCGGTGGCGGTGGCCGCGGTCGTCGGCACGCTCGTGGCACTGTTCTCCGGGCGGGTCGCACCGGGCATGCTCGACAACGGCGTTCTCGCCTCCCCGATCATCACCTCGCCGACCTTCTCATGGTCGGCGATGGCCGAGCTGGTGATCCCGCTGGCGATTACCGTGGTCATCGTGCAGAACGGGCAGGGGATCGCGGTGCTGCGTGCCGCCGGGCACCGGCCGGGCGTGAACCTCGCCTCGGCGGCCAGTGGCCTGTGGTCACTGCCGATGGGACTGCTGGGCACCACCTCGACGTGTCTGACCGGCCCGACCAACGCGCTGATCGTGGCGGGGCCGAACCGGCACCGCCACTATGCGGCCGCCATGGTCACCGCCACCGGTGCCGTGGTGGTGGGTCTGCTCTCCCCCGCCTTCGTCGGTTTCATGCTGGCCATGCCCGCGGCGTTCATCGCGGCATTGGCCGGTATCGCGATGCTCACCCCGCTGAAGAACGCCTTCGTGGCGGGTTTCTCGGGGACATTCTCCACCGGAGCCCTCGTGTGCTTCCTGGTGACGGTCTCCGAGCTGACCATCTTCGGCATCACTGCCCCGTTCTGGGGTCTGCTCTTCGGTGTCCTGGTCGCCTGGCTACTCGACCGCGAGAAGCCTGCACCAGAGACGACGGGCGAGCCGGCATCCGCCGGACATTCCCCCGCCGCGGAGCCCGCGGAATGTGACAGCCGGAACTGAGCGGTCTACTCGGCCCCGTAACCTCTCCCGGGAGGTTACGGGGCTTTTCCGTCCGCCCATATTGGCGTGCAGGGAATAAGCGCACCCTCCAGCTGCGACACCTGTACCGCCACCTGCTGTCACTGGCCGGGGGATGGCGGCTGTGGAGCGGGGGGTGGTGCACCGAATGTCCGCACCGCTCGGCCCTCACCGACCCGCACCTTCCCGGCCGGAGATGAAATTAATTCGTGGAAATCTGTCGGCGGTGTCGTATGGTGCATAAACGTTCCGCGGTTTCAGAGAGCCCTCGACCGCCGTGGATACTGCCCGGCCCCTCCCGGCGGCCGGTCACTGTCCCCCGCTCTGATTCTGCTTCTCCCCCGGAGCCCCGGTACCCGAGGTGCAGCTGTATACGTCCCGAAAGATACATCCGTGGATATCCGACAGCTCATCGACACGACCCGCATGTCCTCCTACCAGTGGTTCATCGTGGGTCTCGCCGCCTTCCTCAACGCCCTCGACGGGTACGACCTCGTCGCCATGGCCTTCACCGCGACTCCGGTCAGCGAGGAATTCAACCTCAGCGGCAGCCAGCTGGGCTGGCTGCTCGCCGCCGCCCTCATCGGCATCGGCATCGGCTCACTCCTGCTGGCCCCCCTGGCCGACCGGCACGGCCGCCGCAAACTCATCCTCGTCGCCCTGACCATTGATCTGGTGGGCCTGACGCTCTCTGCCTTCGCCGATTCCTACACCGAGCTGCTGCTCTTCCGCATCATCACCGGCATCGGTGTGGGCGGCATCCTCGCCTGCGTCACCGTGGTGGTCAGCGAATACTCCAACCTGCGCTTCCGCGGCCTGGCCATGTCGATCTACTCCGCCGGTTACGGCCTCGGGGCCTCGCTGTGCGGGGTGCTCGCCGCCCAGCTCATCCCCACCATGGGCTGGCGCTCCATCTACGTCATCGGCGCCGCACTGACCCTGTTCGCACTCCTGCTGACGGCGGCCTTCCTCCCCGAGTCCGTCGACCACCTGCGCACCCGCGGTGAGGACGAGAAGGTCCGGAAGATCGCCCGCCGTCTGCGCAAGGAGGACCAGCTCGCACCTGTCTCCGCTCTTCCGTCGGCCACCGTGGCAGAGACCGGGCGCACCGCGCTGCGGGAGATCTTCTCGGGCGGCATGCTGGCCACCACGCTGAAGCTGTGGGTGGCGTTCTCCCTGATCACCTTCGGCTTCAACTTCGCCAACCAGTGGACCCCGACCCTGTTGACGGAGGCCGGCCTGAGCGCCCAACAGGGCATCATCGGCGGCATCATGCTCTCCTTCGGTGGCACCATCGGCTCGTTGATCTACGGTGCACTGACCACCCGTGCCGAAGCCCAGCGCGTCCTCATCGCCTTCTCCCTGCTGTCGGCGGCGGTGCTCATCGCCTTCATCTCGGCGACCTCCCTGCCGGCGATCATGTTCGCCGCCGGCGTCGGCGTGGGCATGCTGCTCAACGGCTGCGTGACGGGTATGTACACCGTCACCCCGCAGGCCTACCCCGCGCTGCTGCGGACCACCGGCGTGGGCTCCGCGATCGGTGTCAGCCGCCTCGGGGCGGTCTTCGCGCCCATCATCGTCGGCTATCTCTTCGACGCCGGCTGGTCGCCCCTGGCCCTCTACATCGGTGCCGCGGCCATCGTCTCCCTGGCCGCCGTCGCCCTGATCGGGGTGCGTCCACACAGGGATGACACTCCGGTCCAGGTCGAGGTCATCAAGCGTGAACCTGAGACCACCCACGTGTGATCAGAGACAGAAAGAGCCGCCCCCGGCCAGGGAGCGGCTCTTTCTGTCTCTGCGGACGGGTGCTCTAGACCGGGTAGCCGGTCACCGGTTCCACGGTCACATCCAGCCAGGGCAGGAGCGGCAGCTGCGCGATCTGCCCGTGCAGGATGTCAAGGTCCGGGGCGTCGACGAGCGCCACCAGAGTCACGCTCCCCGACACACGCCATACCCGCTGCCAGCCAGAGAGCCTGTCGCGGGTACGTTCCCGCAGGTCGGCGCTGAGCTCAGGGTCTATGTCCCGGGGCAGAC
>CAZTIZ010000119.1:0-3913 GCA_964613845.1 uncultured Corynebacterium sp.
AGCAGGCCGGTGACCAGCTGGACCCAGGCGCCGATGTGCTGCCACTGCAGCACGGTCGGCTTCTTGAAGGTGGCGAGCCAGCCACCGACCAGCGCGGCGGTGCCCAGCACATGGAAGAAGAGAAGCAGTGAGAATAGGAGGTCCATGGGCATCATCCTAACGGTGGATACCCGGACTCACCCAGTTGCCTCATCATGCTGCAGGAACCGCAGCACGGCGGTGGTGAAGCCGGCAGGGTCCTCCACCTGGGGCAGGTTCCGTGTCCCCGGCACGGAGGTGATCTGTACGGGACCGGTGGCCCGGGCGCGGGAGCGGGCAGCGAGGTGTTTCCACACCCGTTGCCCGGGCTGGATCAGCAGGGTGGGGGCGGTGACCTGCGCGTTGACGGAGCGTACGGACACCGGGGAGGTCAAGAGCCGGTGGTTGCGCATGATCGCCGGGTGGGTGTTGCCGACGGCCGCGGCCCGCTGACGCAGGTCCAGGACCTCATCGAAGCGGGGGGAGCGGTGGAACCCGGGCGCGGTGTTGAGCCGCAGGTGGTGTCGATAGGCGCGGGGAGGGAAGGGCCCGGGCAGACGCGCGAGCAGGGAGCGGGCGAACGTCCAGGGAAAGTGCCAGGGTCGGGCGACCATGGCGCGGCGGAGGTCGACGGGGTGGGTGGCGCTGACCGAGATCAGCGCGTCGATCCGCTCCGGGGCGTGGGTGGCCAGGAACCAGGCGACGGTGCCGCCGGTGTCGGAGCCGATGAGGGTGGCGGAGTCGTGGCCGAGGGCCTGGATCAGTCCGGACAGGTCACCTGCGGCGGTGCGCAGGCCCGTGCCCGCTGCGGCGGGGGGTTTATCGGACAGGCCGTAGCCGCGGGCGTCGACGGCGGCGACGTGGAATCCGGCGTCGGCGAGCGGGGCGATGACCTCGGCCCAGTCGAACCAGCCGCCGAAGGAACCGTGGAGGAGAACGATGAGCGGGTGCTGCGGCTCACCGGCGACGGCGGCGTGCAGGCGCAGGCCACGGGTGTGGACCAGTTCGTGGGTGAAGGGGCCGGGCAGCTCCACGACGGAGGGAGGCAGCGCCGGTCGACGGCTCGGCAGCACGGGACTCCTCGGGGGCGTTGGGGGATCAGGCTCGGCTGATACGGCAAAAGTCCGCCCTCGGGCGGACTCGGCACGGTGGGGAGGGGAAGCTAACTGAACATGCCCCTGTTGGAGCTCTCCAGCTTCTTCGTCGCCTGGCCGGGCACCAGCTTCTTCAGTTCGTTGACTGACTCGATGGTGGCCTTGGGCGCGCTGATCTTCTTGACCTTGCGCCAGCCGAACAGTGCCAGGAGCGCGGCGGCGACCAGCATCACCAGGAAGACGATGAGGAAGGCCGCCCAACGCTCCAGCCAGACCGCCAGGAGTTCCGCGGCGAAGAAGAAAAAGAAGAAGGAGCTGTAGAGGGCGATGGTGCCCGCCGCGCCGAACAGGCCGCCGCCGATGGCACCCTTCTTGGCTTCGGTTGCCAGCTCGGTCTTGGCCAGTTCCACCTCGGCGCGGAACAGGCTGGACATCTGCGTGGTGGCGTTGGAGATCAGCGTGCCGATGGAAGCCTCGCCGGCCGGGGAGGTGTCCACGTCGCTGAGCGGAATTGAGTTCACCTGCGCGGAGTTCGCGGCGAAGTCCTTCGGTCCGTCAGTGAAGAGTCCTTGGTTGCTCACTATGTGCCTTCCTCCAGAGCGTCGACGGGGGCGTCGCGGTACCTGCCGGAACTGTGCGGCAGGGTGTGGTGTCGTGTGTTTTCAGTGTAGTTGTAGCCAATCGTGCCACGGATTGAACACCCGCGTGTGGTCCTCGGGAAGCCGGGCACAACCATCCGGGGGCTATCGTAGTGGATATGGCTTCCGCTGACCCGCTTCTGCCGTTGCTCTCCCTGGGGGAGGTGGCACCGTTGGCCGACGCCGCGACCCGTGCCATCGCCGCCGTCCACCGCCGTCCGGTCAGTCTCCGTCGTCCGGAGGTCACGGGTTCGGAATCGGTGCTGCGTGGGGCACGGACCTCCACGCTGCTCGACGGCGCGCCCCCGACGCGTGACCTGCAACCCACCGGGGCGTTGGGCCGCGCGGTCAGCGTGTACGGTCTGCTGGCCCCGGATCGGCTGGAAGCATCGGCACGCACCTTCCACCGGGCACCCCTGCAGGTCCTGGCCCGGATGGACACGCTCGCCGGGGGCACCGGGATCCCGGCCGTCGAGGGCGGCGCGGAGCGGTTGCGGGTGCTGGCGGAGGTGATCACTTCAGGCGCGCACGCCGCCCTCCTGCCCCAGGTGGTGCACGGGGAGGTGCTCTCCCACCGGCTCTTCGGCGCCAACAGTGGTGTGGTGGCCCGGGCCGCCTCCCGGCTGGCTGCTGTGACCACCGGCTTTGATCCTCGTGGCCTGGCTGTTCCCGAACCCTGGCTCAACCGCCACCGCAGCGGGTATGGGTCCGCGGTGGCTGCTTTCGTCGAGGGTCCGGAGGGGGTGGGCCAGTTCCTGGAGTTCACGCTGCGGTCCTGGATCGCCGGGGCGGAAGAGGCCGAGAGCATCGCACAGGCGGTGTCCTGACTCCGCTGCCCGCCGTTCCCGAGTTCCTCCCTGATCCGGCGCTGCTGTTCAGCGGCGAGGTCGCGGAGCCGGTTGAGTTCACGGGGGGTCTGCTGGCAGGGAATCGTCTGGGTCCATGCCGCCCGGTGTGGCCGGTGTCGGGTGGGTCTGCCGTGCTTTCGGGAAAAGCGGGTACCCCCTGGGTCGGGGCGTGTTCAGGCGCTGCCGTGGCGGCCGCGCTGCACCCACCAGATGCCGCCGACGGTGACGGCGGTGACCGCTGCGACGACGCCTGCGCCGATACCGACCTCCCTGGTGGTGGGCATCTGGAACAGTGGCACCGGGTGCCTGAACGTGCGGATGTCCCAGCTGTTCTCCAGGGCGATCTTCTTCAGCGCGCGGTCCGGGTTCACCGCCACGGGATGCCCCACGGCCTCCAGCATCGGCAGGTCGGTGACGGAGTCGGAGTAGGCGTGACTGGCGGCCAGGTCGTAGTCATGGTCGCGGGCGAGCCGGGCGATCGCCGCGGCCTTCTCGTCGCCCTTGCAGTAGAAGAGGACCTCGCCGGTGAAACGGCCCTCGTGGACCTCCAGCTCGGTGGCGACGACCCGGTCGACGTCGAGTTCCGCGGCGATGAGCTCGACGAGCTGGATGGCGGAGGCGGAGATGATGATCACGTCGTGGCCTGCGTTGCGGTGGAAGGTGATCAGTTCGCGGGCCTCGGCGTAGATGGCGGGGATGACCACGCTGTGCATGGTCTCCGAGGCTATCTGCGTGACCTGCTCGACCGGCCATCCGGCGATCATGGCGGCGAGCTGGTCCCGGGTGCTGTCCATCTGCTCGCCGGACTGCCCGGCGATCATGTAGGTGGCCCGGGCCAGCGACATCTGGAGCGCCTCCACCGGCGTGATCAGGCCGCTGTGCATGAATTCACGCCCGAAGGCGAAGGCGGAGGAGGTGGCGATGATGGTCTTGTCCAGGTCGAAGAAGGCCGCCACGCGGGACGTGGTGGCCTGCTCGCTGTGGCGCGGCCCGGTTGTCATGGAGCCTGATTGTAGACCTCCCGGCCGTGAAAGTTAATAGGTGTCTGGGAGGCAAGGGACTGGAGTGGCTTCTGGGACAATCATTTTTCCGGAGGGCGGGAGCGGAAAGGGGGGCTGAAAGCCCATTCGGGAACAATGCCGGAGGGGTATTGTTCGATCATTGAATCTATGCCATAATTACTCCTTGCAAGGCCCCGACATACTGTGTGGCCTGCCCCGGCACATCCCCCCGAGGCCGGGTATGACGGTCCGCGCACACCCCCCCCCGAGCGCGGGCCGTCTTTTATTTTCCCCTTCATTATCGGGCAGCTGGC
>CAZTIZ010000120.1:0-3876 GCA_964613845.1 uncultured Corynebacterium sp.
TGAGCGTGTCCCGCAGGGTGGTGGCGGTACCGACGAGCTTGGCGATCAGACCGTTGAAGTCCTCGCCGTCACCCAGGAAGGTGAGCTTGCCATTCGACAGTGCCCCGGACAGTGATTCCATGATGGCCGGCAGGTTATCGATCATCTCCTTCTCCAGGAGGATCCCACGCTCGGCGGCGATGGAGGCCGCCAGCTTGCGCTGGGCCTCGGCATCCGCTTCGGCGGTGATGATGCGTTCGCGGGCGGCCGCCTCGGCAGGCTTGATGACCTCGGTCTCCAGTTCCGCTTCGCGACGACTGGCCTGGGCGGTGGCCAGCAGGCGCAGCTTCTCCTCGACCTCGATGCGCGCCTCCGCCTCGGCCTTGGGGCCGGACTGCTCAGCTTCCGCACGCGCCTTGGCGGTCTCCTTGGTGTTCTCGGACACCTGCAGATCGGTGTCACGACGGTACTGAGAGGTCAGCCGCTCGGCCTCCTGCTCCTTCTCGATGACCCTGGCCATGGTTTCGGCCTGGGCGATAGCCGCGGCCTGCTCGACACGCGCCAGCTCAGGCTTGGAGAGGTTGGCGATGTGGTCGTTGTCGTCGGTGATGGAGGAGATCTGGAAGCTGTCGACCTTCCAGCCCATGCCCAGCAGCTTGGGGGTGATGTTGGTGACGACCTCGCTGGCCAGGGCCATGCGGTCGGTGATGATGTCCTCGACTGACATCTGACCGATCAGGCTGCGGGTCTCACCATCAAATTCCTTGCGGATGATGTCCTCGATTTCACGGCCGGACTTCTCGATGTAGCGGGCCGCGGAAACGATGCCCTTCTCGGAGGGGTCCACCCGGAAAATAGCGTTGGCGGAGACGTTGATGTCGATTTTCTGGGCGGTCTGGGCGGTGATGCGGACATCAACGCTGTAGGTCCCCAGGTTGAGCTTTCGGACCTGCTGGAAGAAGGGCAGCCAGAACACGCCGCGACCTGCGACGACCTTGAAGGGTTTCTCCGGGGTGCGCTTGGCCAGCCCACCGGTGACGATGAGGGCCTCGGTGGCGGAGGGGGCGGTGTAGAAGATCATGTGTGCGGGGGTTCCTTCAGGGGTCAGAGGTGGTGGGGACAGGAGTCCGGCCGCAGGTGATGGCCAGGTCGACCACCATCACGGTCAGATACCACAGTAGAAGGTGGATCCGTATTATTCTCGGGGGTGTCTGGCCCCTGACGGGAGCGTGGAACCATACCTGCTGGCGAGGGGGATTTCCGCCTCTGGGATAATGCTCAGGTATCCCACCTACCCTTTCCCTGGAGGACACCCATGACGCTGAGGCGTTGGCTCACCGTTTCTGCCCTGGCGGTCTCGCTCACCGTAGTCGGCTGCACCCCCGCCCCCGACTCGGGTGCGGACCCGGCTGCAGCCAGCGTCGTCGAGGCGGAGATCACCACCACACTGGCAGCCACCGTCTCGGAGGAGTCCTCGCCGCTCTCCCCGGTGCAGGACATCACCTACACCGCCGGTACCGCCCTGGCAGCCCTGGAGAGCCTGGAGGTCAAGGGCCGTGCCCCGAAGACCGGCTACGCGCGCAGCGAGTTCGGCCCGAACTGGGCGGATGTTGACCGCAACGGTTGTGATACCCGCAACGACATTCTCGCCCGCGACCTGCGCGATGTGACCTACCGGGAGGGCACCCACGACTGCGTCGTGCTCAGCGGCGTGCTCGATGAGCCCTACACCGCCACCGAGATCCACTTCGTGCGTGGCCAGGACACCTCCACCGACGTCCACATCGACCACGTCGTGGCCCTGTCCGACGCCTGGCAGAAGGGTGCCCAGCAGCTCAGCGAGGAGGAGCGCACCGCCTTCGCCAACGACCCGCTCAACCTGCTGGCCGTCGACGGCCCGGCCAACATGCAGAAGGGCGACGGTGACGCCGCCACCTGGCTGCCGGCCAACCGTGCCTTCCGCTGCGACTACGTCTCCCGACAGATCGCCGTGAAGGCCCGCTACGACCTGTGGGTCACCCAGGCGGAGAAGGACGCCAAGGCACGGGTGCTCGATGATTGCCCGGGTCAGGAGCTGCCCACCGATGAGACGGCCGTCGACGTCTACCCGGTCGACACCACCGCCACGCAGATCCCCACCGTCACCGCCACCACCAGTCTCGCACCGGCTCCCGCACCGGCTCCGGACCCGCAGATCCAGCAGGCCGGCGGCACCGACCCGCGGTTCCCCACCTGCAAGAAGGCCAAGGCATCCGGCTACGGCCCCTACGTCCAGGGCATTGACCCCGAGTACGCCTGGTACCGCGACGCCGACCGCGACGGCACCGTCTGCGAGTAGGACCTAACCCCTGCCCAGGTAGGGCATGCCCGCGGCGGTGACGGTCACCTGATCCACGCTCACCCCCGCCGGCATCGACGCCACGGCCACCAGCATGCGGCCGATCTCCCCGGCCTCGAACATCGGCTCATCACCGGTGAAGGATCCCAGCAGCGCCGTGCGCGCGTTCCCGAGATCAAGCTCCGTGGCGGTGATCCCGTAGGCCCGCCCATCCAGCGCGGTGGAGACCGTCAAGCTCGCCACCGCCGCCTTCGCCGCCGCATAGGCGGCCACCCCGGCACGCGGGGAGTGCGCGGCAATGGACCCGTTGTTGATGATGCGCCCGCCCCCGTGCGCCGCCATCCAGGCAAAGGCCTGCTGCGTGCACAGAAACGTGCCGGTGGTGTTCGTCTCGAAGGTCTCCCGCCACTGCCCGGCGGAGATGGTGTGCAGCTCCCCGGTGGGGCCGGGTACCCCGGCGTTATTGACCAGCAGATCCAGCCGACCGTAATGGTCGGTGATCTGCCCGAAAGCCTCGCGCACGCTGTCCTCCTGCGCGATATCGCACACGAGGACCAGGGCGTCGTCGATCCCCTCCGCCGTCTCCTCCAGGGTGGTGCGGGTGCGCCCCAGCAGCGCCACCGCCCAACCGTCGTCTGCCAGCGCGCGGGCGAAGATCCGCCCCAGGCCACCGCCGGCACCCGTGACCACTGCAACTTTTCTGTCCATGCGGCCATCGTAGAGTGAACCCCATGATCACCGCGATGAACTGCTCCATCGGGCACACCACCCTCACCGAAGGCCTCGACGACGCCACCACCTCCGCCGTGGAACTTTGGTGGCCCTTCACCGTCCCCGACCCCACCGACGCCCAGCTCAACGACCTCGTCGCCGAACTCAACCAGCGCAACCTGGAGCTGGTGGCCCTGAACCTCTACGGCGGGAACCTCGCCGCAGGAGACAGGGGAGTGCTCCACGACCACGACCTACCCGCCGCACACCTCAATGCTGTGGAACGCCTCCACCACTTGAGCGGCGTCAACCGCTTCAACCTGCTACTCGGCCGCGGCGGACCCACCCTCACCGAAGCCCAGGTGCACCGCTTCGCCACAGTCGCCCACGACATCGACCAACGCTTCGGAGGAATAGTCATGGTCGAACCCCTCTCCGGCCTCGACGCCTACCCCGTGCGCACGCTCACCGACGCCGCCACGCTGCTCGAACGCGCCGGGGCGGGCGGACTCCTGCTCGACCTCTACCACCTGGCGGTCAATGACGCGGTAGAGCTCGACGGAGTGATGCCTGAACACGTGCAGGTGGCCGACCACCCGGGCAGGGGCGCGCCGGGAACGGGTGAGCTGCCCTTGGCGAAATGGGTGCAGAAGCTTCGGGACGCCGGATACCGGGGGCACGTGGCTGCGGAATGGTTGCCCTGATCTTAGGGTGTCGGTGCGGTTGCAAATCCGCTTTTGCGTCGAAGCCCGCAACCATGCCCGGTTCGCGTATGAAGAATACGCCTTGCCCGCCAGCACCCGCTCAGGCCGCTTCCTGGGCTGACCCCGGCCGGCGGGTGCCACTGT
>CAZTIZ010000121.1:0-3846 GCA_964613845.1 uncultured Corynebacterium sp.
GCCGCAGGTGGGTGTGGGCACCTGTGGTGGCGGGGCCGAAGAAGGCGGTGACCTCCTCCGGGGCGGTGGCGCGTTCGGAGAGCAGGATCCGGGAGGTGGCCTCGACGCCCTGGGCGTGCATCGCCGCGGAGAAGGAGGTCAGGTCCAGGTGGGAGACCAGTGGGTTGGGGGCGACGAAGGTGCCCCTGCCGCGGATGCGGCGGAGCCGCCCGGCGGTCACGAGGTCACCGATGGCCCGGCGGACCGTGATGCGAGAGACCCCGTAGATCTCCTCCAGGGCGCGTTCGCCGGGCAGGATGTCCCCGGGGCGCAGGTGGGTGGTGCTCAGTTCCTCGAGGATGGCCCGCAGTTGGGCGTGTTTGGGCAGCGGGCCCTCGGTGATGGTCCGGGCGGGTAACCCGGTGGGGTCGGGCTTGCCGGATGTCGCCGCCATGCCCCTAGCCTAGGACGCTGGTTATGACCGGTACAAGGGCGAGTGGGGCGCGGCTCACCCGGCCTGTTCTCCCTCTCTGCCCTATCCGGCCCGTCCCGGCACAGGCGCCGGTCCCGCGCGGTAGGGTCATATCCGTGATTGATCTGAAATTCCTCCGCGAAAATCCCGATGCCGTCCGTACCTCCCAGCTCACCCGTGGCGAGGACCCGGCACTGGTCGATCAACTGCTGGCCGCCGATGAGGCCCGCCGCAGTGCGATCCAGGCCGCCGACGACCTGCGCGCCGAGCAGAAGGCCTTCGGCCGGAAGATCGGCCAGGCCGCCCCGGAGGACCGCCCGGCCCTCCTGGAGGGATCCAACGAGCTCAAGGCGAAGGTGAGGGAGGCTGAGGAGGCCCAGAAGGCCGGTGAAGAGAAGGTCCGGGAGCTCCAGTTCCGCCTCTCCAATATCGTCGAGGGTGCCCCCGCCGGTGGCGAGGAGGACTTCGTGGTCCTGGAGCACGTCGGTGAGCCGACCCGCTTCGACTTCGAGCCGAAGGACCACCTGGAGCTGGGTGAGTCCCTGGGGCTGATCGACATGAAGCGCGGCACCAAGGTCTCCGGCGCCCGCTTCTACTACCTCACCGGCGACGGCGCCTTCCTGCAGCTGGGCATGATGATGCTCGCCGCCCAGAAGGCCCGCGAGGCCGGTTTCCAGCTGATGATCCCGCCCGTGCTGGTCCGCCCGGAGGTCATGGCCGGTACCGGCTTCCTCGGTGAACACTCTGATGAGATCTACTACCTCGAGCGCGACGACCTCTACCTGGTCGGCACCTCCGAGGTAGCCCTGGCCGGCTACCACGCCGATGAGATCATCGACCTGTCGAAGGGCCCGGTCCGCTACACCGGCTGGTCCTCCTGCTTCCGTCGCGAGGCCGGCTCCTACGGCAGGGACACCCGCGGCATCCTGCGCGTGCACCAGTTCGACAAGCTGGAAATGTTTGTCTATTGCCGCCCGGAGGAAGCCGCCGAGCAGCATCAGGTGCTGCTGAACATGGAGCGTGAGATGCTCGCCGCCGTCGAGGTGCCCTACCGCATCATCGACGTCGCCGGCGGTGACCTGGGCTCATCCGCCGCCCGCAAGTTCGACACCGAGGCCTGGGTCCCCACCCAGAACACCTGGCGGGAGCTGACCTCCACCTCGAACTGCACCACCTTCCAGGGCCGCCGCCTGGCCACCCGCTACCGCGACGAGAACGGTCGGGCACAGACCGTGGCCACCCTCAACGGAACCCTGGCCACCACCCGGTGGCTGGTCGCCATCCTGGAGAACAACCAGCAGGCGGATGGTTCCGTCATCGTTCCCGAGGCGCTGCGCCCCTTCGTGGGCAAGGACGTCCTCGAACCGCTCACGTAACCCCAGGAGCCGAGACAGTTGTCCGAGCAGAAATTCACCGTCCGTGGCGGTATGTTCCGTGTCCCCGCCGACCTGCCCCGGGTACCCGACCACCCCACGGAATCGCGGGAGCGGTTCTACAACGGTGTCATCATCCGTGCCCTCAAGGCGCTCATGCGCGCCCAGGGCCTGCAGATCACCGTCTTCGGTGCGGAGCACCTGCCCACCACCGGCGGTGCCCTGCTGGCCATGAACCACACCGGCTACTACGACTTCATCTTCGGTGAGATCCCCGGCCACGTGCGCGGAAAGCGCCTGGTGCGGTTCATGGCCAAACGGGAGATCTTCTCCGTGCCCGTCATCGGTACCTTCATGCGCTGGATGGACCACGTCTCCGTCGACCGCTCCGCCGGCAGCTCCTCCCGCGAGGAGGCGGTGGCCCGGCTGGACAGGGGACAGATCGTCGGTATCTTCCCGGAGGCCACCATCTCCCGCAGCTTCGAACTCAAGGACCTCAAGACCGGGGCGGTGCGCATCGCCGCCGAGGCCGACGCCCCCCTGATCCCGGTGGTGTCGTGGGGTTCCCAGCGCGTCTGGACCAAGGGGATGAAAAAGCAGCTCGGTCGCACCCACCTGCCGATCCACATGCGCCTCGGCCCGCCGGTGGACCCCTCCGGCGACCCGGAGGAGGCCACCGAGCGTCTGCGCACCGCCATGCAGGAACTCCTCGACACCACGCGCACCGCCTACGAGGATGAGCACGGCCCCTTCCCTGCGGGTGCCCGCTGGCTGCCCGTCTCCCTGGGCGGCTCCGCGCCCACCCCGGAGGAGGCCGCCACCATCGACGCCGAGGCCACCACCGCCCGCCAGGCGAAGAAAGAGAAGAAGGCGGCGAGGACGTCGGCTAAGATCGCCGAACGCATGGACAGGCGTGCCGACGCCGCGCTGGGTAACGCCCGCGGCCTCATCGAAGGGCTGAAGGGAAGGCTACGGAAATAACCATGGACACGGCTCCGAAACTGGTGGTCAGCGACATCGACGGGACGCTGCTCAACTCCCAGGACCGGATCATCCCCCGGCTCCGCGACGTACTCGGCCGGGCCATCCGCTCCGGCACCGAGATCGCCCTGGCCACCGGCCGACCGCACCGCTGGATCTACCCCGTCCTCGAACAGCTACCGATCCGCCCGGTGTGCGTCACCGCCAACGGCGCCGTGCTCTACGACTCGGCCACCGACCGGGTCCTCCGCGCCCACGAACTCGCCCCCGCGACGATGAACGACGTTGTGGCCGCCGCCCGGGAGGCACTGGCCGAACACGGGGGCGTGTCGATCGCCTGCGAACGCGCCGGACTGTCCGCCTTCGAGCCGGAGGAGGAGATGTTCGTCATCGCGCCGGGCTACCTGCACACCTGGGCGGAGCAGGGCTTCGGGGTGCTGCCGGAGGAGGAGGTCATCGCCGAACCCGCGGTCAAGCTCATCCTGCGCAACGACCGGCTGAGTGCCCCGCAGATGTACCGGCTCATCGCCCCGCACGTCGACGCCACGAAGGCGCACGTGACCTTCTCCATGAACGAGGGGCTGATCGAGGTCGCCGCCCCCGGCGTCACCAAGGCACTGGGCGTATCGACGCTCGCGCAGCTCCACGGCATCGACCGCGCGGAGACCGTCACCTTCGGCGACATGCCCAACGACATTGAGATGCTCGAATGGGCGGGCCTCGGCGTGGCCATGGGCAACGCCCGCGATGAGGTCAAGAACGTCGCCGACCTCATCACCACCACCAACGATGAGGGCGGCGTCGCCGAGGTGCTCGAGCGCTGGTTCTAGGCTGGGTCGGGGGTGCCGGGCACCAGGGCCGGGAGTGCTCAGCCCTTCCGTATAGCTAGGGGTGTCCCACTTCCCTGGAGGTGAGACACCCTTCTGTGAGTAGCCGGACTGTCTGTACCGTCGGTGCCGGCCGGCGCCGGCAAGTGGGCAAGGGCCTCGAACAGTCCGGGTTGCGTCCGTGAGCGTGGTGTATCTGTCACTGCCGGTGAGC
>CAZTIZ010000122.1:0-3816 GCA_964613845.1 uncultured Corynebacterium sp.
TCGACCCAGCGGGCGATCGTCTTGCTCAGGAAGGCCTTGGAGGCGTAGTGCACGCGGTCCGGGCCACCGAAGGCACCGGCCATGTCCTGGCAGCGGGAACGGAAGTCATCCTCGTCGACGACGAAGACGGGGGTGCCGTACTCCTCGGCGATCTCCGGCAGGGGAACCCCGGCGACGGTGACGACGCCGTCCTCCTGGCGGACAGCGTTGCGCGGCCAGACGTGGGCGGGCAGGGAGTTGAACTCCGAGGTCATCTACATCCTCTCCGGGGCGGTGACACCGACCAGGCCCAGGGCGTTGGCCAGGGTCTGCCGGCTGGCGGTGGCCAGGGCCAGTCGGGCGGCGTGGATCGGCTCGGCCGACTCCCCGGCCTTGGGCAGGATCTGGCAGTTGTCGTAGAACCGGTGGAACACACCGGCCAGTTCCTCGGCATAACGGGCGATACGGTGCGGCTCACGCAGCTCGGCGGCGGCGGTGACCACGGCGGGGAACTCGCCCAGGGTACGGATCAGGTCGCCCTCGCGCTCGTGGGTGAGCAGGGACAGATCCGCGCCCTCGTGGTTGACACCCAGGTCCGCGGCCTTACGCGCGATGGAGGACAGGCGGGCGTGGCCGTACTGCACGTAGTAGACGGGGTTGTCGGAGGACTGAGAGGCCCACAGCGCCAGGTCGATGTCCAGGGAGGAGTCGACGGAGGAGCGCACCAGGGAGTAACGGGCGGCGTCGATACCGATGGCCTCGACGAGATCATCGAGGGTGATGACGGTGCCGGCACGCTTGGACATGCGCACGGCCTCGCCGTCCCTGAGCAGGTTGACCATCTGGCCGATGAGCACCTCGACCTGCTCCGGGTTGTGGCCCAGGGCGGCGGCGGCGGCCCGCAGACGCGCGACGTAACCGTGGTGGTCGGCACCGAGCATGTAGATGCACAGGTCGTGGCCACGGTTGATCTTGTCGGCGATATAGGCGATGTCACCGGCGATATAGGCGGCCTCACCGTCAGACTTGATGACGACGCGGTCCTTGTCGTCACCGAAATCGGAGGAGCGCAGCCACCAGGCACCTTCGGACTGGTAGAGGTTGCCGTTGGCCTTGAGTTCCTCGACGGCCGCGTCGACCGCACCGGACTCGAACAGGGAGTTCTCGTGGAAGTAGACGTCGAAGTCGACGCCGAACTCGTGGAGTGAGTCCCTGATGTGCCCGAACATCATCTCCACGCCCACGGAACGGAAGGTCTCCTGCACCTCGGCGTCGGTGCCGCTGAGCGCATCGGCACGCTGCTCGACGACCGCGGCCGCGATCTCGGTGATGTAGTCACCGCCATAGCCGTCCTCCGGGGTCGGCTCACCCTTCGCCGCGGCCACCAGGGAGCGGGCGAAGCGGTCGATCTGGCCGCCGTGGTCGTTGAAGTAGTACTCGCGGGTGACCTCCGCGCCGGTGGCGGTGAGTACCCGGCCGAGGGAGTCACCCACCGCCGCCCAGCGGGTGCCACCGAGGTGGATGGGGCCGGTGGGGTTGGCGGAGACGAACTCCAGGTTGATCTTCGTGCCCGCCAGCTCCCCGGAGTTGCCGTAGGCCTCGCCCTCGGTGAGGATCTTGGCCACGATGCCGCCCTGGGCGGCGGCGGCGAGACGGATGTTGAGGAAGCCGGGGCCGGCGACCTCGGCGGAATCGATCGCCTCGTCGGCGGCCAGCGCCTGTGCGAGCCAGTCCGCCAGCTCACGCGGGTTCGCCCCGGCCTTCTTCGCCACCTGCAGTGCCAGGTTGGTGGCGTAGTCCCCGTGCTCCGGGTTGCGCGGACGTTCCACGACGACCTGGTCCGGCAGGACAGAGGTGTCGAGGTCATGAGCGGTCAGGACGCCGGTGGCCGTCTCCTTGATCAGGGACGCGAGATCTGCGGGTGTCATGGGCAGAAAGTCTATCGCAGCCCCCGCCCCACCACCGCACCAGTCCGTGCCCCCATGAGGTGGGAATACCCGATGCCCCGATACTAGGCTGCAAAAGGACGCCCATCCCCCGAGCCGCGACGAACGCGAGGATCACCCCGAATGACGACCATCCCCATCACCCGCCCCATGACGGCCACCCTGTCAGCGGCGGCGACCGCCCTGATCGGCCTGACCGTGCCCCTCACCGCACAAGCGGCCCCCGCCCCCGAGATCAGCTGGGAGAACTGCCCGGCCCAGGTCACGGAGGAAGCCGCCGAGTGCGGGCGGGTCGAGGTACCGATGTACCACTCCGAGCCGGAGGGTGAGCGCATCAGCGTCGGCTTCGTCCGCGTGCCCGCCAGCGACCAGGCCAACCGGCGCGGCGCGCTCTTCGGTAACCCGGGTGGGCCCGGCGGTGACGCCTACTCCTACTTCGGTAACCAGTACGCCTACGCCTGGCCGGAAGGCATCACGCAGGAGTGGGACCGGGTGGCCGTCCAGCCCCGCGGCATGGTCGGCTCCACGCCGGTGGACTGCAACAACCTGGCACCGGGTTATGACGACATCGACATCGTCCTGCGCGAGGGCGCCTTCGTCCGCGATTCCTGCGAGATCGGCACCCCCGGCTATACCGCCAGCCTCACCACCGAGAACACCGCCGGTGACTGGGAGTGGGTCCGCCGCGCCCTCGACGAGGAACAGATCTCCGTCCTCGGCCTGTCCTACGGCACCTTCCTGGGCTCGACCTACGCCACCATGTACCCGCAGCACACCGACCGGCTCGTGCTCGATTCCGGCATGGACCCCGGGCAGGCCTGGAACGGCCTGATGGGCACCCAGCAGGAGGGCTATATCTCCGCCCTGCATGACTTCCTGGACTGGGTGGCCGAGCGCGATGAGATCTACGGCCTCGGTGCGACCCCGCTGGCCGTCTACCAGGCATGGTCGAACCGCGTGGTCGCCGAATCCGGCACCAACCCCACCGTCGTGCCGCCGCCGGCCCGGATCGGCGATATCCCGCCGGGTCTGGAATGGGCCGGCCAGGCCGCCGCCGACATCATCACCACCACCGGTGGGGCACGGGTCAGCGCGGAGGGGCTGTCCTCGCAGCTCTCCAGTGCCGGCGATGTCAGCCAGATCAACTCCCCCACCCTGCAGCTCACCCGGATGGTCATCCCCCAGCCCACTCAGTGGGACTACCTGGCGCGCACCGTCAACGGCACGCTGGAGGGGCCCGTGCCCGAGGAGTTGATCGCCCAGACACCCGACGCGGAGGTCATCGCCTCGATCAACATGCAGCGTCTGGTCATGTGCAACGAGAACCAGGTGCCGCCGAACCTGGCGGACCTGCCCGCCTACGCGTGGACCGGCTATGTCACCGGTGACCCCTTCACCTCAGTGCCCACCATGTTCACCTCCGGGGCCGCCTGCTCCGGTGCCGAGCCGGTGGCCACCCCGATCCCCGTCGACGGATCCGCACTCGACACCGCCCCGCTGCAGATCCAGGGCACCGGCGACGCGCAGACCCCCTACTCCCAGTTCGGCCCCCTGGCCGAGCGGATGGGCAGCCACGTCATCACCGTCCACGGACCCGGCCACGGACACGTGGGCATGGGCAACCAAGCCGTCGACGCCGCCGTCGTGGAGTACCTGAGCACCGGCACCACCGACATCACCGATCTGCCCGGCCTCGCCTGATCCCGGCCGGAACGCACCCGGACCGGGGTGGTTATGTCCTCCCACCCGGGGCGTGCTAGGATTTGATCGTTGTCAGCCGGACTCCGGTCCGGTCAGACGCGTTCGTCTCCGTAGCTCAGTGGATGAGAGCATTGGTTTCCGGTACCAAAGGTCGCAGGTTCGAATCCTGTCGGGGACACAGTTGTACGGG
>CAZTIZ010000123.1:0-3723 GCA_964613845.1 uncultured Corynebacterium sp.
ACGCACGCCCCGGTACCCACCGGGGCGGTCAGGGCCGCCACATCCCCGACCTGCCGCTGGACCTCGGCGGCCGTGATGGCATAACCGGTGTCCGTCTGGTCCACGGAGGCCCCGAAGATCAGGCCCAGGGCGTCACCGTCGGTGTTGAGCAGCGGGCCGCCGGAATTACCCTGCCGGACGTCTCCGCGAATGATGTAGGCCTCGCGTTCGACCCGGCCGGTGGCGTAGATATCGGGGCCCGCGATGGTGATGCTGTCGCGGATCCGCGCCGGGGAGGCATCGAAGGGACCGGAGCCCGGGAAACCCATGACGACGGCGTCGTCACCGCTGGCGGCGGTCTCCTCCGCCCAGCGCAGGACCGGCAGATCCAGGCCGGGGCTGTGGAGCACCGCGATGTCGATCTCGGGGTTGTAGTAGACGACCTCGGCGTCCCGCACCCCCAGGACCGTATCCAGGCGCACCTCCTGGGTGCCGGCGACGACATGCGCGTTGGTGAGCACGTAGTCAGGGGCGGTGACGAAGCCGGAACCCATGAGGCGGCGTTGGCAGACCTCGGCGTCACCCATCACGTAGGTGACGGAGGGGCGCACCTCCTCCACCAGGGCAACGTCCTCGACGGTGATGTCGGGGGCCTCGACCTCGCGCGCCGACGGGGCGTCGAAAGGCGGGCTCAGCGGCGGCAGGCCGGATTCGGTGAGCATCGACGAAATCTGGTCGGGCAGCTGGTTCAGGCTCGGCGGGGTGAACCGGTCGACGTAACTGAGCACCGTGGACCCACGGATGCCCTGTGCCGTGCCGCCGCCGATCCCGGTGGCCAGGGGAATCGACACCAGCCACACCATGAGCACCGTGGCGGCCGCGACGAAGATCGCGCCGATGGTCGAATCGAGGTTCTGCGAGGCGCGCATGCGCATCCGGTCGCGCACCGACGCCCCGATCATCCCGCCGACGAGGTTACCCAACCCCACCAGCAACACCACCGTGGCCAGCGCCAGCAGGAAGCGGATGGGCACGGACTCGGTCAGTTGCATGACGAAGGGCGCCAGGCCCGCCCCGACCACCAGCCCTGCGATGACCCCGACCGTGGAGAGCACCGAAGAGAAGGCACCCTGACGCCAACCGGACCAGAACGCCAGCACCACGATCAGGATGATGATGCCGTCGACGATGAGAGCGGGTGTCACGTGGGGGAATCCTTCTTCGGCGGACAGGGTCAGTTCCGGCTGATCTTACGCCTCGCGGAGCACTTCGTTGTTACGCGAGGAGGCCAGGGCCTCGTTGAGATCCAGGGTCGTGGCCCGGTCCCAGGGCTGCGCCCACCCCGACTGATGCAGCATCGCGGACAGGATACCGGCGGTGAATCCCCACACCACATAACCGTGGGTATGGAAGGCAGGCCCCCGCCAGGCACCGCGGCCGAGCATGATCCGGTTGGCGGGGTCGATCAGCTCCTGCAGGGGGGCCTCGAAGACCTCATCGGCCTCCTCCGGGCTGACCACACCCACCGGCGAGGGGGTGCGCCAGTACCCCAGGATCGGGTGAACGGGATAGCCGGAGGCACGAATGTGCACGGCCTCCAACTCCGCCAGGGGGGCGACGGTGCGTCGGTCCAGACCGGTCTCCTCCCAGGACTCCCGCAGGGCGCAGTCCACGGGGTTACGGTCGGTGGGGTCGATGCGCCCACCGGGGAAGGCGATCTGCCCGGAGTGGGAACGCATGGACGGCGAGCGGTGGGTGAGCAGCACGGTGGCGTCATCAGGCAGCCGCGCGGGGTCGGCGGGATCCTCGGTGCCCGCGAAGAGCATGAGCACCGCGGCCTCCGGGGCGGCCCCGTTCCAGCGCCCGGCGGGCGGAGTGAACCTGGTGGCGCGGGCGTCGATACCGCGGATGTCCGGGTGATGCCGGACCCGCCCGATGGACATTCTCCCGATCAGCGGGCTCAGCCAGCCGGGCGACTCCCCCGGCCGCAGCGCGGTGTTGTGACCGGGGTAATCGGGCCCGTGGGGGATCATCATGCGGCACCGCCGAGGGCCCCGGTCACGGCGTCCTCCAGTTCCGCCACGGAGTCGAAGGCCCGGGGGAACATGGCCACCTGCTCGCCATCGACGATGACCACGGTGACCGGCAGGACGCCGGGCAGGCCGAGGGCGGCGACGAAACGCTTGTCTGCGTCCTGGTAACTGGGCAGGTCAAGGTCCAGTTCATTGAGGAAGGCGGCACCGTTGCCGGCGTTGGCGTCGAGGTGCACACCAACCACGTCGTAGGCGGGATTCTCGTCGGCGAACTGCTGGAAATGGGGCAGCTCATCGCGGCAGGGGCCACACCACCAGGCCCACACGTTGACGACGCTGATCTCGCCCTCCCCGTCGGCGCTACCACCCTCCCCGCCGAGACAGGGCAGATTGACCCCCGCCACGCCCGTCGAGGGGCAGTCCGGGCGGTCCGGCACCGCTCCCCCGACCGGCCCGGCCGGGGGCACGTCCGCGCGCTCACCGTCGGCGCCCTCCACGGTCTCCAGGGGGCCGGTGGCCGCCGGGGCCGGATCCCGTTCACTGTTGACGGAGCCCAGCAGGGACACCGCACCGGCGATCACCGCGACGGTGAGCACCAGCACCAGCAGGACTCCGATCACCGCCTGCCGCTTCACGACGCCACCTCCGCCAGGTCGAGCAGGTGGTCGCGGTCCTCACTGGTGATCAGACGTTCCGCCGCCACCGGATCAGCCGGCCCCGCGACACCGAATGAGGGGCAGTCGGCGGCCAGCAGGCAGGCCCCGCAGGCGGCCCGGCGGGAGTGGCAGACCCGCCGACCGTGGAAGATGACGCGGTGGGAGAAGATCGTCCACTCCTTCTTCTCGATCTGCCCCGCCAGGTCCTGCTCGATGCGCACCGGGTCAGTCTCCTCCGTGAGCCGCCACCGCCCCGTGAGACGGGCGAGGTGGGTGTCCACGGTCAGACCAGGGTGCCCGAAGGCGTTACCCCGGACGACGTGCGCGGTCTTGCGACCCACCCCAGGCAGACTGACCAGGTCCGCCATCGCCTCGGGCACCCGCCCGTCGAAACGACCGACCAGTGCCTCGCCCAGACCGATGAGGTGACCGGCCTTCGCCCGGTGGAAGCCGATGGGCCGGAGGATCTCCTCCAGCTCGCCGCGGTCGGCGGCGGCGTAATCCGCGGCCGTCGGGTAGCGGGCGAAGAGCACCGGGGTGACCTGGTTGACGCGGACGTCGGTGGTCTGGGCGGACAGCACCGTGGCCACGGTGAGTTCGAGGGGATCGGCGAAATCGAGTTCGCAGTCGGCGTCCGGGTACGCCACGGCGAGGGTGCGGTTGATCCGGCGGGCCCGGCGGGTTCGTCCCAGTGACGTCTCTCGACCACCGGCCGCAGGGTGCGCTCCCACGCGCGGGCGTCGGCGCGGAGTCAACGTTCCTGGGGTCTGTGACATGCCCGCCAGCCTAGCCACCTTCCATGCCCACCACCTATCCGGTCTTTCCCCGTCACCGGTCGGACGGTTAGCATGGAAAACATGACTGCAGTTCTTGTCGTCGCCGCTCCCCTCCTCCTCGCCGTCTTCGCGGCCCAGATGGAGAGACTCGAGGCTGCCCTCATCCGTCACACCACCGGCGCCTCCGAGCCGGAGGATGAGGATGACCCGGAATCGGACCCCGTCGATATTTCCGCCTCTCCGACCGTCGGTGCGCGGGAAGAGCTCCCCACGCCCTAG
>CAZTIZ010000124.1:0-3495 GCA_964613845.1 uncultured Corynebacterium sp.
CTAGCCGAAGACTATCTGGCGGCCAACACTTTCGGCATGGACTGGCTCCGGCAGTTCTGCCTGGACCACCGCGTTCCGGTCGAGCACGCCAGTGCCTTCACCTTCAGCACCGGCGAGGACGTGGAACAGGTCGGCGAGGAACACCGGGTGGCCCGCTCCCTGGGCCTGGCCACCCGTCTGCACGGAAAGCTGGACCAGCCCTTTCCAGTGGCTGCCGCGGTCGAACTGCCCGGCCAGTTCCAGCTCAACCCCGCTGAACTACTGCAGGCCCTGAGCCGGGCGGTGGTGAAGGCCGGGGGCACGATCACCGAGGACAGCCGGGTCACCCGGGTCACCCCGCGTGAGACCCCGAGTCGGGTGGAGGTATCCACTCGCGGCGGGGACATCACCGCCGGCCAGGTGATCCTGGCCACCGCCACACCGATCCTCGACCGCCGTTCCGCGACCTTCCAGCTCATGGCCCAACGTTCCTACCTGTGTGCCTTCGACGTCGAGGCCCAACAGCTGCCGACGGGTATGTTCATCTCCGTGGAAACCCCCCGGATTTCCCTGCGCACCGCCGGTTCCACCCTGCTGGTCGGCGGTTTCGGGCACCGGACGGGTACGAAGGACAGTACCCGGAAACGGCTGCGGGACATCGAGGAGTGGACGGGCACACACTTTCCCGGCGCCCGGCTCACCCACAGCTGGTCCGCCCAGGACTTCCACCCCGCCGGGCTGGTACCGATGGTGGGGTCACCGCAGTGGGGCGAAGGCCTGGTCCACTACGCCGGCGGCTACTCCAAGTGGGGCCTGGCCGTGGCCCCCGCGGCGGCCCACCTCCTGGTCGACCACGTGATGGGCCGACCTCGTCGTCTCGACTTCGGCTCGGCCTCCCGGCTCGCCACGGCGAAGAACATGGTGAAGATGCACGCTGACACACCGGCGGCCCAGGTGGGTAACCTCGTGCGCGCGGGCATCCCTCCCCGTCACGACGGCCTCAGCCTGGTGTGCCCGCACCTGGGCGGTACCCTGGCCTGGAACGATGCTGAGGAATCCTGGGACTGCCCGTTGCACGGCTCACGCTTTGACGCCGACGGCACCCTGCTGGAGGGGCCCGCGGTCGACGATCTCAAACGGTTCTAAGATTCGGGGGCAGCCACCCACCGGCTGCCCTCCACCCCGCCGGGGCGTTTCCACACGATCTCCAGGGCGTCATCGCAGCCGGCACGGGCGAGCCTGGTGCCCACCATCTCCTCCAGGCGGTCAAGGGACTCCGGCGGGCACTGCAGGTGGATCAGCAACATACCGTCCCCCTCGATCATGTCCACGGTGCCCTCCGGGTCGGTGAAGGTGAGTTCACCCCGGCCGGATTCAGGATCCCAGCTGGTTCGCTGTGTCTGTGCGAAGTGGGACGCGAGCTGCCTGGCATAGCGTCCCGGCCGGTCACATTTCACGCGGGCGGTCGAGGAAGCAGTCATGACAGCACAATGTACCCCAGATCCCAGGGCAGCAGATCATGGAGAGGAGTGTCGACCCCGCTCAGAGAAACAGCAGCAGCGAGACCGCCATGACCGCCATGCCCAGGATCAGGCCGTAGATCGCGGTGTGGTGCCGACCGGTGGACACCGCCGTGGGCAGGAGCTCATCGAGGCAGATGAAGACCATGATGCCGGCCACCGCGGCGAAGGCCAGACCCATGGCCACCGGGCCCAGGAAGGGCATCAGCAAAACGAAACCCACGAGTGCGCCCGCGGGCTCCGCCAGGCCTGACACCGTCGACCAGGTCAGGGCCTTCGCCCGCGAACCCGTTGCCTGCCGGATGGGCACCGCCACGGCCGCCCCCTCCGGGATGTTGTGGATGGCGATGGCGACGGCCACCGGGATGGCGATCGAGGTGTCCTCCAGGCCTGCGATGAACGTGGCGAAGCCCTCCGGGAAGTTGTGCAGCGCCAACGCCCCTGCGGTGAAGAGTCCCATCCGCATCAGGAGACGCCGACGCTGCGCATCCAGCTCCGGGTCGTCGCCGATGCCGCGTTCGTGTGGGTTGATCGGTTCCGGCACCAGCCGGTCGATCACCGCGATCACGGCGATGCCTCCGAAGAAGGCCAGCACCGCAGCCCAGTGTCCACCGACCTCCCCCCATGCCTCGACCAGTTGCCCGATGCCCTCGGGCAGGATCTCCATGAAGGAGACGTAGAGCATCACACCCGCCGACAGGCCGAGCGCGCCCGCGATGAATCGCGGCCCCGGGTCCTTCTTCAGCACCGCTATCAGGCCGCCTAATCCAGTGGCCAGACCTGCCAACAGGGTCAGTCCGAAGGCGAACAGGACGGTCGACAGGTCGTAGGGCATTCGTCCTCCTCCGGCATGCTCCGTGGCGTCGGTGCCACTTTACTCCGCCGGGGCGGCGGCGATTCGGTGACCTTGGCCGAGGTGGAAAACCGGTAGACTTCCGGCATGCCGTTCACTCCGTATCCCGTCCCCGCCCGGGCGGTGGGGTCGAGCCGTCGGATCCCCGTCGGCGATATCAACCAGGCCATCCTCTTCTCCCAGCTGGAGCGCACCCCGGGAGACGACGGGATGGAGGTCTCCGTCGAGCTCCCACCTGATCACCGCGAGGGCGGGTACAAGGTCAAGTGGGGGTACGGGATCATCGGCATCCTGCCCGTCACCTTCCGCGAGCTCCACCCCCAGTTCCGCCGCCTCACGGATTCCCAACTGACCCCCGAGGTCACTGCCCTGATCGAACCTGAGCCAGGAGAAACCGGTGGACTGCGGATGTCGGTGTTGTTGCCGGAACCGGAGTGGTGCATACCGGTCAACGATCCCCTGGAGGAAGCCTGGGCGTTGCTTCCCCCGGGACCGGCGCTCGATCTGGATCCCACCATCAGCGTCGATGTCGATGAGCAGGAGCTGCGCGATCTCGGTAGAGCGCACATCCTGGTGGAGCTCATCCAGATCGCCGGCCGCGTCACCGCCCTCTACGATGGCCGTGTCCTCGCTGTCGTCACGGAAGCTGACTCCGCGGCGCTCATCGACGCCCTGAACCACTTCGAGGCACTCGGGCTGCAGACCATGGCACGGGCCTTCCTCGATCGGGGGAAGATCCACATCGAGTGCGCCCGCACCGCCGACCTGGGTGACGAGGACCTGGAACCGGAGATCTCCCCCCTGGAGAAGCTTGCGCCCGAGCCGGAGCCCCAACCCGGGATGTCCGTTGCCGAGGACGGCAGTTGGTCGGTGCACATGCCTTCGGGTTCCTTCCCTGCCCTCACTCCCGAGCAGATCTCGGAGAGCCGCAATGTCGTCTCCCCCGTTGTGCCGGACACCGAGGATCAGGATCCATTCGAGACCAGCGTGGTGGCCGTGGTCACCGAGACCCCGCCCACCATCGGGGTCAGGGCGGGAACTCACCGACAGGAGCAGAATCAGCGGCGCGGCGGGTGGTGGCTGGTTCTGCTCGGTGTGCTGCTGGTGATTCTCCTGGCAGCCTTCCTGCTCCTCGGCTAGGCG
>CAZTIZ010000125.1:0-3299 GCA_964613845.1 uncultured Corynebacterium sp.
CTAGCTAGCATTACTAAACCATCATTACGTGTGGTCGAGCAATAAGACCTTCCGGTTTCATCTGTCTACAAACTAACCTGTCTCATCTTCTTCTTGAGGATGGGACTTGTCTTGGACCGCCGTTATGAAGCTCAGTAGACATCCGGCCAATAGGAAACCACTGACTTGCATATGGGTAGCCCAGTTACCGCCGCCACCAGCAACGACGAGAAAAATGGTAAACGCGATAGCAACAAGGCAATGGATAACAAGCCGACTGTGCGCTCGCAGTCGACGCTTCTGTGACCACATTCTCTCAACGATCCAGTTCACCACTGCAAGAATGAGATAAAAGACGATCCCAGCTAACGCCCCAGAAACCATGTAGATCAGGGTTTTCCTCCTTCAGCAGGCGGAGCTTGGGATCACTCAAAAAGTAGCAATCCCAAACTCCCATGTAGACAGCCATTCTAGGGCTCGGACAGCTCCCAGTTAGCGTTTTCCATGGGCCCTGTAGTAATGGTCTCGGTGCTTACCGCATTATCAGCCGGTATTTTTGTTTCCGGACTCGGAGTTCCTTCCGGTGGTTCGCCCCGGGTCAGTTGGTCAGCGGTGGCAGTACCTTGGCCTCGACCAGTCGGTCAAAGAGATCGAGCAGCCTGGTTTCGGTGTCCAGCGCGTCGGCGAAACCGGCCTGGCGGATCTTCACGGTGGAGGTGATGTTGTCGGCTTCGTGGTGGAAGAGGAAGTCACCCACCCCCCAGCCGACGAGTGCGTCGAAGGGGGTGTCCACCAGGCCGTGGCGTTCGACGAGTCGGTGCCATACTGCGGCGTGGTGGGGCATGGTCTCGGCCAGTGAGAGTTGCTGCGGCGGGGCGTAGTCCATGCCGAAGTGCTGCGCGAAGCGTGGCCACAGCTGGGCCCAGCGGAACTGGCCACCGTTGTTGACGTTGAAGATCTGGTTCGCGGCCTGGTCGGTGGAGCCGGCCCACACGGTTGCCCGGGCGAGCAGCTCGGCATCGCTGGTCTGGTAGAGGACCTCATAGGCGGCGCGGGTGCCGGGAAAGCGCAGGGGCAGGCCCAGCTCCCGGGAGATCGCCGCGTAGACGCCGATCACCAGCAGCAAGTTCATCGGGTTGCCCGTGGCATAGCCGGTCACCCCTTCCGGGCGCAGCGCGGTGAAGGCGAAGCCGCGTTCGGCTGATCGCTCCCGCAGGATATCTTCCTGGGTGGCGTAGAAGTGGGGGGTGATCAGGCGCGGGTCCGACTCCTTGGCCGGGGTGTTGAAGAACCCGAGGTGGTGCCCGTAGGCCTTGCCGCCCTGGTAGATGGTGACGTGCTTCAGCGGTGCTCCTGCCGCGTCGAGGGCGTCGAGGGTGCTGGTGAGTAGGGCGTCATTGACTTCGATGAGCCCCTGGTCGGTGGGTTTTTCGACGTAGGCACCGAAGACCAGGTGGGTGGTCTCGCGCAGCCCCGCGGTGGAGGAGATGAGGTGGGTGAGTGCGGCGGTGTCGAGAAGATCGGCGCTGTGGTGGGTCCAGTCGACGTCGGGAAGCTCGCGACGGCTGATGCCGTGGACCGGCCAACCCAGCTGGGCGTACTGGCGGGCGGCGTAGCTGCCGATCAGGCCGGCGTCACCGACGACGAGGACGGTGCCGTCGGCGCCGGGCAGTTCGGTCAGGCCGAGGCCCGGGGTGTGGTCACTGAGGTTCATGGGTGTCTCCTTGTCTCGGACTGTCTCAGGAAAAGGGCTGGGAGGCGTCGTCGAGCGAGGCGACCTCATCCTCGGTCAGTTCAAGGGTGGAAGCGGCGATCAGGGCCGGCAACTGCTCGGCCGTGGAGACGGAGGCGATCGGCGCGGTGACGCCCTTGGCCAGCTGCCAGGCGAGTGCGACGGTGGCCGGTTCGACCCGGCGGGACCAGGCGAGCCCGAGGAGTGCGTCGATGACTGCGAAGCCCTCCGCGGTGGCGTAGCCCTCGATGAAGCCCTGGCGGTTGCGCCCCTCAAGATCATCGGGGGAGCGGTACTTGCCGGTGAGGAATCCGGAGGCCAGGGAGAAGTAGGGGAAGGTGGCGGCGCCGTACTTGCGGGCCACCGGCAGGTAGGACTGCTCGAAGTCCCGGCGGTGGAGAAGATTGTACTGCGGCTGGATGGCGACCGGCACCGCCAGGTTGTGGGCGGTGGCGTGGTCGAACCATTCGCGGATGCGCTCGGGCGAGTAATTGGACAGGGCGATGTGGCGGATCTTGCCGGAGGTGACCAGGGAGTTGTAGGTGGTGGCCTGGTCGGCGATGGAGACGTTCTCGTCGTCGTAATGGCTGTAGAAGATGTCGATATAATCGGTGCGCAGGCGCGTGAGGGAGTCCTCCAGTGCGGCGACGACGGAGTCGTGCTGCTGGTTGTCATAGGGTGCCAGGCCGCCCATCTTGGTGGCCAGTACCACCTGCTCGCGGGTGCCGCGTGCCGCGAACCACTCGCCGAGGATGCGCTCGGAGTGGCCGCCGGCGCCGTCACCGATCCAGGCGGCGTAGAGGTCGGCGGTGTCGATGTGGGTACCGCCCGCCTCCAGGAAGGCGTCGAGCACCGCGAAGGAGGCCTCGCGGTCCGAGGTCCAGCCGAAGGTGTTGCCGCCGAGGACGAGGGGGAGGGTGGGGGTGATGGTGGTGGTCATGGTGACTCCTTGGGGGATCGAAGGTCATGGCTTGACGTGTAAAGCTGGCCCTAGAGGCAGTGGCTTCATGTGTCAAGTTGATTTGTAAAGTCATGGGTTATGCTGGCCACCATGACCTCCCACAACGCCCCCCGCTGGCTCCACCCCACCGAGATGGACGCCTGGTTGTCCCTCTGGTCCGTTCTTGAGTGGCTACCGGTCCGCCTGGACGCGCAACTCCGGCAGGACTCCGGACTCTCCCTGGCCGAATACAACGCCCTCTCCCAGATCTCCCTGGCCCCGGATGCCCGCCTGCGGATGAGCGAACTCGCACAGGTGGCCAACATGAAACTGCCCCACCTCTCCCGCGTCATCACCCGACTGGAAAAGGCCGGCTGGGTCTACCGCGCCCCCGACCCCACCGACGGCCGCTACACCCTGGCCCACCTGACCGAACCAGGCAGCCAGAAGGTCGCTGACGCCGCACCTGGACATGTGGAAGCGGTGCGCAGGTACGTCTTCGACCACCTGAGCGACGAACAGGCCGCCGCGCTAGGGGAGAGCGCAGCGCTGATCGTCGAGGCGGTCGACGCGCCGGGGCTGATGCGGTGACACCACCCGCCCGGCACCGAGGGGGTAGCGGGAATGTGGCAAGGGAAAAGGCCAGAA
>CAZTIZ010000126.1:0-3219 GCA_964613845.1 uncultured Corynebacterium sp.
GGTTAAGGTAGTAAATTTCAGTTTCACCATCTTAGCGAGTCCTGTGAAGCCCAGCGAATCTGCAATTCCGGGATTAGCAAAATTAGCAGTTCGATATAGGCTTCGCGGTGGGGGTGGAAATGCTACCTTTATCTTTGCAGCCTAGGGGCCCTCTCGGGGGTGGCTGAGGGGAATATCTTCTGATATTTCCCTTTTCACTTCCCTGTCGCAATGTGAGCCAGGTAACTTCGATTCACAGCATAGATTGTGATTGTCGGCACAGAGCGTCAGGAAAATCTCCTGGATCTCTTCCCGGCGGGCATCAGTGGTTGGAATCCCCGGAGTTTCCGGGGACGAGTGAAAGAGAGAAGTATCGTGAGTTCGACTCCAACGGTCCGTAAGGAACGGCGACAGCCGACTCCGGAGGAATTCCAGGATGTGCAGGCTGGCCCGGAATTCCAGCAGCTGCGCAAAACCTTCCGTTCCTTTACCTTCCCGATGTCGGTGGCATTCTTCATCTGGTACATCGCCTACGTCCTCATCGCGACGTACTTCCCCGAGCAGATGGGGCAGCCCTTCCTCGGGCTCAACGTGGGCCTCTGGTTCGGCCTCGCCCAGTTCCTGACCACCTTCATCATCACGTGGATCTACGTGGTCTACGCCAACAAGAGGATCGAGCCGCAGGCCGCTGAGATCCGCGAGAAGATGGAGGGCTAGAAAAATGACCACCACCTACCTGGCTCAGGAAGCCAACACCGGTAACCCGATCCTCAACATCGCCGTCTTCGTCACCTTCATCGTCGTCACCATGGCCGTGGTCATGCGGGTCGGCAAGACCACGAAGGAGGCCTCCGACTTCTACACCGGCGGCGCGACCTTCACCGGTAGCCAGAACGGTCTCGCCATCGCGGGCGACTACCTCTCCGCCGCTTCCTTCCTCGGTATCGTCGGCGCCATCGCCCTGAACGGCTACGATGGCTTCCTCTACTCCGTCGGCTTCTTCGTCGCTTGGCTGGTTGCTCTGCTGCTCGTCGCCGAGCCGCTGCGTAATGTCGGGCGTTTCACCATGGCGGACGTGCTGTCCTTCCGCTTGAGGCAGAAGCCGGTCCGTGTGGCCGCCGCCTTCGGCACCCTGTTCGTCTCCCTGTTCTACCTGATCGCCCAGATGGCTGGTGCAGGCTCCCTGGTCTCCGTCCTCCTGGACCTGCAGGACACCCTCTCCCAGTCCATCGTCGTCGCCGTCGTCGGCGCCGTCATGATCGCCTACGTCCTCATCGGCGGCATGAAGGGCACCACCTACGTCCAGATGATCAAGGCTGTTCTCTTGATCGTCGGCGTTGGCGTCATGACCGTCCTGGTCTTCGTCAACATCGGCGGCGGCTTCGGTGCGCTCTTCGACCAGGCCATCAACACTCACGCGGGCTCCCAGGCCATCATCGACCGCGGCTACGAGGCCGAGCACATCCTCCAGCCGGGCCTGCAGTACGGTGGCTCCGCTGTCCAGCAGCTCGACTTCATCTCCCTGGGTCTGTCCCTGGTCCTGGGTACCGCTGGTCTGCCGCACGTCCTCATGCGCTTCTACACGGTTCCCACCGCGAAGGAAGCCCGTAAGTCCGTCACCGTCGCCATCGTCCTCATCGGCGCCTTCTACCTGATGACCATGATCCTCGGCTACGCCGCCGGTGCCATCGTCGGCCCGGACCGTATCCTCGCCGCACCAGGTGGCGCGAATGCCGCGGCCCCGCTGCTGGCGCTTGAACTGGGTGGCTCCATTTTCATGGCCCTGATTTCCGCGGTCGCCTTCGCCACGGTTCTCGCGGTCGTCGCCGGCCTGGCGATCACCGCCTCCGCCTCCGTTGGCCGTGACATCTACGACGCGGTCCTCCGCGACGGTAAGTCCAGCGAGGCCGAGCAGGTCCGCGTCTCCCGCATCACCGTCGTCGTCATCGGTATCGCCTCCATCATCCTCGGCATCCTGGCCATGGAGCAGAACGTTGCCTTCCTGGTCTCCCTGGCCTTCGCCATCGCGGCCTCCGCGAACCTGCCGACGATCCTGTACTCCCTGTACTGGAAGCGCTTCAACACCACCGGTGCCGTGGCCTCGATGTACACCGGACTGGGCTCCGCCCTGCTCCTGATCTTCTTCTCCCCAGCCGTCTCCGGTTCCCCGAGCTCCATGATCTCGGGCGCCGACTGGTCCATCTTCCCGCTGACCAGCCCGGGTCTGATCTCCATCCCGCTGGCCTTCCTGGCAGGCTGGATCGGCACCATGATCGGCAAGCCCGACAACATGGACGCCCTCCAGGCCGAGATGGAGGTTCGCTCCCTGACCGGCGTGGGCGTCGAGGCTCCGGTCGACCACTAATCTGATCCCCACCACTCCACAGCGCCGCCGTTACGTAATTTGTGACGGCGGCGCTAACATGTCTTCACGTGTCAAGAAGTGTGCCGGGGGCGAACAGGGTGACGGTGGTTCTCTCGACCATCCTCATCCTCGCTCTCATCGCCATCCCCATCGTCTTCGTCCGTGGTTATTCCCAGGATGACGATGGTGCCTCGCCTCAGCTGACGGATGGTGCCTCACTCCAGCGGCCGGACGAGAACCCCTTCGCCCGGGAGGTCCCGGACCTCATCCGGAACTCCACCGGCTCCCAGGTGAGTTTCTACCGGCTCTCCGATGGCTACCGCACGGGCACCGCGACCGAACGTTTCGCCCGTCCCGCCCTGAGCCTGATCAAGCTCTACATCGCCGACCACGTCCTGGAGCACGGTACCCTGGCCGAGAAATACGAGGCCATCGCGATGATCAGCAGCTCCGATGACCGTAGCGCGGAGAGACTCTACCGTAAGTACCCGGAATCCATCGAGGAGACCGCCGAAGAATATGGTCTGGCCTCCACCCTGGCGGATGTGCAGTGGGGTTATTCGGTGACCTCAACCTATGATGCCGTGAGCTTCATCGCCCAGCTCATGGAGAAGGACCCGACCTCCCCGATCCTGGTGGCGATGGCGGAGGCGGATCCTGTGGCCGCGGACGGTTACGGTCAGGATTTCGGAACATCAGTCCTGCCGGGTGTGCTCGGCACCAAGTGGGGCTGGTCGGATGACCGCCAACTGCATTCCTCGGTGTCGTTCGGGGAAAATTTCGTGGTGGCCGCCGCCGTGACCGGCAGCGCGAAGGATCTGACCGGGCTGGTGGAGCGGCAGCTCACCGATGAGGTCAGGGCCTCCACCCGCTAG
>CAZTIZ010000127.1:0-3217 GCA_964613845.1 uncultured Corynebacterium sp.
CGGGTAGATACCCTTGGACGCGATCGAGCGGTCAAGCTCGGTGGTGGCGTCCAGGTGGGCGAACGTGGTGGCCGGGGCGGGGTCGGTGTAGTCATCCGCAGGGACGTAGACGGCCTGCAGGGAGGTGATCGACTTGCCCTTGGTGGAGGTGATTCGCTCCTGGAGGACACCCATCTCGTCAGCCAGGGTCGGCTGGTAACCCACGGCGGAGGGCATACGACCCAGCAGGGTCGAGACCTCGGAACCGGCCTGGGTACGGACTCCCGGCGGCTCATCCATCTGACCGAACACCAGGGCGGTGTCCTGGAGCACACCCATCTCCTCCATCTCGAGGAAGAGGTCGGTGCCCTCACGGGTGCGCTCGCCGACACCGGCGAACACGGAGGTACCCGAGAACTCACGCGCGATACGGGTGATCATCTCCTGGATCAGAACGGTCTTGCCGACACCGGCACCACCGAACAGACCGATCTTGCCGCCCTTGACGTACGGGGTCAGCAGGTCGATGACCTTGATGCCGGTCTCCAGGATCTCGGTCTTACCCTCGAGCTGGTCGAATGCCGGCGGCTCGCGGTGGATGCCCCACTGCTCGCCGTCGCGGCCGAGGCCGGGCTCGTCGAGGCAGTCACCGAGGGCGTTGAACACGTGGCCCTTGACGACGTCGCCGACCGGAACCGAGATCGGCTTGCCCGAGTCCACGACCTTGGCGCCGCGAACGAGGCCATCGGTCGGTGCCATGGAGACGGCACGGACGAGGTTGTCACCGAGGTGCTGGGCGACCTCGAAGGTGATGGTCTTGGCGACTGCTGCGAGGTTGACCTCAGCAGTCAGTGCGTTGTACAGGGCCGGCAGCTCGCCGCGCGGGAACTCCACGTCGACGACCGGACCGATGACACGCACGACACGGCCGGCGCTGGACGCCTGCTGTGCGTTCTGCTCTGCGAGAGCTGTAGTCATAATCTAGTCACTTTCTCCGCTTTCGGCGAGCGCACCAGCGCCACCGACGATCTCTGTGATTTCCTGGGTGATCTGCGCCTGACGTGCCTGGTTGGCAACGCGGGAGAGGTCCTTGACCAGCTCGGTCGCGTTATCAGTCGCAGACTTCATGGCGTTACGGCGAGCCGCGGATTCACTGGCCGAAGCCTCGAGGAACATCGAGAAGAGGCTGCGCGAAACGTACTTCGGCAGCAGCGCGGCCAACAGCGTGTCCGCGTCCGGCTCGAACTCGACATCGGCGGAAAGGGTGCCTGCACTGTCCGTGAGGGCGCTCTCCCCGATGTTCATCTCCTCTTCCTGGATGACCGGCTCGATCGGCAGGAGCTGGTGGGCACGCGCAGTCTGAGTCAGCATGGACTCGAACTCCGTGTAGACCACGTGCACCTGGTCGAAGCCACGCACCGGGGTGCCTTCCTCGGCGTTCAGACCGGTCCGCCACTTCGCCTCACCGGCAGATCCCGCAATGAAGCCGTCGACCAGGTGGTGACGGACATCATGGGTGGTCTTCCAGGTGGGATCCTGGGAGAACCCGGTCCATGCGCCGTCGACCGGCTCCTCGCGGAACTGGTAATAACCGACGGCCTTGCCACCAGTGACGTAGCGGACGACCTCGTAGCCGGCTTCGCCGAGCATCTTCTCGAGCTCGGCGGCCTTCTTGAACACGTTGTAGTTGTAGCCACCACACATGCCGCGGTCAGAGGAGACCACGAGCACTGCGGCGACCTTGCCGTCCTCACGCTCACGGAGCATGGGGTGGTCCAGGGTGCTCGCGCCGGCGAGCCGCTCCATGACGTTGGTCAGCTCGTTGGCGTAGGGCACCGAGGCCTCGACGCGTGCCTGCGCCTTGGTGATGCGCGAGGTGGCGATCAGCTCCTGAGCCTTGGTGATCTTCTTGGTTGAATTCACGGACCGGATGCGGTCACGTAGTTCGCGAAGATTAGCCATGGTTCACACTCCTCCCTTCTTTAATCTGGACGGTCTCTGAGTCTGGCATTGCGCCTTACTTCTTGACCGTCTTACGGGGGACGTTGAGCTGGGTCTTCTGGACCTGGCCGGAGTCGAGGGCGTCGACCGCCGGGTCGTTGATGACCGGGGCGCCATCGGTGGTCTGGAAGGACCGTGCGAACTCGTCGTTGGCCTTGAGCAGAGCCTCCTTCGACTCGTCGGACAGCGCTGCACCGCCCGCGATCTGCTCGTAGACGTGTGCGGCGTTGGCACGGACGTACTCGTGGAGGTCGACCTCGTAACGACGGACGTCCTCGACGGGAACGATATCGAAGACACCCTCGTTGGCGAGGAAGATCGAGATGATCTGGTACTCGACGGCCTGCGGGGAGGACTCGGCCTGCTTGAGCAGCTCGACCAGTCGCTGACCGCGGTCCAGCTGAGCCTTGGACGCGGCATCGAGGTCCGACGCGAAGGTCGCGAAGGCCTCGAGGTCACGGTAGGCGGCCAAGTCCAGACGCAGGGAACCCGCGACCTTCTTCATGCCCTTGGTCTGAGCGGCGCCACCGACACGGGAGACGGAGACACCGACGTTGATCGCCGGACGGACGCCCTGGTTGAACAGGTCGGACTCCAGGAAGACCTGGCCGTCGGTGATGGAAATGACGTTGGTGGGAATGAAGGCCGAGACGTCGTTCGCCTTGGTCTCGATGATCGGCAGAGCGGTCATCGAACCAGCACCGAGCTCGTCGTTGAGCTTGGCAGCGCGCTCCAGCAGACGGGAGTGCAGGTAGAACACATCACCCGGGTAGGCCTCGCGGCCCGGCGGGCGGCGCAGCAGCAGGGAGATCGCACGGTAGGCCTCAGCCTGCTTGGTCAGGTCATCGTAGATGACCAGGACGTGGTTGCCCTGGTACATCCAGTGCTGACCCAGGGCGGCACCGGAGAAGGGTGCCAGCCACTTGAAGCCGGCGGCGTCGGAGGCCGGGGCAGCCACAATCGTGGTGTAGTCCAGTGCGCCGCTCTCCTCGAGGGTCTTGCGCACCGCCGCAATGGTGGAGCCCTTCTGACCGATGGCGACGTAGACACAGCGGACCTGCTTGGTCTTGTCGCCGGACTCCCAGTTCGCCTTCTGGTTGAGGATGGTGTCGATGCAGACCGCGGTCTTACCGGTCTTACGGTCACCGATGATCAGCTGACGCTGACCACGACCGATCGGGGTCATCGCATCGATGGCCTTGATACCGGTGGCCAGCGGCTCCTCGACGGGCTGACG
>CAZTIZ010000128.1:0-3130 GCA_964613845.1 uncultured Corynebacterium sp.
CTTAACGCGGTCAGAGCAGCACTGCCACGAATCACGCCCGGGCCGCGGCAGCTGGCAGACCGTCTGCCACTGCTCACACATGGAGAGGACGAGATCATGGGAATCATGGACAAGGCCAAGAAGTTCCTGAGCAGTGACTCGGGCAAGCAGAAGAGCCGCGAGACGCTCGACAAGGCCGAGCAGGCAGCCCACGACCGGTTCGGCGAGCAGCACGGCGAGCACATCGACAAGGCACGGGACCTGGCCGACGAACGCCTCGGACTCAGGGAGGATCCGGCCGCCCCCGAACAGCGCGACGAAGCCACCGATCCCCAGCGTCCCGACGCCCCCGGAGCCGCCGGCGGCGAAGGCCATCCCCGCCCCTGAGGCACCCTCCCGCCCTCCCCCCCCTCCGAGGGGGCCGGACGGGAGTGAAAGAAAAAGCGCGGTGGGGAAATGAACGGACTACCCTGAGGACATCCTGAATAACCTCTGTCAGAAATGAGGAAGGTCGATGGGCCGTCGTCGTCGCACCCTCACCGCCCTGAGTACCGTCCCCCTGTTGCTCACCTCAGCCTGTGGGGCAGCGGAGACGGCGAACTCGGGGACTGGCCCGACGACCCCCACCACCGGCGGGCCCACCTCGACTGAGGCCTCCCGGTCCGCTGCGGGTACAACCCCCGACGCCGTGCCCGATCATTGTCTGGTGGACACGCAGGCGGAGGCGATCCTCGGCAACCTCTGGCAGGTTCCCGAACCCGCCCTCAACGGGGAAACCTGGGGGTACTACGGTCACAGCAACTACAACCCGTGCGCCGACCTCAGTTACGCCACCGTCTACGTCACCGGTTCCGATGACCCGCTCAGGCAGAACCAGCTCCTGCTCTTCCACCGTGGCGGTTACCTCGGCGTCGGCGCGCTGACACCCCAGACCCACGAGGTCATCACGGCCGATGATGAATCGGTGACGGTGCACTATGTCGATTTCGAGGCGATGGAACGCGATCAGGCTCCGGCGACCGTGGCCGGGAACTACAGGGTCGAGGTCACCTTCCTGTGGAACGGTGCGCAGGTCGAGCCGATTGGGCGCATCCCGAACCAGGAAGCTGTCCCGCAGTACTGATCCCGCAGCCGCCCATGGGAAAGGCCCTGGAAACCAGAGTTTCCAGGGCCTTTCCCAGCGGTGACGCCGGTATGTCGAAGGGCTTTCGTCAGCTATCCCTCGTCGGTGGACAGTGCCGCGACGAATGCCTCCTGCGGCACCTCCACGGAGCCGATGTTCTTCATGCGCTTCTTACCGGCCTTCTGCTTCTCCAGGAGCTTGCGCTTACGGGAGATGTCACCGCCGTAGCACTTGGCCAGGACGTCCTTACGCAGAGCGCGGATATTCTCACGGGCGATGATCTTGGAGCCGATCGCGGCCTGGATGGGCACCTCGAACTGCTGGCGCGGGATCAGTTCCTTGAGCTTCACGGTCATCTTGTTTCCGTACCACTGGGCGTTCTCGCGGTGGACGATCGCGGAGAATGCATCCACCGGCTCACCCTGCAGCAGGATGTCCACCTTGACCAGGTCGGCCTCCTGCTCACCGGCATCCTCATAGTTGAGGGAGGCGTATCCCTTCGTGCGGGACTTGAGCATATCGAAGAAGTCGAAGATGATCTCACCCAGCGGAATGGTGTAGCGCAGTTCCACGCGGTCCTCGGAGAGGTAGTCCATGCCACCCATCTGACCGCGCTTGGTCTGGCACAGTTCCATGGTCGGGCCGACGAATTCGGCAGGCACGATGATCGTCATCTTCACGATCGGCTCGTGGATCTCCTGCAGCTTGCCGCCCGGCCAGTCGGCGGGGTTGTGCACGTGCTGCTCCGAGCCGTCCTCGGCCACGACCCGGTAGGTCACCGAGGGGGCGGTGGAGATCAGGTCCAGGTCGAACTCGCGCTCCAGGCGGTCACGGGTGATCTCCATGTGCAGCAGACCCAGGAAACCACAGCGGAAGCCGAATCCCAGGGCCACGGAAGTCTCCGGCTCGAAGCTCAGGGAGGCGTCATTGAGCTGCAGCTTCTGCAGGGCCTCACGCAGTGCCGGGAAGTCAGCCTGGGTGATCGGGAACAGACCCGAGTAGACCATGGGCTTCGGCTCGGCATAACCCGTCAGCGCTTCCTCGGCCCCCTTGGCCGCCCAGGTGACGGTGTCGCCGACCTTGGTCTCGCGGACGTCCTTCACGCCGGTGATCAGGTAACCGACCTCGCCGGGGCCCAGTCCGTCGCACTTCTTCGGGGTGGGCGAGACGATGCCGATCTCCAGGATCTCAAGGTCGACGCCCGTGTTCATCATCCGCACCTTCTGGCGCGGGGTGAGCTTGCCGTCGACCACCCGGATATAGGTGACCACACCGCGGTAGGTGTCGTAGACGGAGTCGAAGATCATGGCGCGGGCCGGGGCATCCTCGGCCTGCCCGGTCTCCGGGGAAGGGATGAGTTCGCAGACCCTGTCGAGCAGCTCGGGCACACCCTCACCGGTCTTACCGGAGACGCGCAGCACATCCTCCGGCTCACAGCCGATGATGTTGGCGATCTCCAGCGCGTACTTCTCCGGATCCGCGGCAGGCAGGTCAATCTTGTTGAGGACCGGGACGATCTCCAGGTCGTTCTCCATGGCGAGGTAGAGGTTCGCCAGGGTCTGTGCCTCAATGCCCTGCGCGGCATCGACGAGCAGGATCGCGCCCTCGCAGGCGTCCAGGGCGCGGGAGACCTCGTAGGTGAAGTCCACGTGGCCCGGGGTGTCGATCATCTGCAGGACGATCTCCTCACCCTCGTGGGTGCCGGAGCGCGGCACCCAGGGCAGGCGCACGTTCTGCGCCTTGATGGTGATGCCCCGCTCCCGCTCGATGTCCATGTTGTCGAGGTACTGGTCGCGCATGTCGCGGGCGTCGACGACATTGGACAGCTGCAGGATGCGGTCCGCAAGCGTCGACTTACCGTGGTCGATGTGCGCGATGATGCAGAAGTTCCGGATCCGCTTCTGGTCCGTGAACGTCTTCTCCGCAAAATTGCTGGGCATATGAGTGGCGGCACCTTTCTCTGTAATCCCCCCAACCCTACCTGACGACGTCATCGTAGTTAACCGGCCTGTAGGGAGGCGGACAGCG
>CAZTIZ010000129.1:0-3123 GCA_964613845.1 uncultured Corynebacterium sp.
CGGAGATGACGGCCGCATGCAGGACTGGGCCAGCTGGGCCACCCGCGGGAGAGGAAGTGTCCAGCTGCAGGAACTTCTCCTGCAGCGGTGGCTCTTCAGCGGCAAACCACCAGGTGGCCAGCCCGTTCATTGCCGGGGCGGGGGAGCCTATGAGTTCGGCTGCGGACACCGGGTCCGCGGCCACGACCGCCATGCGGGCGCGCAGCGAACCAGCCTCGGTCTCCACGCTCACCCCGTCAGCCAAGTCGCGGACGTCGGTGACGCGGTGTTCCAGCCGCGGTGTGTGAGAGAGCTCCGCGGCCATGTGCTCGGGCAACGCCTGCATGCCGTTGTTCGGCAGGCCCGGCGCGCCGAAGGCGAAGGCGCGTAACAGCAGTTTGACTAGGTTCGCTGAGGTCTTTCCGCTGGCGTCGGCCAGCACTCCGCTGAGGAAAGTGTTCAGGACGTCGGTGCGCAGTGGGCCGGTCACGCCTGCTTTGTCCAACGACGCGGCGAGGGCGGCGTCGCTGGTGGAGCGCGAGGCCGCGGTTTCGCGCAGCAGCGTGGGCCCAGCCACTTCGCCAGGGCGAAGACTTCGGAGGCGGTGACGTATTCGCTGCGCAGCGTGGCCGACAAAAGACGCGGGTGGCGCAGCGGGTGGGCGAGCGTGCTGGTTTTAACGCCGTCGCGGACGATGACGCCGACGCCGAAGTGGTGCAGATTCAACGCCTTCACGTCGATCCACTCGCGCACGGCCGAATAGGCCGGGTTGAGGACCTGGAACCCGCGGTCAACGAGGAATCCGTCGACCCGGTCGGTGCGAACACGCCCACCGACGGCGTCGGAGCCTTCGAGCACGGTGACGGTCAGTCCGTTTTCCTGCAGCCTACGCGCGGCCTGCAGTCCGGCGAGTCCGGCTCCGATGACGATGACGTCTGCGTCCATGCGGTCTCCTTGGTTGCGGGCCCCCGAGTGTAGTGGGATCCGTTCCGACAGGATGTGTGCAGGCGTGGGAGAAGGCCTGCGCAACCGGGTGAAGCATGCACGATGACTCCCCGCCGTTTGATCACAACGCCGTATCCACTACACGTGGGACATCTTCGGCTCCTTATCCGATCATGTACACAAGGCCCCAGCCCCGTGACCGCAGGGAGGCGGTGAAATCGACGGCCTCTTCCAAATATTTCTTGAGGTAGTCCCGGTCTTTCGCTCGGCCCCGGGCGTCGTGGCCGAGAAAGTCGTCGAGATCCTCGCAGCTGATGGCGGCCAGGTCCGAGGCCGCGGCTGCTACCTCAGCAGGTGCCAGTGCCTTGAGGAAGGGCTGACAGTCGTATCTACCGTCAGGACCGTACCCTTCTAACAGCGCGTGGGCAGGACGGTATTGTCCTGCGTGGATGCGGGTCAGATCCTGTAGCAGATTCCAGCATTTATCGAGGTAGAGCATCTCAGGGAGTGACCGGGTACCCATGACGTGGATGGACTCGCCGACGGCGGTCAACCCCCAGGCATCTGACAGGGGGTCCTGCCCCAGGAAGAGTTCGGGTGTGGCTGCGGCTGCAGCGGTATGTTCCGGCCTGACTGGATATGCGTAGTAGCGGATTCCCATGCCACCGATGGTGGACGTTGATGCAGGCCTTCGCATCTGGAGATATCAGTGGCTGTGGATAACGTTGCTTGCGCGGGCGTCGATAAGCGACTAGATTCACAGGACGTCGATCATGGCTGACGCTAGACCTTTCGGTCACTGCCCCTGATCAACCGGTGGCGCACAAGTCAGCGCCGGGTCGAGCCCGCGCCGGTGCAGCTCCCCGGCGGCGCGTTCCAGGCTCCCGTGTTCCAGGGCGGCCAGGGTCGTGTGTCCGGTCCATATGTGGCGCCCGAAGCGCGTCACCGTCACGGTCAGTTCACCTGCCAGGTGTTCGAGATCGCCAGCCACGTTGCGGTGCTCGCTGGGAAGTGGCACCGGGAGCACGAACGCCTGGTCCAGCGGGGCGGTGGCCTCGATGGTGACCTCCCAGCCGAATCCGCGGCCGGTGATGTCCCAGCGCTCATCGCTGGTGTGGGTGGCGACCGGGCTGATCACCGGATCCCCCAGGCGCAGGACGCGGCCGTCGGGAAGCCGGACCACCAGGCCGGTGACCTCGACTTTCATTGAACCATTGTGGACGATCCCACCGGCGAAGGCCACACACGCCCCCGGTTCGTCGAAGCCCTGCGCCTGGCCCCACCACCACGCCTCGGGGAAGCCCTCGCGCCCCCAGTTCTTCTCCGCGTAGACCTGGGCGTCCGTGAACTCCCAGGTCTCCTCGCCCACGACCGCCGTGCCGGCGGCTGTGCCGCCGAGCAGCCACGGGTGCCAGTACTGGTTGAGCGCGGGCACCGACTGGAAGACGCTTGAACCTCCCAGCGAGCGACGCGGCCACGGGCTGAGCCCGTGGAACCTCACATCGAGTTCTGCATCCTCACCGAGGTCGACCCGTAGCCGGCGTGTGTTGCCCTCGAAGGCCGGCTGGGACCCTTCGCGGTCTTCGGTCCCGCCCTCCACACCCAGGGCGTCCGGGTCGGCCCAGGCGCCGGGGAGGGCGTCGGTACGGATGAATCCGCTGGGCCAGGCGGCGTATCCGACGGTGGCCCACGGCCCGTCGGGGCCCTGGTTGACGCCACACAGGGCGATGATCACCCGCCCGGTCGCGGGATCTGTGATGCGCCAGAAGTAGCCCTCCATCGCCACCCCGGGGTGGGCACGCAGGAGGTTTCCGAAAGGCAGGTCGGCGCCGGTGGAGCGATATCTCTGCAGCGGATTCATTGACTCCAGTACAGCACAGATTGCAGTGACCCGTGACACATTCCTGTCGGTGGCATGGTTCGGCCGTGCAGGTGCGAGAATGGATCAATGACTGCAACTCTCGTGGCCCGGGACCTGGCTGGCGGCCACGGCCACCGCACGCTGTTCCATTCGCTCAACCTCACCGTCGCGCCTGGCGATGTGGTCGGTGTCGTCGGCGCGAACGGTGCCGGAAAATCCACTCTGCTACGCCTGCTCGCCGGGGTCGATCAGCCCCAGACCGGGGACGTGGCACTCTCACCCGCGGACGCCTTCGTCGGTTGGCTGCCCCAGGAACATGAACGTGTCCCCGGCGAGAC
>CAZTIZ010000130.1:0-3069 GCA_964613845.1 uncultured Corynebacterium sp.
CCGGCGTAGTCCACCGCCCACTCGTTGTACATGTTGGGGTTGTGGCGCAGCCGTTCGATCTCCTGCTCGGCCTGAACCCCGCGCTCGTCGATCGCCACGACCTGCTTGTGCAGGTGATCGAAGGACGCGCCCGCAGGTGCCAGCCAGTTCTGGAAGACCACCACGTAGGGCGAGTAGCGGTTGCGGTGGTACAGGTCGGCGACCGTGTCGAGTGTCAACGCCGTGAACTGGTGGTGCTCCTCCGGGCTCAGACTGCCCGATGATGCCAGCTGATCGTCGTGGGTGGCCCCGTCAGTGAAGTGCCGACGGGCGATGATCACATCGTGGCCCCCGCCGAAATACCCGTCCGACAGCTCCAGCAGTTCCTCCTCGGGGCGGTCCGGTTCCTGCCCGGCGGCCCTCAGCCGCGTGCGCACGATCTCCCGGACATGTTCCCGACCGGCCTCATCCGCCAGGTAGGCGGTCCGCCACCGGGAGGTCTCCTCATCCATGCTGAACCCGTAGTTCTTCGCCCAGTAGTCGTAGGAGACGATCTCGAACAGGTTGGGCACCCGCCGGAACTCGGCCCGGTGTTCTGTCAGCTCACCGGGCAGCAGGCCACGCAGGATCTGCCACTGCCCCTCCGATCCCCGGACCAGACGCGCCTTCTCCGGCGGGGTGGCCAGGGGGGTGGCCTCACAGAAGGCGCACCGGTGGGTGAAGTCATGCTCACCCAGGGGCGTCGGATCAACCACCGGCCGCGACAGGGGACGGTTACCGCGACCGGGAACGGTCCACACCTGGGTCCCCGAAAAAGGGTTGACCTGCTTGATCGTCCCGTCGGACATGGTCGTGAGGAAATACCGGGCGGAGGGAACGGGGATGCTCATGCCGTCCAGGCTATTGGCTAGGCTTGGCCCATGCCCGCTATCCAGTTCGATGTCCTCATCCCCCTCGACACCGCCCCTGAACTCCACGGGGCCTTCGACCGCGCCCTCGACCGGCTCCTCGACGCCGGGAAACTCACCGCAGGCACCGTGACCTGCGACCCGAGCCCCGTCCTCACCGAGGGGATCGAGGAGCAGCTGCGCACCATCCACCGGGACGAGCACGAGGGCGCCGAGCTGGAGAACGCAGAGGTCCACCGTTACCTCATCGACGTCGAGGGCGTGCAGGGGTCCGTCAACGCCCTGACGATGGCCTTCTCCCGGCTGCTCACCCCGCCGGCCGACCTACCGGCCGACCCCGTGCTGCTGGAGAACGAACAGGCCCACGAGGTCCCGGCCACCTACCCCTGGACCGTCGAGATCCGCAGGTAGTCACCCGCGATCCGGGCCCCGGCCTCCCGCAGCTGCCCGGCCACGTCCCCGGCCCCGGCCCCGGCCTGCACAGCCAACTCCGCGACGATGGTGTCCACCGGCGGGACCGCCGCCACCCTGCCCGCCGCGATCGCCAGCACCGCGTCGGTGCCCTCCACCATCCCGGCCAGCGTGCCGACCACCTTGCCCCGCATCGACTGCTCATCGAAGGTGCCCTCGCCGGTGATCACCAGATTCGCCGCCGGGATCATCCCGCCCAGCCCCAGGGCCTGCGCCACGACCGACGCACCGGGCAGCACGTGGATGTGCTCGGCCGTGCCGTGGAGCAGGGTCGATAGCCAGTGCAGTGAGACCGGTACCGCTCCGGCGGCCCCGAAACCGGGGGCGGTGGGGTCAACGCCGGTGACCTCGCAGAGGCGGGTCAGGGCGGCGTCGAGACGTTCGATCTCCTCGGCCGTGGCCCCCTTCTGCGGGCCGTAGACGTGTGCCGCGCCCTGCGGGCCGGTGACGGGGGCGTCGACGTCGGTGAGCAGGATCCACTCGACGGCTGCGGCCGGGATGTTGAGCTGTGCGGTGTCGATGGAGCTCAGGTCGCCGAGGGCGCCGCCGCCCGGACGCAGGGCGTAACCCGCCGCATCCATGGGGGCGGCTCCGAGAGCCACGAGAATGCCCGTACCGCCGTCGACGGTCGCGGAGCCGCCCAGCCCCAGGGCGATGCGGGTCGCACCGCGGGTCTGTGCATCGGCGATGAGCACGCCGGTGCCGTAGGTGTCGCCGGTGGCGGGGACCGGGCTGTCCTGCACGGCCGGCAGCCCGGAGGCCGCGGCGATGTCGATATAGGCGGTGGCGGTGGCGGGGTCGTAGATGTAGGAGGCCTCGGTGAGACGGCCGGCGGCGTCGGTGGTCGGCAGGGTGACCGTCTGCCCCCCGAACACCGCGGCGGTACCCTCGCCGCCGTCGGCCATCGGAGCCAGGGTGATGTCAGCATCCCGGATGACCTGCCGGACCCCCTCCGCCAGGTACCGGGCGGCCTCCTCGGCGGTGGCGGTGCCCTTGAAGGAGTCCGGGGCCACGAGGACGCGGATCGGGTGGCGGGGGCTGTCGGAGGGGACCTGGTGGCTCATGGGACGACGGGGTCCTTTCACTGCTGATGGGTGGGGCCCGGGGAGTGTCACACGGGCGGACACAAGTGTATTGGTGGCCGCCTTCCGACGGTTTCCCCGGTATCGTGTGTGAGGGAATTAACTGTCTCCCGTGACTTGCATGTGAGCCGCTGCACGTGAAAACTGTTAACCGTTAGATATCACCGCGTTGCCCGTCCCGAGGCAGGGCCGTACCGTGGTCGCGGTGACCGTATCCGCCCTGCTGCGTGCTGGGCCGAAAGGAAACACGATATGAGCGATGAACAGGTCTCCGACTACTACAGCATGCTCCTCAAGCGCAACACCGGTGAGCCGGAGTTCCACCAGTCCGTCGCAGAGGTGCTGGATTCCCTGAAGATCGTCCTGGAGAAGGATCCGCACTACACCAACGCCGGACTGGTGCAGCGGCTGTGCGAGCCGGAGCGCCAGCTCATCTTCCGTGTGCCGTGGATCGACGATAAGGGCGAGGTACAGGTGAACCGCGGTTTCCGCGTGCAGTTCAACTCTGCCCTCGGACCCTATAAGGGCGGCCTGCGCTTCCACCCCTCGGTTAACCTCGGCATCATCAAGTTCCTCGGCTTCGAGCAGATCTTCAAGAACTCCCTGACCGGCCTGCCCATCGGCGGCGG
>CAZTIZ010000131.1:0-2793 GCA_964613845.1 uncultured Corynebacterium sp.
TTCGGTGGGGTCCGCGCCGGGAGGGGCAGATGCGTCACGCTAATGGACGTCATCCGAAGGTACGGGTCGAGCCATGAGCCCTCCCGCACTTCCCCGCAGAGCTGAGCTCCATTACTCCTCCGGATGAGAACCCGCTACAAAAATCGCGGCTTGACGCCCCTTCACCCACCCGCCAGCTCATCAAAGATGTCATCCGGTAGGGCCTTGATGTACTGGATGCGGGCACGGATCGCCGCTTCGAGGTTCGCCACCGAGAGCCCTGCCGAGGGCTCGATGAACTCCGGGCTGCCTGATTCAGAGGTCAGCAGTGCGGCGGCATCGTAGTTCCCCTCGGCGAGCATGCGTTCAAAGAAGATGCGGTAACGCTCGATATAGGATGCGCCGGCAAACGCCTCATCCGCCGCGAAGGGCATCCCTCGTGGGATGCGCACGGGCGTCTCGGAGCCCTTCGCCCGCTCCACGAGCATGACGAACCCGAACCAGGGCTTGAGCTTGCCGAACAGTCCCCGCTCCACGGCCATCTGTGAGTCTGCTGCGAGGCCGAGGGCTTCCTCGGTCCGGTTGTTGAAGTTGTTGCCGAAGGAAGGCCCACGCTGGGACTTGAACTCCATGGCGGCCACCAGTGAACCACGGTAGAGAACCACCAAGTCCCAGTTCTTCGCCGGGCGGAAATAGGCGGGCAGATGGTTATGGCCCGTGGTGCGCACCTCCAACTCGATATCGGAATCGCTGCGCCACAGGTTCGCCACCACGTCCTGGATCGCATCCATCTGTTTCCCACCGGTCACCGCAGCTCGGTTGCCGGTGTCCTTCACCCCACTGAGTGCTCCCTGTCGGGCCTGCTGCAGGTCAAGCCCCTGCCAGTACCCCAGGACTGCGGTTCCCCAGGTCTCGCGGGAGGTGGGTGTATAGCTCACTGTGAATCTTCCTTGCTCTCAGACGGTGCCGATCGGCAGCCCATACGCTTTCTCCGCCGCCCGGGTGGCGGCGTCACGGTCACCGGAGCGGAACGCCTCCCGGAGCTCTTCAGCGAGCTCCCCGGAGATGCGCTCGGGCCGGGGGACAGCGATTTTCCGAAGGTACTGGGCCTGGAACCGTAGCGTACCGCCCCGCATCTGCACCCCATACGCCCTGACGAAGGCTTCTGCGATGCGGGACAACAGCAGACCCCCGAGCACCTCAAGGTCCCAGGAGCTGGAGACGATGTAATAGAGATTGTGGTGCGGGTAGTACCCACCCGGTTCCAGCACCGGGGTGATCTGCGCCTTCATGTCCTGGAGCAGCAGCTTCGGTTGTTCCGCCAGGCCCGGCTGAACTTTGTCGATGGTGCGGTACCAGGCGGCGGGGTTCTTCTTCGCCACGAACCGTTTACGCACCACCTCATGCGCGCCCAGGAACTCCGCGAACTGGGGGTATTCCACCAGGTCGATGAGCTTTCCCTCCTCATCCCAGGGGTTGAGGAGAAGTTTCCGCGGCTGTTCCAGGCGCCCCGACCTGATGTCATCGGACATCACGATGGGCAGTAGCCGATCCTCTTCGACCGGGATAGAGGCGTTCCTGTCGACGATGTACACCTTGTCTGCCCCACTCGCGACCCCGATGCCGATGCGGGTGACGCCCACTTCTTCCAGGGGTGGGAAATTCTCCTGGAGATATTCCAGCAGCTTCACCGTCTGCGGAGGACCCGTGGGCCAGAAGTCCTCGGTCGCGAACCAGCTCGGTAGCCGCGCCCCCTCCCAGCCTGTGCCCGCGGCCGTATCCGTGTCTGCCTGCACAAAGCCGATCACCTCGCGGGCCGCCTCGGCGTCGAAAGTGGCCGTGGTGTCAATGAAGGTCACCGCGCTCTGCGGGGTGTTCGCGAGCACGGTGATTGCAGGATAGGCCGACACCTCAGTCTCGAAGGCGTCGACATCGTGCATCTGCCACACCGACTCCACCGCGTAGTGGGATGCCACAAGTCCCCGCAGCTTCCGGCCGTAGGCATTGCGCATCCACCGGTCCGCACAGATGAAGCCGAGCCGGCCGCCCTCCCGCAGCAGGATGAGGGAGCGCTCGTAGAATCCCACGTAGATATCTGCGCGCCCGCGCATGGTCGTCCACCGTGCGCGGTACGCGGCCTCCACCTCATCGGCCAGGTCCTCGGTCCTGATATACGGCGGATTACCCACGACAATATCGACCTCGCCAGGCACCTCCCCCAGCAGGAAGTCCCCGTGGTGGAGCCAGCTTTCAGCCAGACGCTGCGCATCCCCCTCCCGCAGGCCGGAGACCACAAGCAGTTCTCTCACCTGCTGCCGACAGGTGTCCACGTGTTTCTGTTGAAGATCGAGGCCGAAGAGGCACTCAGACAGCTCCTCCACCGGCACACCGTGCCGCCGGGCAGAGGCCACCAGCCGTTCCACCGCCGGGAGGAAGAAAGCGCCGGAACCGGTCGACGGTTCCACCAGCCGCAGCTGCGACAGATCACGTTCAGCCGTATAACCGACCAGATCGAGAACCGCCTCCACGACCCACCGCCGGGTAAACACTTCCCCGTATTCGACCTCATACTCTGCCACGGCAGTCATCCATCCCCCTCAAGCCACGAAACACTTCACCGGGACCTGAGCGTATCCGCTGAAACCGACAGCCAACACCTCAGCCATCGAACATATTATCGATCCTGCCCAAATCCGCCCCGGCGAATGCGATGCACTGGTCGCGGGCGAGCATGGCTGAAAAGTCCGGGTTGCCGGAGTCTACGGTTGGTCGGATCTGGAAAGCCTTCGGGCTCAAACCCCACTTGGAGGAAGG
>CAZTIZ010000132.1:0-2700 GCA_964613845.1 uncultured Corynebacterium sp.
GCGTCGAAGATATCGCGGGCCTGGTACTCGAAGAGATCCACGTTGCGTCCCCCTCCGCGGCCGGAACGACCGCGTGTGTGCTGTTGTTCAGGGCCAGAAAGTAGCTTCCCCTCACCCTAACGCGGACCGGGGTGCCCGCGCTGGAGTCTCGCGACAGCGGCCACCGGAGATGCACACCGCCGTCACCCTGAACAGGGTGACGGCGGTGTGGTGTGCCGGGGACCGGCGGACGTCGATAAGCGGATGCTTAGCGGGCGGCCTCGATCTGGACGGCCTGGGCGACAGCCTCGACGACGGAGGCGACCTTGACGGCCTCCCAGACCTGCTCCTTGGTGAGACCCTCCTCGCGCACGACGTTGGCGTGTGCGACGACGCAGTTCTCGCAACCGTTGATGGTGGAGACAGCCAGGGACCACAGCTCGAAGTCGACCTTGTCGACGCCCGGCTTACCGATGATGTTCATGCGCAGGCCCATCTTGACCTGTGCGTAGTCATCACCGAGGAAGTGGCGGGCCCGGTAGGCGACGTTGTTCATCGCCATGACGGTCGCGGAGCCGAGTGCGGCCTCGAAGGCATCCTCGGACAGGTGCTCCTTGGCCTCTTCCGCGATCTCCGAGAACACGGTGTCGTTGCGGGTGGCTGCGGCCGAAGCCAGCAGGGTGCCCCACAGCTGCTGCTCGTTGAGCTCGGTGGAACGGGTCAGGGAGCCCAGGTTGAGCTTCTGATCCTTGGCGTACTCGGGCAGTGCGCTCCGAAGGTTGTCGATCGACATTACTTCAGGGACTCCTGAACGACGTCCATCTTGTCGATGTTCTTGGTCGGGTCGTTGGCCTCCCAGTTGCAGGCGCAGACCTCCTCGGACTGCAGTGCATCCAGGACACGCAGGACCTCGTCGACGTTACGGCCGACAGCGTCCGGGGTGACGGACACGAACTGGATGATGCCGTCCGGGTCGATGATGAAGGTAGCCCGGTCAGCGACACCCTCAACGTTCTCGACGCCCAGGGCGCGCATCAGGTCGTGCTTGACGTCAGCGAACATCGGGAACGGGACGTCGAGCAGCTCCGGGTGGGTTGCACGCCAGTTGAAGTGGGAGAACTCGTTATCGCCGGAGCCACCGAGAACCTGGGTGTCGCGGTCCTGGAACTCCTCGTCGAGCTTGCCGAAGGCAGCGATCTCGGTCGGGCAGACGAAGGTGAAGTCCTTGGGGTAGAAGAAGACGATCTTCCACTTGCCCTCGTACTTGTCCAGGGACACGGTCTCGAAGTAGTCCTCCGGCTGGGAGGCGTTGACGTTCTTGAGGTCGCCGCCCTTCAGAGCGGTGAGCTCGAACTCGGGGAACTTCTCTCCAACGGTAAGAATAGCCATGTGTTGTCCTTCTCCTCGAACAGATCGGTGTGCGGACGGTGTTCAGTTCATCTCCGCCCGACCGCAGAAGCGGTGTACCCCCAGTGCGGAACCCCGTCGTGAGGTGCCTTCTGAAGGTCTGCATTTCATTATAGCGCTTTTTCTGCGTGCGTCAATAAAAAAACTTTTGAAGTTTGTATATAGTGATAGGCATGAACAATAAGGAGTACAGGCCCACCCTGGCCCAACTGCGGACCTTCGTCACCATCGCGGAGAACAAACACTTCGGCACCGCGGCCGGAAAACTCGGCATCTCCCAGCCCTCCCTGTCCCAGGCGCTGGTCGCCCTCGAACAGGGTCTCGACGTCCAGCTCATCGAACGCTCCACCCGCAAGGTCATCGTCACGCCCGCAGGTGAGGAACTCCTGCCCTACGCCAAGGCCACCCTCGACGCCGCCGATGCCTTCCTCGCCCACTCGCGGGGCGCGAACGGAACCCTCACCGGCCCCCTGACCATCGGGATCATCCCCACGGTCGCGCCCTATATCCTGCCCTCGCTGCTGACCTCCATCACCGAACAGTACCCGGCACTGGAGCCGCGCATCATCGAGGACCAGACCAGCCGCCTCATCCAGATGCTGCGTGAGGGCAAGATCGATCTCGCCGTCATGGCGGTGCCCGCCGAGGCCTCCGGCATGACCGATGTGGCACTCTACCGCGAGGACTTCGCCGTGGTCGTGCCCGAGGACCACGAGCTGGCCGACCGCTCCGACCTCGGGCTCGCCGAACTCGACAACCTGGACCTGCTGCTGCTCGACGACGGCCACTGCCTCCACGACCAGATCATCGACCTGTGCCGTCGGGCCGACCTCAACCCCACCGACGCCACCAACTCCCTCACCCGTGCCTCCAGCCTCACCACCATCATGCAGCTGGTGGTCGGCGGGCTGGGTGCCACCCTGGTGCCGGTCAGCGCCCTGGCCACCGAGTGCGCCCGGCCGGGACTGGCCACCGCCTTCTTCCGCGAGGGCATCACCGCCGACCGCCAGATCGGCCTGGTCTTCCGCAACTCCAGCTCCCGGGCCGAGGAATTCATCCTCTTCGGCGAGCTCATCACCGACGCCTACCAGGCAGCCGTGCAGGAAACAGCCACGGTCGGCTGAGGTGGGCGGTGCAGGCCCTCGCGCTGGTCATACGCGCTGAGTCTGAGCCCTGAACGAACGAACCCGGCAGGAAGGACCGTGATCTCGGTCCGCCCTGCCGGGCAACGTCGCCGGGAAACCTCCCCGGCCAGTACCTCTAGCGTCCGCTGACCGGCAGCCGGCCACCGGACATCTGGCGGTAGAGGTGGGC
>CAZTIZ010000133.1:0-2633 GCA_964613845.1 uncultured Corynebacterium sp.
CTCTTAGGCACTGACTTTTCCACCGAGGGACGCCGCACCGGTGGCAGTCATCTTCAGCTTCCCCCTCCTCTGCCCGGCTAACCGCCAACAAGGCGTGAGGGGTGGGGCACAATGACACCTATGTCCACCATTGTTGATGCTGTTGCCGCCCTTCGTGAACTTCCCACCCAGGCCCACCAGGGCCTGGCGTTTGAGAGGCTCATGGTCAACTTCATCAGGCAGGACCCCACCCTGTCCCAGCAGTATGACCAGGTCTACCGCTGGGAGGATTGGCGTTACAACGGTGGCAAGGCCGATACCGGCATCGACCTGGTGGCCCGCAGGCGCGAGGACGGGCGTTGGACAGCCATTCAGTGCAAGTTTTATCTCCCCACCACCAGCCTGCAGAAACGTCACCTGGATTCCTTCTTTGAGGCTTCCGGTCGTAGCTTCCTCACCGAGGAAGGCACTGACTCATTTGCCAACCGGTTGATCATCTCCACCACCGATAAGTGGTCCTCTAACGCTGAGGCCATGCTCGACAACCAGGTCCTCCCCACCAACCGCATCGGTCTGGGGGCGATTGCTGATTCGCCGATCAACTGGGACATCGCCTATCCGGGCTCAGAGCTGGTGATCAACCTGGAGCGCAAGGAGACCTTCGAGCCCCGGCCCCACCAGGAGGCTGCGATCACCCGGACCCTGGCGGAGTTCGAGACCCATGACCGGGGCAAACTGATCATGGCCTGTGGTACCGGCAAGACCTTCACCGCCCTGCGTTTGGCCGAGCGGATGGCGGAGAGCAACGGTGGGCGGGCCCGGGTGCTCTTCCTGGTGCCCTCGATCGCCCTGCTGTCCCAGACGTTGAAGGAGTGGACGGCCCAGACGCGGGTGGATCTGCGTTCCTATGCGGTGTGTTCGGACACCAAGGTCTCCCGTGGTGCTGAGGACATCGCCGCCTATGACCTGGAAGTGCCGGTCTCCACCGACGGCCCCGATATCGCGCAGCGGCTGGCACACCGTAAGCGGGCGGCCGGGCTGACGGTGGTGTTTTCCACCTATCAGTCCCTGCCTGCCATCCACGAGGCGCAGGCACAGGGCTTGGAGGACTTCGACCTGGTCATCTGTGATGAGGCGCACCGCACCACCGGAGTGACTCTGGCCGGCGAAGACTCCAGTAACTTCGTGCGTGTCCACGACGCCCACTACATCAGGGCCACCAAGCGGCTGTACATGACCGCCACCCCGCGCCTGTTCGATGACCAGGTCAAGGGCAAGGCGGCGGAGCATTCCGCCGAGTTGGTCTCGATGGACGATGAGGCCATCTACGGCCCCGAGTTCCATCGCCTGGGTTTCGGTGAGGCCGTGGAACGCGGCCTGCTCACCGACTACAAGGTCCTGGTCATGGCCGTGGACGAGAAACTCGCCTCCGACACCATGGCGCGTTTCACCCCGCCGCCGGGCCAGGAGCTGACCCTGGATCTGGCTTCGGCGATGATCGGTACCTGGAACGGTCTGGTCAAACGCTCCGGTAGGGAGCAGGGTACTGCTTCCGGCTTCGCGCACGGGGCGGCCCCCATGCAGCGTTCGGTGGCTTTCGCGCGGGACATCAAGACCTCCAGGCAGATCACCGACTCCTTCCCCTCGCTGATCGCCAGTCATGTTGATTCCCTCAAGGACGCCGCTGCGCTCAACGATGTCTCCCTGCACAACGCCGAGGTGGCCATCGAGTCCCAGCATGTCGACGGCACCATGAACGCCATGGAACGGGAGTCCCGGCTGACCTGGCTGGAGACCTCGATCCCGGACAATGAGACCCGCATGCTCACCAACGCCCGCTGCCTGTCCGAGGGCGTGGACGTCCCTGCCCTGGATGCGGTCGTCTTCTTCAATCCCCGCAGCTCCCAGGTCGACGTGGTGCAGTCCGTGGGCCGGGTCATGCGTAAATCCGAGGGCAAGGACTACGGCTACATCATCCTGCCCATCGCCGTGCCGCCCGGCGCGGAACCGTCGACCGTGCTCGATGACAACAAGCGCTTCCGGGTGGTGTGGCAGATCCTCAACGCCCTGCGTGCCCATGATGAGCGTTTCAACGCCAGGATCAACTCCATCGCCCTGAATGAGGGCAGTCTTGATGATCTGCCCGTAGAGGTCGATCACATCCATGACCAGACCGTGGGCGGGCCGTCGGAGCAGCCGCTGGAGGATCGTGACAACGAGGTCACCCAGATGGTGCTGTTCTCCCTGGAGCAGTGGCAGGAGGCGCTCTACACCAAGCTGGTGGACAAGGTCGGCACACGAACCTACTGGGAGGACTGGGCCGATGATGTCGCCGACATCGCCCAAGCTCAGATCACCAGGATCAGCTCGCTTCTCGACGCCGCCGACCCCACCGTGGAAGCGGAGTTCGCCCGCTTCGTCGAGGGCCTGCGCGGCAACCTCAACGAATCCATCACCGGTGATGAGGCGATCAGCATGCTCTCCCAGCACCTGATCACCGCCCCGGTCTTTGATGCCCTGTTTGCCGAGCATGACTTCGCCTCCCATAACCCGGTCTCGCAGGTGATGCAGCGCATGGTTGATGTGCTCGATGATGCGCGCCTGGATGCGGAGACCGAGAAACTGGAGTCCTTCTACGCCTCGGTACGCACACG
>CAZTIZ010000134.1:0-2579 GCA_964613845.1 uncultured Corynebacterium sp.
TCGGCACGCGGGCAGGTGAAGGTGATGTCGGTGGTGTTGTCCTTCAGGGAGGAGATGTTCTGCAGGACCATGTCGATGTTGATCTCGGCGTCGGCAAGGGCGCGGAAGACGGTGGCGGCCTCGCCCGGCCGGTCCGGGATACCCAGGATGGTGACCTTGGCCTCGGACTGGTCGGTGGCCACACCGGACAGGACTGCTTCTTCCACGGGGATCTCCTCCATCGAACCGGCGATCAGGGTGCCGGGGTCGTTGCTGTAAGACGAGCGTACTCGCATGGGAACGTTGAAGGCGCGGGCGTATTCCACGCTGCGCAGGACCAGGATCTTCGAACCGACGGCCGCGAGTTCGAGCATCTCCTCGAAGGAGAGCTTCGCCAACTTCCGGGCATCGGGCACGATGCGCGGATCGGCGGTGTAGACGCCGTCGACATCGGAGTAGATCTCGACGACATCGGCGTCGAGGGCCGCGGCCAGGGCCACGGCGGTGGTGTCGGAGCCACCCCGACCCAGCGTGGTGACATCGCGGGTGTCCTTGTTGACACCCTGGAAACCGGCGACGATGCAGATCTTGCCCTCGTCGAGGGCCTCACGCACCCGGCCCGGGGTGACGTCGATGATGCGGGCGTTACCGTGGCGCTCCGTGGTGAGCACGCCCGCCTGGGAGCCGGTGAAGGACTGTGCCTCGGCGCCGAAGGACTCGATCGCCATGGCGACCAGGGCATTGGAGATGCGCTCGCCGGCGGTCAGGAGCATGTCCATCTCGCGGGCCGGGGGCACCGGGTTGACCTGGTTGGCCAGATCGAGCAGCTCATCGGTGGTGTCACCCATGGCGGAGCACACCACGACGACGTCGTTGCCCTGTTTCCGGGTGGCCACGATCCGTTCCGCAACCGCGCGGATACGCTCTGCGGACTCCAGCGAGGAGCCTCCATACTTCTGAACGATCAGAGCCACCGGGCGGCCGCCTTTCGTCTCGGGTGACAGGTTCCTGCCCATCCTAACCACGATTTCCGTCATCCACCGCATCGAGTTCCACTTCCCCACCCGATGGGCGGGACGGGCGTTCACTAGAGTGGAATCGGTGCAGAACAATCCACTCGCAGTGGCCTTCGCGCTGGCCTCCGCCCTCACGATCGCCTGGGGCACCGTGGTCCGGCACCGCATCGCCGGCCAGACCCCCACGGACGGTTCCCCGCGGAGCTCACCGCTGCTGAATGCGATCACCCGACCCCTGTGGTGGGCGGGCACGGGCACCGCACTGATCGGCTACGGGCTGCAGATCGTCGCCCTGGGCTTCGGCACCCTGCTGGTGGTGCAGCCGATCCTGGTGCTCTCGCTGATGTTCACCCTGCCGCTGGCCGCCGCCTATGACCGTCGTCGCATCCGCTTCACCGAGCTGTTCTGGGCCGGGATACTCACCACGGCCGTCGCCGTGCTGGTGCTGCTGGGCAGACCCGTGCCGGGTGATCCCCAACCCCCGTGGGAGAGATGGCTCCCGGCGCTGCTGGTGGGGGCGGTGGTCCTCGTCCTCATCGAGCGGGCCGCCCAGCTGCTGGTGCGGCGGGAGCGGGCGCTGCTGCTGGGCATCGTCACCGGCGCGATCTTCGGTTACGTGGCGGTGCTGTCGAAAGCGGTCGTCGACATCTTCATCCACGGTGGAATGTGGGCGCTGGTCCTCAACTGGGAGCTCTACGGGCTGGTGCTGGGTGCGGCGCTGGGCACGGTCGTGCAGCAGTACTCCTTCAACGCCGGCGCCCTGCGCACCTCCCTGCCCGCGATGACGATCACCGAGCCCATCGTGGCCTTCGGCCTGGGTTATGTGGTGCTCGGCGAGCAGTTCCGCGTCACCTCGCTGACCGGCTGGGCGGCCATGGGGGCAGCGCTGCTGGCGATGACCGCGGCTACTATCGTGCTCTCCCGCAAAGGGGTATGAGATGCCTGTCGACGCCGGCGAACGGGCACGACGCCAAAGAGGATCATGTATGATTCAATTCATGTTCTACCGCGCGAACGCCCTCCTTCTGCGCCGCGGCGGGTCTCAGGTCCAGTAAGACACGACCGGCACCCCGTCGCGGAGTTCGGTGTCGCCGGTCGTGATCCAGACCCAGCTACTACAGTGAAGGCCAGTATGGCCCCTGAGTGGCAAAAGAACCCGAAAAGGATCATCACAATGTCCCCGAACGATTCCTTCATCTCCGCCCCCTCCGAGATCCGTAGCCCGAACGGCCCGCGCCGTGAGGGACAGCCCGGGTGGAACAAGCAGCGCAACTCCGCCATGCCGGTGCACCGTTACCTGCCCTTCGCCGAAGAGGTAGAGGACATCACCCTGCCGGACCGCACCTGGCCGGACAGGAAGATCACCCACGCCCCGCAGTGGTGCGCCGTGGACCTGCGCGACGGCAACCAGGCCCTGATCGATCCGATGAGCCCGGAGCGCAAGCGCCGCATGTTCGAGCTGCTGGTCAACATGGGCTACAAGGAGATCGAGGTCGGTTTCCCCTCGGCCTCCCAGACGGACTTCGACTTCGTGCGCGAGATCATCGAGCAGGACATGATCCCCGAGGACGTCACCATCCAGGT
>CAZTIZ010000135.1:0-2478 GCA_964613845.1 uncultured Corynebacterium sp.
CCTCCAGGTCGTCCGGGGTGGCCATACCGGTGGCGTTGAAGAAGTCCTCGTACTGGCGGATGCGGTGGGCACGTGCCTCAGCGGACTCGCCCTTCGGGGCGATGCACCAGATCTCGACCTTGGTCTGGTCGACGGAGACCGGCTCCAGACGACGGATCTGGGTGGAGAACTGGTCCATGATGTACACGTTCGGGTACAGGCACAGGTTGCGGGAGGCGTTGACCATGAACTCGCCGCGCTTCTCGCCGTGGAGCTCCTTCAGGGCGTCCAGGCGGTCGTAGAGCGGACGGTCCTCCGGGTTGGACCAGGTGGTCCACAGGACCAGGTGGCCGTTCGGGTAGGAGAAGTAGCCGCCGCCCTGCTCGCCCCAGGTGCCGGCGTCCATGGCCTTGGTCTCGTTCGCGGACTCACCGGTGCCACGACGGGAGGTGGTGGCGGCGTAGTTCCAGTGGACGGAGGAGACGTGGTAGCCGTCAGCGCCGTTCTCGGCCTGCAGCTTCCAGTTGCCGTCGTAGGTGTAGGTGGAGGAGCCCTTGAGGACCTCCAGGCCCTCCGGGGACTGGTCGATGAGCATGTCCAGGATGACGCGGGCGTCACCGAGGTGCTCGTCCAGCGGGACGACGTCATCGCTCAGGGAGGCGAAGAGGAAGCCGCGGTAGGACTCGAACTTGGGCACACGACGCAGGTCGTGGGAGCCGTTGGTGTTGAAGTTCTCCGGGTAGCCGCCGGTCTTCTCGTCCTTGACCTTCAGCAGGGCACCGTCGTTGGAGAAGGTCCAGCCGTGGAAGGGGCAGGTCAGGGTGGTGCGGTTGTCCACCTTCTTGCGGCAGAGCATGGCGCCACGGTGGGAGCAGGCGTTGATCAGGCAGTTGAGCTCGCCGTCCTTGGAGCGGGTGATCATGACCGGCTGGCGTCCGATGTTCGTGGTGAAGTAGTCACCGACGTTCGGGATCTGGGACTCGTGTGCGAGGAAGAGCCAGTTGCCCTCGAAGATGTACTTCATCTCCAGGTCGAAAATCTCTGCGTCGGTGAAGACCTCGCGGTTGACGCGGACGATGCCCTCGTCGGGGCGGTTCTCCAGTGCGCGGGCGAGGATCTCGCGTGCTTCTGCGGTCGGGGTGGTCATGTGTGAACATCCAATCTGTCAGGTCGACGGTGGGCACTGTCAGGGCCGGTAGAACAGGCTACCTGGTCCCGTGATAGTACCCTGCGATCGGTGGAATGGTGATGCCGCTCACTGTGGCCGTGAGGGATAGCGCTCATGATGCACCATCATGTCCTCAGTCACACTAGGGAAAGGCCTAGGACTGTATCAGGGTGATAGGTGCGCATGAACTTCTGTTCGGCATGCGTACCCCTCAGGGGCAGCAGAAACAGTTTCGGGGGTGGGGTCGCTGAGGGGAAAAAAACTTTCCCGGAAACACGCCCATTGGGGGTGGTTTCGGGGGTGATTTTCCCAAAAAGCCCGTATTTGGGGCTTCTGCGGCGTACTTTTTCGGCCACTTCGCGATCGTTCCACAGCATCTTAGGGTGACTTCGGAGGTTCTGCAGGGTTTCCGGGGCGGAAGCCCCCTCTGCTACCGCCGTCCCTGCGCAGGGGCGGGAGATTTCGCCCCATTGTGCCCGCCTCCGGACATTCCGCGGAAGGGTATTTTGCTCATTTACCCCCGATTTACCCCTCCCTGGCGTGCGGAATCTACCTAGGATTGACCTAGGGTGATGTGGTTCAGTATGTGGTCGGGTGGGGGTCCCGGCTGTCCTGAGCTGCGAGGATGGAGAAAGGACGTTTCCTTGAAAGCTAAGCCTATCCTAATTTAACCTCCGCCGTATCTTGCTTTGGCTCGTGAGGTGGGACACAGTGGTGTCAGCCCAGCGAGGGGGTCACCGAAGTGGTTCGGGCCCACCGACCTGGAATCCAGATTCTCAACCTCATCCCCAGAAGGAGATCAGTATGGCTACTGACCTGACCAACCAGCAGGGCGATCCCACCGCTCACGGCTCCGGCAACGCAGCCACCCAGAAGTTCCTGGGTGAGGCCGTGAAGTCCGACACCTCCAAGGAGCGTGCCAACGCGATCTACAAGGATCTGCTGGCCGCCATCGCAGATGTCGCGAACAAGCACGAGGTCACCTACGACGAGTACCGCGTCCTGAAGAACTGGATGATCCAGGTCGGCGAGTACGGCGAGTGGCCGCTGTGGCTCGACGTCTTCGTTGAGCACGAGATCGAGAAGATCAACTACAACCGCAAGGGCTACACCGGCACCAAGGGCTCCATCGAGGGCCCGTACTACCTGGAGAACGCTCCGGAGCTTCCCTGGAAGTGCGAGATGCCGATGCGCGACCAGGACAAGGCCGCCACCCCGCTGGTCTTCCAGGGCCAGGTCACCGACGTCGACGGCAAGGGCCTCGCCGGTGCCACCATCGAGCTGTGGCACGCTGACGAGGAGGGCTACTACTCCCAGTTCGCCCCGGGCAT
>CAZTIZ010000136.1:0-2477 GCA_964613845.1 uncultured Corynebacterium sp.
GCGCTCCCACACCCCAGGGGAGCCGAGCCAGGTGTTGCGCGCATCCGCCTGCGCCCCGTCCGGCAGGTGCAGGACATCGGCCGTGGCCAGCGAGGTGATCTGGACCCGGCGGACACGCTCGGCCCGCAACTGCTGGTAGCGCTGACGCGCATGGTCCCAGCCGGTGCCCTCATCGAGCCCGTCCAGCAGGCAGTCGGCGAGCACGATCGCATCCTCGATGGACTGGTTGGCGCCCTGACCGTGGTGGGGGACCATCGCGTGGGCGGCGTCCCCGATCAGGGTGATGCGCCCGTGGCTCCACTGCTGCAGCGGCGGACGGTGGAACAGTGCCCACCGCTCAGCCGCCGGGGCACCGCTGATCAGCTCGACCACGGCCGGGTCCCAGTCCCCGAAGGCCATCAGGTGCTCGTCCTTCTCTGCCGGTACCACCCAGGACTTCTCCGCCCAGGGGCCGTCGTGTCGGCGCACCAGCAGGAAGTTCTGTTCACCGTTGCCGATGGGATAGTGCAGCAGGTGTCCGCCGGGCCCCATCCAGAACTGGATGCTCTCGGGATCCGGCAGTGAAGGCGTCAGCTCCGGCGGCACGAGTCCGCGCCAGCCGTGGCAGCCGGAAAACTGCGCGTCGTCGTAGCCGAGCATCTCCCGGCGCAACCGGGAACGGACTCCATCGGCCCCGATCACCAGGTCTGCCTCGAAGGTGTCGCCGTCGGCGAAGTACAGCACCGCTGAATCGGGACCGTCATCGACGCGCACGCACCGCTTGTTCAGGTGCAGGGCCCCTTCGCCGAGCGCCTGCCGGAGCATCTGCTGCAGATCCGCCCGGTGCACACCATAGTAGGGGGCACCGGCGCGGTCGTGGTACTCCCGCCGCGACAGCACCCGGCCGAGGACGCGGCCGTCGCGACCGTCGCGGAAGACCAGACCGTCGATGTCGGCGGCCCGGTCCGCCAACATTTCGCCGATGCCGAGCCGGTCGCGCAGGAAGCGGGTGGCGTTGGCGGACAGGGCGACGGCTGCGCCAACCTCGCGCAGTTCGGCCGCCTGCTCGAAGACCTGCGGGTCGAGGCCGCGTCGACGCAGTTCTGCGGCGAGGGTGAGTCCGCCGATGCCGGCCCCCACGATCGCGATACGGGTGCCCCGACGGGTGGTGAACTGGTCGCTCATGATGTTTTTCCTCCGTGTGATGGTGACTGGCGTCGAGCCTAGGAGGGGAGTGGAGCACGGCACATCCGCATTCTGTGCCGTGTTCGCCGCGCCTGTTCCGACACTCTGTCGGAGATGGCTAGGGTGAGCGGCATGGATCGACTTCCCGAACTCGACGATGCGGTCCAGGACCTCTCCGAGACCCTGGACCGCAGGGTCGTGGTGATCGACGAGGCGCGGCGTGTGGTGGCCTACTCCATCCACGAGACCCCACAGGACCGCAGGCGTCTGTTCCACCTGCTCACCCACAGCGACTCCTGGCCCGCCCCCGACACCGCTCATTCCCCGCATGCCCGGCAGGTGCTGCCCGAGATCGGCACCGTGCTGTTCATCCGCCTGCTCGACGACCGTCGGCACATCATTGGTCACCTGGTGGTACCGGTTGCCGATGATGCTCCAGATGATGCCGTACCACCGGTGGCTGCGGAGGCCACCGAGTGGCTGGCCACATTGCTGGGGGCCCGCCGGAAGGGGGCCGCCGACCGGTCTGCCCGCTCCCACCGGCTGACCCGTGAGCTGGTCGCCGCGGAGCCCTCCACCCGGGAGGCTGCGGCCGGGGCACTGACCACGGAACGTCTACTCAGCTCCGCCACGCACTACTGCGCCGTGGCACTGGGAGTGGACCCGCGCACCGCCACGCCCCTGGACCGGGAGAAGCCCGCCCAGGCGGTGGCGCGCACCCTGCGATTCGTCCGGGAGAGCTCCACAGCGACCGTGGTCGGCGCGACCCTGGACGAGAACCTCGGCGTCCTCGTCTTCCCTCGCCCCGTGGTTGTGCCCCGGCTCGCCCGCATCCTGCGCCACCCCCAGGTGACCCCGGTCCGGGCGGGAGTGGGGCCACTGGCCTCACTGGAGGAGATCCACCGTTCCTTCGAGCGGGCCCGCCTGGCCTGGCGGGCCTCCTGGCTGGCCCCCGACGAATACGGCGTGGTCGTTTCCTGGGACGAGGTGGGACTGGACGGCACCCTGGCCCGCCTACCGGTGGAGAGCTTCACCCCGGAGGATCTCCCTCCCGCCACCAGGGATCTGCTGGCGGCGGTGGACTCGCCGGAACTGTTGGCCACGCTGGAGGCCTACCTCGATGCCGGCGGCGACGCCCAGCGCACCGCCCGCAACCTTCACATCCACCGCTCCACCCTCTACTATCGGCTGGGCAGAATCCGCCCCGCCCTGCCCGGTGAACTGAGCGAAGGAATCCTGCGCCGGGACCTGCACACCGGCCTGCGCCTGGCCAGGTTGGCAGGCCTGCTCAATCGTTAGGAGCGTCCGCGCCC
>CAZTIZ010000137.1:0-2450 GCA_964613845.1 uncultured Corynebacterium sp.
ACACATCATCCATATGATCCAGGCCCGGGTCTTTTCCAAGTGCCCGCCCGAAGACGTTCACACCGCCCGCGTCAGCGACGTCGGCCGCAACGAATTCACCGTCACCTACGACGGTGAAGAGCACCGGGCCTGGCACTCCTCGCACGCGGCGGTGGCCAAATTCTGCGCCGTGGCCACCAGCGACAACGCCGTGGTGGCGAAGTTCAACCGGGGCAACATCCTCGCCGCCTACGACGGCACAGAGTCCGTCGGCCTCTCCCTGGCGTGGGATGACGACGTCCGCAAGCCCTGCGACGACAGCCCCGGCGGCCGCACCGCCAACGGCACCATGCCGCGGGAAAACCGTGACCCGGACGCGTACTACTTCAATACGCTGCACTGGGTGCTGCCGACTGCTTAGATGGGAGCCATGATCCGCCCAGTCCTGGCAGTCACCGCCGTATCCGCGGCGCTCGCCCTCGTCGCCTGCGGCGAGCAGAGCACCTCGGCGACGGAGGAGGCCCCGGACACGACCGCCGCGGCCGCACCGTCGACCAGCACGGTGGTGTCCACCTCCGTGGTCACGGTCACGGAAAACGCCCCGGCGGAGAACACGGAGCCGACCGTGAGCGACCCGACCACGACGGCGGCCCCTGCCGGGCCCTCGGTGGAGGAGCGCTGCGAGCTGGGTCGGTTGACCTCCGACATCGACACCCCGGAGCTGGACGTGGTGTCCTACTGCGACGGGCAGTGGGCGAAGATCGGCAAGAACCAGACCGACTGGATCGTGCGCATGTACTGGACCGGCTCCCGCTGGGTCCAGCCGGAGTTCGACGGCGAGAAGCGCATGGGCCTGACGCAGGGCTGTTACCTGCGAGAATCCCTGGCCGACGTCGGGCTGCCTCCGGAAGAGCTCGACACGCCCTACTGCCAGGCGGGCGACGTCATTTACTGACCGGGCGGGGGTGCTGGTTCGACTGAAATTCCTCTGCCCCCAGCGAACCCCGGGCACCGGACTTTATGATCGAAGCCATGAAACCCGTGCCCGTTTTCTGCGTCAGCGCCCTCGCCTCGCTGAGCCTGGTGGGCTGCACCATCGGCGACGGCGCGACTGACGCGGCACCGACTACGGCGGAGGAATCCGTGGCCGAACCAGCACCGTCGGAGACACAGGCCCCGCCGCCGACGTCCGCGCCCCAGCTGGAGCAGACGCGCGCGCCGGAAACCACGGACGTGGCCTCCGCCGAGCGCTGCGCGACGCCCTTCATCGCCGAGGCCATCGGTGAACCGCAGAACGCGGACCGGTTGATCCAGTTTTTCTGCGACGGACAGTGGGCGCACGTGGGCTTGGAGCAGACTGGCATCGAGAGCTTCTTGGTCTGGGAGAACGGGACCTGGACGTGGCTGGAGTCCGACGGGCACTTCGCCGGGGTCGGACTCACGGTGGACTGCCACCTGCCGGAGACCGTCAACGCCCACGCCCCGGTCCCCGAGGAGATCGAAGAGGCCGTGTACTACTGCGGCCCCGACGACGTCCTGTACTGAGCTGCTAGCCCTCCAGTCGGGTGATGCCGATGGTGTGATCCGTGGTGAACTCCTGGATCGCCCACTCACCGTTGAACCGACCGATACCCGAGTTACGCTCACCACCAAACGCGATATGCGCCTCATCTTGGACCGGCATCTCGTTGACATAGGTCATCCCGGCCGCAAACGCCTGCGCCACCCGGGCCCCACGGTCCAGATCCTGGGTAAAGATCGAGCTCGACAGGCCGAACTCGTGGTGGTTGGCGATGCGGATCGCATCGGCCTCATCGGCGGCCTTGATCACGCTGACCAGCGGGCCGAACAACTCCTCCTGCGCCAGCTCCGAGTCCGGGTCGACGTCGGCGAACACGTGCGGCGGCACGACACGCCCTTCGATCTCGCCGGAAGTCACAATGCGTACCCCGTCGGCCTTGGCCTTGTCGATGCGCTCGATGTGGTTGTTCAGCTGCGAGTCGTTGATCACCGGGCCGACCAACACGCCGTCACCGGCCGGATCCCCGTAAGCCACCTGGGAGGCGGCTTCGGCGAACTTGTCCACGAACTCGTCGTAGACGCTCGCGTCCACGATGATGCGGTTGACCGCCATACAGATCTGCCCCGAATGCAGGAACGTACCGACCACGGCCTGGCCAACGGCGGCGTCGATGTCGGCGTCGTCGAGGACCACCAGCGGGGCGTTGCCGCCGAGCTCCAACGACACCGGCTTGATGTGCTGGCCACCCAAGGCCTTCGCGCCCACACCACGGCCGACCGGGGTGGAACCAGTAAAGGAAATCAACGAGGGAACCTCGTGCTCGACGAAGTAATCCCCGATGGTGGAGCCGCGTCCGGCAACGACGTTGAGCACCCCGGCGGGCAGGCCCGCTTCCTCGAAGATCTTCGCGATCAACAACCCGCCGGTGACCGGGGTATCGGTCGCGGGT
>CAZTIZ010000138.1:0-2365 GCA_964613845.1 uncultured Corynebacterium sp.
GCCTTCGAGGCGCTCTACCTCTCCCGGAAGATCTCCAAGGACTCCGGCGAGGGCAACACCATCTACGGCTAGGAGACCACCATGTCCACGAGCCACACCTCCCCCGGCGGCAGGAGACGGTCACGCTACGGCCGCTACACCGGCGGCCCTGACCCGCTCGCCCCGCCAGCCGACCTGAGCGGTGCCCTCGACGCCGTCGCCGAGGAGGTGATGGCCGGATACTCCCCCGAGCATGCGCTGCAGGAGTACCTGCGCCGCGAGGGCTACGACGACCTGGCCCGCCGCGTCGCCGAAAAACGCCGTGAGCTGCTGCAGCGGCACAACCTCGGGGGGACGCTGCAGGAGGTACAGAAGCTGCTCGACGACGCCGTGCTCGCCGAACGCGGACAGCTCGCCCGCGACGCCCTGATGGACGACACCGACCGCACCCTGCGCGAAATGCAGCTGGGCAACCTCCCCACCTCCACGGCGGCGGCGGTCAACGAACTGTCGACCTACGACTGGCAGTCCACCGACGCGCGCGAGAAATTCGAGCAGATCAGGGACATGCTCGGCCGCGAATTCCTGGATCAGCGCTTCGCCGGTATGAAGCAGGCCCTGGAGAACGCGAGCGAGAAGGACCGCGCCGCGGTCAAGGAGATGCTCAGCGACCTCAACGATCTGCTGGCCACACACCGCCGCGGCGAGGACACCGACCAGGCCTTCTCCGAGTTCATGGCCAAGCACGGCGAGCAGTTCCAGGAGCAGCCCGATAACGTCGAGGAGCTCATCGACGCCCTGGCTGAGCGGTCTGCGGCCGCCCAGCGCATGCTCAACTCCATGTCCGAGGAGCAGCGCCGCGAGCTGATGGAACTGTCCGCCCAGGCCTTCGGCTCCCAGGACCTGATGGAGCAGCTGGGTGCCCTCGACGACAACCTGCGGAGCCTACGCCCCGACCTCGACTGGTCAGGCTCGGCGGAGTTCTCCGGCGAGCAGGGCCTGGGGTTGGGCGACGGCACCGGCGCCATCCAGGCCCTGGCGGAGCTCGACTCCCTGTCCGAGCAGCTCACGGCGGACATCGATCTCGATGCTCTGGGCCGCCAGCTCAGTGAGGACGCCGTGGTCTCGGCGAGGACACTGGCGGAGCTGGAGCGCGCCATGCGCGAGAGCGGTCTGCTGCGCCGGGGTGCCGACGGCTCGCTACAACTGTCCCCGCAGGCGATGCGCCGACTGGGTCAGTCCCTGCTCAACGACGCCGCGCAGAACCTCAGCGCCCGCACCGGCTCACGCGACTCCCGCCTGACCGGTGCCTCCGGTGAACAGACCGGGGCGTCGCGCCCGTGGCAGTTCGGTGACACCGCGCCCTGGGACGTGACCCGGACGGTGAGCAACGCACTGCAGCGCAGCGCTGCCGAGGGTCGACCGCCGACCGGCCAGGTGAACATCAAGGTCGGCGATGTGGAGGTCGTCGAGACCGAGTCCCGCACCCAGTCGGCGGTGGCGCTGCTGGTGGATACGTCGTTCTCCATGGCCACCGAGGGCCGCTGGGTGCCGATGAAGCGCACCGCCCTGGCCCTGCATCACCTGGTGTCCACCAGGTTCCGCGACGATGAGCTGGCACTGATCTCGTTTGGCCGGATGGCGATGAACATGGATATCGACGAACTGACCGCCCTACCGCCCGTGCACGAGCAGGGCACGAACCTGCACCACGGGCTGCTACTGGCCGAACGTTTCTTCACCCGCCACCCCGGCATGGACGCCACCCTGCTGGTCGTCACCGACGGTGAGCCCACCGCCCACCTGGAGGAATGGGGGGAGGCCTGGTTCAACTGGCCCGCCCACCCCGAGACGCTGCGCACAACCGTCACGCAGCTCGACCGCCTCACCCGGCGCGGGGCGAAGGTGTCCTTCTTCCGCCTCGGCGATGATCCGGGCCTGGCGCGCTTCCTGCAGCAACTGGCGGATCGGGCCGGCGGGCGGGTGACCGCTCCGGAGCTCGACGATCTGGGTGCGGCGGTTCTCGGCCAGTACCTGCGCTCCCGGGAGGCCGGGTGGGACGGGGCTAGCGCTCTGTGACACGTCCCGCCTCGACCCGCCAGTGCCGGTCGGTGTGCACGGCCTGCAGCATCCGACGGTCGTGGGTGACCAGCAGCAGGGCGCCCTCGTAGGAGGCGAGCGCCTCCTCCAGCTGCTCGATGGCGGGCAGGTCCAGGTGGTTGGTCGGTTCATCGAGCACCAGCAGGTTCACTCCCCGGGCCTGCAGCAGCGCCATCCCGGCGCGGGTGCGCTCTCCCGGCGAGAGTTCGTCGACGGGGCGATTGACGTGGTCGGCGGTGAGTCCGAACTTGGCGAGCAGGGTGCGGACCTCGCTGGCGGTCATCTC
>CAZTIZ010000139.1:0-2332 GCA_964613845.1 uncultured Corynebacterium sp.
GGATGACGTCCATTAGCGTGACGCATCTGCCCCTCCCGGCGCGGACCCCACCGAAAGACACCGCAGCCCACCGCCACGTCCTCCTCGCGCCCTACCCCACCTCCACCGTCGCATTGATCCGGTCCAGTCGGCTTTTCAGGTCGAGCACCACGGCCTGGTTGTTCATGAACAGGTCGAAGGGCCGGCCGTAGGATGAGAAGGATTCGCCGAAGGCCTCGTTCATGGTCAGGCCGCCGTTGCGTGCCAGTACCTTGATTACGTGGCCGATGAAGCCGATCTGGTTGGCGTTCAGGGTGGAGCCTTCCAGCAGGTCAGCGAATTCGGCACGCATGGCGTCCTCATCCAGGCCGACCAGGCGGCGGATGAAGGCGGGGATGGTGTCGCCGCCCAGGCTTTCTCGTACCTCATCTACGCCGGCAAGTCCCAGGTCTGCCACCATGGCTTCCAGGTCCTCGATATCGCTCTCGGCCAGTGGTCGGGCGGTGCGGAGTTTCTGCATGGCCAGGGAATCCTGGTGGGCCTGCAGCGCTGCCCGGATTTCCTCCTCGACGCGACCCATATTGACGCCCACCGCAGCGTGTTCCACGGGCAGGTCCACTTCGGCGATATCGCCGAATTCATCCTCCACGTCGAGGACCACCACCTGACGTTTGCGTCGGGGCACATATTCCACCAGGTCGCGGATCTCGCGGCGCACCTTCTCGAGTTCAGCCACCGTCACCCCTTCCCACCAGGAAGAATCGAGCAGTGATTCCAGGGTGTCAGACACCGCAGCCACGGAGGGCAGGGTCTCGGCGACGGTGAGTAGTTCCTCGGCGACCTGCTCGGTGCGTCTGCGGTTCTTCTCCCACGACTGGTCCTCGCGCAGCAGGCCGAGCTGCAGTTGCAGGATGAGCAGGTCGAAACGCTTGGCGGATTCCTGCTCCGCCATGGTGGGCATCGGCAGGTGGGCGATGTGCTCACCGAGCTTCTCGACGTCCCCTTCCTCCACCGTCTCCCATGCCCCGGCCTCCTGGTAGCGCTCCAGGACCGGGCGGTCGGTGGGGCGGACCTGAATATGGGAGGGCGGGATCTGGTTGACCAGTTCATGTAGTTCAGCCGCAAGACCTGCCCGTAGCTCCCGGTCGCCCTGTTCAGCCTGATCGAGTTGGGAGAGCAGTGCCGCCCGGCTGAGGAAGAGCTTCTCTGAGAGGGAAATCTGTCGGCTGATCCCGGGGTCCTCGGGCTCTTCTTCCAGGAAGATGCGCGCGTTGCCGCAGAAATCGAAGACGTAGAACTCCTTCTTGTGCAGCTGATCGCCGAAGAGGTTTGTGCGGAGGCGGGTTCCGCGTCCCATCATCTGCCAGAACTTAGTGGCGGAGTAGACGGGTTTGAAGAAGACTAGGTTGACCACCTCGGGCACGTCGACGCCGGTGTCGAGCATGTCCACGCTGATGGCCACGTTGAGGCCGCTGGTGGGGTTCTTGAAGCGCTTGAGTTCGGTGGCGGCGTGGCGGGTGGAGTGCGTGATCACGGAAGCTGCCTGCCCGGCATAGAGCGGAAAGTGGCGGTCGAATTCCTCCTTGATCAGGCTGGCGTGTTTCTGGGTGCGGGCGAAGATGATGGTCTTGCCCAGCTGATCACCGCCCGCCACCTTGATGCCCCTGTTCACCAGCGTGCTGAGTACCTGACGGATGGTGTCGCGGTTGTACAGCCGGGAGTTGATCTCGGCGGGGGAGACACCGTCCGGCGGGTCCAGCGGGTTGCCCTCCTCGTCGGTGCCCCAGTCGACTTCGTCCCAGCGCTGCCGGTCCTCGGGATCAAGGTCCTCGTAGCGCATGCCGCTGCGCAGGAAGAGCGAGTCCTGTTCGAAGATGCGGTAGGGGACGAGGAATTTATCCTCGATTGCCCGCTCCAGGGTGTAGGTTCCCGTGGGTTCCCGGCCGTCGATGTCGAAGAGTTGGTAGGTGTTGCGGTGCACCTCGTCTTTCGGGGTGGCGGTCAGGCCGAGGACGTAGGCGTCGAAGTAGTCGAGGATGCGCTTGAAGCGGTGGTAGATCGAACGGTGCGCCTCGTCGATGATGATGAGATCGAAGTCGAAGGGGCGGAACCTGGCCGGGTCCTCGCCGTCATCGTTGATCAGGCTCATCATCGTCTGGTAGGTGGAGACGTAGACGTCGCCCACCCCGTGCGGATCATGGAGCAGGTTCACGGGGGCGGATTCGGGGTAGTGCGCGATGAAGTTGTCATGGGCCTGGTCAACCAGCGCGGTGCGGTCCGCGAGGAAGAGCACCCGGCCTGCCCACCGGGCCTCACGCAGCAGTTTGGCGGTGGCGATCGCCACGCGCGTCTT
>CAZTIZ010000140.1:0-2079 GCA_964613845.1 uncultured Corynebacterium sp.
TCCCGACGACGACCAGACCGTAGAGCCCGCCGAGGGCTCCGGGCCGGACGCAGACGCCGAGGAACGCTCCCCCAGCGACGAGGATGAACTCGCCGACGAGTGGGGCAAGGAATCCTTCCCCGGCAGTGACCCGCCCGCCAACTACTGACTGACGGCCCCCGCCACCAGGGAGGTAATCACGATGTCCGACACCGCATCCGAGATCTCCGATCTCGCGCGTGCCCACGGCTTCACGGTAGCGGTCGCCGAATCGCTGACCGGCGGCAGCCTGTCGGCGGACCTCGCCGCCGCACCGAATTCCTCCACCTGGTTCGCCGGGGGCGTCGTCAGTTACATGACCCGCATCAAGCACGAGGTACTCAACGTCCCCGAAGGGCCGGTGATCAGCGAGCAAGCGGTCCGCGCCATGGCGCAGGGTGTCGCCACGCTGATGGATACCGACGCCGCCCTCGCCATCTCCGGCTGTGGCGGCCCCGGGGAACAGGAGAGCAACGCGCCGGGAACCACCTGGCTGGCGGTTCTCGTTCGCGGCACCGCCCACACTGAACTGCACCATTTCTCCGGCACCCCGCCCGAGATCCTCGAACAGGCCCGGGAACGTGCCCTGCTCGCGCTCCTGGCCCGAATGAAGGAAGCGACATGAAGGCCCTGACCTGGCAAGGAAAACGTAAAGTCAGCGTGGAGACGGTCCCCGACCCGACGCTGCAGGCCGACAACGATGTGATCATCGAGGTGAGCTCGACCGCCATCTGCGGTTCAGACCTGCACCTGTATGAGGTGCTCGGCCCGTTCATGGATCAGGGCGACATCATCGGGCACGAACCGATGGGCCGGGTGGTGGAGGCGGGCGCTGCCTCAAACCTGGCCGTCGGTGACCGGGTGGTTGTCCCCTTCACCATCGCCTGCGGTAGGTGCTGGATGTGTTCCCGGGGCCTGTACTCCCAGTGCGAGACCACGCAGGTGAAGGAGCAGGGTTCCGGGGCGCGGCTGTTCGGATATTCCCGGCTCTACGGTTCCGTCCCCGGGGCGCAGGCCGAGTACCTGCGTGTCCCGCACGCGGACTTCGGACCGATCAAGGTCGGCGAGGAGCTGCCCGACCACCGCTACCTCTTCCTCAGCGATGTCCTGCCCACCGCCTGGCAGGCGGTCAGCTACGCCGACGTCGGTGAGGGCGACACCCTGGCCGTCTACGGGCTGGGGCCGATCGGTCAGATGAGCGCGCGGATCGGCCGCCACCTCGGAGCCCGGGTCTTCGGGATCGACCCCGTGCCCGAGCGTCGTGAGATGGCCCGACGCCACGGCATCGAGGTCTTCGACTTCGATGAGGACACCCTGGCCGCGATCCGGGACGCCACCGGTGGCCGCGGGCCGGACGCCGTCGTCGACGCGGTGGGCATGGAATCCCACGGCTCCCCGGTCGGCCGTATCGCCCACCAGGCGGTGGGTATGCTCCCCGACGCGGTGGGGCGCAAGATGATGGAGACCGCCGGCGTGGACCGGCTCGGCACGCTGCACTCGGCGATCGACCTGGTGCGACGGGGAGGCACGATCTCCCTCAGCGGCGTCTACGGCGGTCAGGCCAGCCCGATGCCGATGCTCTCGCTGTTCGACAAGCAGATCCAGTTGCGCATGGGCCAGTGCAACGTGCGGCGGTGGATCGACGACCTCCTCCCACTGGTGGAGGACCCGGGGGACCCCCTCGGCGTCGACGACCTGGTCACCCACCGGCTGCCCCTGAGCAAGGCCCCGGAAGGTTATGAGATGTTCCAGGAGAAGTCCGATGGCTGCATCAAGGTCGTCCTCGACCCGGGGGAGGACCGATGAGTACCCGATTCTGGCAGGAGACCCCCACCGACCATCCCGTCACCGATCTACCCGACCGGGCGGACGTGGTGGTGGTCGGAGCCGGCATCACCGGACTGACCACCGCGCTACTGCTCGCTGAAGCGGGCCGCAGTGTGGCGGTGGTCGAGTCCCGGAAGGTGGGTGCCGGTGCCAGCGGTGCCACCACCGGCAAGGTCAGTCAGCTGCAGGGGACCCGCCTCAGCACCCTGGTCGACAGCGGTGACCGGGAGCTAG
>CAZTIZ010000141.1:0-1960 GCA_964613845.1 uncultured Corynebacterium sp.
TCGAGCTGGTCAGCCCGACACCGTGTCCGCCCCAGTGCACGACGGTGTCCAGGCCCGTCCATCCACCCGAGGGACGACGGAACAGATGGACCGTCATGTCCACGTTGGGAAACATCCACTCCCCCGGCCGGCGGCGCGGGGCGATACCGTTGGCTGTGTCCACACGCGCGAGATACTCGGCGACGTCGATGGGATCCTCACCCTGGACCAGCCGGTTCGGCGATCTCAGCCAGGTCGCCCCCCGACCGGGGCGTAGTTCAGCGGCCTGGCGAGCCTCCAGCTGGGCGATGAAGCCGCCGCCCCACAGCTCGGTGAGATCACGTACCGGACATTCTCCCGGCGGGGGCAGGACCTCCAGCTCATGGCCTGCGACATCCGCCGTCTCACCGCGCACCAGGTACCAGGCCCGGGCGGTGATCACGGCACGGCCGTCGATCACCGCCGTCGCCTGCACCAGCTCGATCGTCCGTCCCGGCCGGGGCACCTCGACCGACACCTCCACCTCGGCGAAGGGAAGCCTGCCGAGGATATCGAAGCTCACCCGCGACAGCTGCAGCTCCCCCTCTCCGCGGGACTGCTCCAGCACATGTACCAGCAGACCAGCCACCGGGCTGAAATGGTAGTCCTCATCCGACCACGCGCCCCCGGCGTGCCCCGTCGGGGCGAAGGTGCACGGGCCGGTCCGGATGAAATACGAGTCAGCGACCATCATCGTCACCTCCGTTGCGGTACAGCAGCAACGCATCGCCCTGGCCACCGCCACCACACAGGCTCACACCCGCCCGGCCGCGGCCACGCCGCCACGCCGGGCCAACTCCAGCGCCGCGGTGAGCACCAGACGTGCCCCCGACGCCCCAATGGGGTGGCCCAGGGCGATGGCGCCACCGTGGATATTGCACTGCTCAAGCGGATAGTCCAGATCCCGCAGCGACTTCACCGCCACCGCAGCGAAGGCCTCGTTGATCTCGACGAAGTCCAGGTCCCCTGATGTCCACCCGGCCCGGTCCAGCGCCCGCCGCAGCGAGCCAGCAGGCTGGGCGTGCAGGGAGTTGTCCGGGCCGGCCGTCTGCCCGGCCATCCCCACCACAGCCAGATGCTCCAGGCCCCGCTCCTGAGCCCACGAACGCCGGGCCAGCACCACCACCGCAGCACCATCAGAGATGGGCGAGGAGTTACCCGCCGTCAGGGTGCCGCCCTCGCGCACGAAGGCCGGGCGCAGTTTACCCAGGGACTCCACCGTGGTGTCCGGCCGGACCCCCTCATCCGCGTCCACGACCACCGGATCTCCCTTACGCTGCGGGATCTCCACTGGAGCGATCTCCGCGGCGAACACACCCTCCTGGCGTGCCCGGGCGGCCCGCCGGTGTGACAGGGCAGCCACCTCATCCTGCTCCGCACGCGAGATATCCAGTCCGGCCAACGGCCCTTCCGTGAGCTCCCCCATCGAACAGGAGTCGAAGGCGTCGGACAACCCGTCACATTCCAGAGTGTCCTCCAGCCGCAGGCCACCGTAGGCCCGGCCCTGCCGTACACCGGCGGCCACGTGCGGGGCGTTGGTCATCGACTCCTGCCCGCCGGCGACCACCACGTCCGCCTCCCCCAACCGGATCAACCGGGCGGCATGGATGATCGCGTCCAGACCAGACAGACAGACCTTGTTCACCGTCTCCGCCGGCACACTCCACGGCAGACCAGCCCGAATCGTGGTCTGGCGCGCAGGATTCTGCCCCGCCCCGGCCTGGATCACCTGTCCGAGCAGGACATGATCGACGTCCCCGGGGGAGATCCCGGCGCGGGCGACGGCGTGACGGACGGCGTGGGCGCCGAGGTCGACGGAACTGAGTGGGGCGAGGGCCCCGAGCATCCTGCCCTGGGGGGTGCGGGCGCCGGCGAGGATGACGACGTCGTCATCGTGGTCGCGGTGGGTGTTCATGCTTCGTGGTACTCCGTTTCCTCTAGT
>CAZTIZ010000142.1:0-1900 GCA_964613845.1 uncultured Corynebacterium sp.
CTAGTGCCGCGGCACCCATCCTGCGGATATCGCGCACCTGCGGCAGGACATCGGTGAGCAGCATGGCCTGCGCCCGCCGTCGGGTGGCGGAATAGGAGAAGCCGGTGGCCACCAGTGCCTGCGCGGGGTCGGTGAGCAGGTTGCAGGCCAGCTCCGTCTCCCGACCCTCGCGGGTGACGGTGGCCCCCTGCCTTTCCGCGGCGGCGTAGACCGTGCCGTCACCGACGTTGACGACGGCGCCGGCCACGACGCGGCCGTCGATCGCCGCCGCGATGGAGACGGCGTAGTGCGGGATGCCGTAGAGGAAGTTGACGGTGCCGTCGATGGGGTCGATGACCCAGGACACGCCGGTGAGGGAGGGCTGTTCGGAACCCTCCTCGCCGATGATTCCGTCACCGGCTCGGGCGCTCTCCAGCTGGTCGACGATGAAGTCCTCGGCGAGGGTGTCGACGACCGTCACCGGGTCGACCGCGGAAGATTTCGTGGTGTAGTGCCGCCGGACATCCCCGAGTTCGAGGCGCTTGTCGCTGATGCGTCCCGCGGCGGCCACGGCGATACGGACCGCCAGGTCCCGGAGGTCGGTGAAAGTGTCGGTGCTGTTCATGCCCGCCCATTGTGCCCGTCCCATCATCCGACTGCCGTGGTGGATGATTTGTACACTGGGCCGCATGAGCAACATCGGCTTCGGCATCGACATCGGCGGCTCCGGCATCAAGGGGGCGCGAGTAAACCTCGACAACGGCGAGTTCGTCGGCGAGCGCGTCAAGATCGCGACGCCGCGGCCCGCCACCCCCGACGCCGTCGGGGAGACCGTCGCGCAGATCCTCCGGCAGGAGGAGTGGGAGGGGCCGGTGGGGCTGACGTTGCCGTCGGTGATCAGGGGGCAGGTCGCCCGCTCCGCCGCCAACATCGACGCCTCCTGGATCGGGGTCAACGTCCGTGAGCTGTTCGCCCGCCACCTCGGGGACCGGGAGATCAGCGTCCTCAACGACGCCGACGCCGCCGGCATCGCGGAGGTGTCCTTCGGGGATCCACTGGCCAGGGAGGGCTCGGTCATCTTCCTTACCTTCGGTACCGGCATCGGCTCGGCCTTCCTCATCGACGGCAGGCTCTTCCCCAACACCGAACTCGGTCATCTCGTCGTGGGTGACAGGGCCGCAGAGCTCCAGGCCTCCTCCGCGTTGAAGGAGCGGGAGGACCTGAGTTTCAAGCAGTGGGCGAAACGGGTCTCGACGGTGCTCGTCGAGTACGAGCGGCTCTTCTCCCCCACCACCTTCATCGTCGGCGGCGGTATCTCCCGTGACCATGAGAAGTGGGTCCCGCAGCTCGATCTCCAGACCCCGGTGGTGCCCGCGCAGCTGCGCAACAGGGCCGGGATCGTGGGCGCGGCGATGGCCGTGGCCTCGCACGTGGCGCCCTGACGGAGGGCCCCCGGCAGTCTCCTCTCCTGCCGTGGAAAACGAGGTGGTGACGGCAGTGCCCAAGAGGATCAACTATAATGGGGCGCTGATCGTGACGAAAGTGGGCCGTCGTGGTCTTCACCCGCCGGATTCCTGTACCCCGGCGGGGCGGACCGACAGACAGTCGGCCCACCTTTTTCACTAGTGTGGCCTAGGACAAACCTGGTGCGACTCCACATACGGGGTCGGCATCTGACCACACGGACGAGCAAGCAAGGCGAAAGGGCGTACGTGGCAGCCACTGACTCTTCAGGTAAGGCACTCGCGGACGGAGGCGAGGGCAACGCGGCGACCACCGCAAAGAAGGCGGTCGCCAAGAAAACGGCGAAAAAGTCGGCCAGAAAGATCGCCCGCAAGGCGACCCCCCGGACAGTGACTCCGGCGGCTCCCGTGGCTGAGCCCGTGGATATGAGCGCACCTGATTCCGGCGAGGAGACCAC
>CAZTIZ010000143.1:0-1881 GCA_964613845.1 uncultured Corynebacterium sp.
GGGGCACCGGGCCCGTCGGGTACGGGCAACCTCGTGATCTTCGGCGATTCCGTGGTGGCCGACCCGCCGCTGGACATCTACCTGGCGGATACGTTGGGTTCCTCCGGTGGCGGACTGAACCTCGGCGGTGATCTCCGGGGCGTCGGGCTGAGCTCCGAGCGGCCCGGCACCGGCTCCCCAGGTAGTTCCTCGGACCGGAGGAATCGCGACTGCCCCACCTCGCTGGACAGCTTCGCCGTCCAGGCGGCCCGACAGCTGAACCTGGAAGCCCGGGACCACTCCTGTGCAGGCGCGACCGCGCTCTCGCGCGGCCCCCTGCTCGCGGACTTTGACCTGCTGTTCAGCGACCAGGTCGACCGGGCGTTGGCCGCCGGTTCGCTCGATGAGGAAACCGGTCGCGTGCTGATCAACATCGGCTTCAACGACACCTACTCCAACACCGATCTCTCTGCCCGGGAGCTCACCGACCGCTTCATTGATGAGGCCGGGGCCCAGGTCGAGCGGATCCGGGAGGCCGTGCCGGCCGACACCCGCATCCAGATCGTGGGCTACCCCACGATTCTCGGCGGGGACACCCTCTGTCTTGTTCACGCCGGTGGGAGCTCCGGCGGAGGAATCCACTTCCCCCTGGCCGCTGCCTGGGAGCGACAGGCCCAGAACCTCCAGATGGCGCTGGCGGATGCCACCGGGGTGGAGTTCCTCGACCTCAAGCGCTCCACGGCGGGCAACGGCATGTGTGCCCCGGATGACCGACGCATGTGGGCGGGGGTCATCGACGTGAGCAGCGGTCCGACGAACCTGCCCTTCCACGCCAATGCCCGCGGTCACGCCCATATCGCGGGGGTCATCGCCGAGAGCTGAGTGGCTGGCCGTCGAGGTTCCTGCCCCGGCCGGTGGGGGCCGGGATCCCCGGCCCAAAGATATTCTCTATGGCGGCCGGAATCGGGAAACGTGGGTAGGCTCGCGGTTACGCGACAGCAGAAACTGCAACTGATCGCCTGAAAACGTGAGGAGCAGAAATTTGACTACAACGGTAACCGGCATCATCGCCCGGTCCAAGGGGGCGCCGGTTGAACAGACCGAGATCGTCATCCCGGATCCGGGCCCCCATGATGTCATCGTCAAGATCCAGGCCTGCGGCGTGTGCCACACCGACCTGGCCTACCGCGACGGTGACATCGCCGACGCCTACCCCTTCCTGCTGGGGCACGAGGCCGCCGGCATTGTCGAGACCGTCGGTGAGAACGTCAGTCACGTCGAGGTCGGCGACTTCGTCGTGCTGAACTGGCGGGCCGTGTGCGGCGAGTGCCGCGCCTGCCGCAAGGGTGATCCGAAGTACTGCTTCAGCACCCATAACGCCTCGAAGAAGATGACCCTGACCGACGGCACCGAGCTGGAGCCGGCGTTGGGAATCGGCGCCTTCGCGGAGAAGACGCTGGTCCACGAGGGGCAGTGCACCAAGGTCAACCCGGAGGAGGATCCGGCGGCCGCCGGCCTGCTCGGCTGCGGCATCATGGCCGGCCTGGGCGCGGCCGTGAACACCGGTGAGGTCAAGCTCGGCGAGTCCGTGGCCGTCTTCGGTCTCGGCGGGGTGGGCATGTCCGCCATCGCCGGCGCGAAGCTGGCCGGGGCGACCACCATCATCGCCGTCGATATCGACGAGCGGAAGCTCGACTGGGCGAAGGACTTCGGCGCCACACACGTCATCGACTCCTCGAAGCTCAACGGCGAGGGCGAGGACTCCGAGGTCGTCGCCAGGATCCGTGAGCTGACCGACGGTTTCGGTGTCGACGTCGCCATCGACGCCGTGGGCATCATGCCCACCTGGCAGCAGGCCTTCTACTCCCGCGACCACGCCGGTCGCATGGTCATGGTCGGCGT
>CAZTIZ010000144.1:0-1730 GCA_964613845.1 uncultured Corynebacterium sp.
CGGGTACGTTCCCGCAGGTCGGCGCTGAGCTCAGGGTCTATGTCCCGGGGCAGACGTTCGCTCAACCGTACGAGAAAGGTCGACATCTACTGGCGGGTGAAGTGGTTGATCTTGTCCCAGTCCGGCTCCAGGCCCAGACCCGGGCCCTCGGGGAGCTTGGCGACGCCGTCCTCGTAGACGATGTCGGTGGTGGTGTAGGACTCCTTGAGGAGCATCGGGCCGAACAGCTCCGAACCGTAGGAGATGGCCTCGGTGGAGCAGGCGAAGTGCAGGGAGGCGGAGGTGCCGAAGGGCCCCTCCAGGGAGGTGGCACCGTGGCAGGCCAGGCCGGCGGCCTCCGCGATGGCGACGGTCTTCTTCGACTCCAGCAGACCGCCGAGCTTGGTGGTCTTGATGGCGATGACGTCGGCGGCCTGCGCCTTGACCACGGCCAGGGCGTCCGCCGGGGAGCAGACCGACTCATCGGCCATGACCGGCACGCCGATACGCTGGGTGATCTCGCGCAGGGTGTCCAGGTCGTGGGCGGGGGTGGGCTGCTCGAACAGGTCGAGGCCGGCGTCGGCGAGCTTGGGCAGGTACTTCAGGGCGGTGATGCGGTCCCACCGGGCATTGACGTCCATGCGCAGGCTGACCTTGCCGTCGAGGGCCTCAGCCAGCTGGACGATGCGGGCGGTGTCGACGGCCGGCTCGCCGGAGCCCATCTTCAGCTTGAAGGAGCGGTGACCGTGGGAGGCGATGCGCTCCTCGATCTCGTTGATGGCCTCGTCGAGCGGCAGAACACCCAGAGCCCAGGTCAGGTCGATCTCATCGCGGACGCGGCCGCCCAGCAGGTCGCGGACCGGGATGTCCAGCGCGCGCGCCCAGGCATCGTGCATGGCGACATCACAGGCGGCCTTGGCGAAACGCATGTTGGCCACGGACTTCTCGAAGTCCCGCATGATGCCGGCGAGCTCGTTGACCTCGCGGCCGACCATGATCGGGGCGAGGTTGCCGTCGATGATGACCTTCATGGTCTCGGCATTCTCACCGCCCCACCATGCACCGCCGGGCACCACGCCCTCGCCGTAGCCGGTGACCCCACCCTCCAGGACCACGGAGACCAGCAGGATCGGCTGTGAGGTCGCGGTGTAGGTGGCGAAACCGTGGGGCCGGAACAGGGGGACGTCGAGAAGGCGGGTCTCAACCTTGGCGATCTTCAGATCAGACATGAACTCATCCTTGTGTGTGAAAGCGGGTGGGGCAAGACCAAATGGCAAGAACCACAGAAGGTTCCGTGAAAGACGAAACGCCCCACGCCCCTACGAGTGTAGGGACATGAGGCGGACGCTGGGGGAACTAGTCCTCCTTGTCGAGGGAGAAACCGTAGTTCACGATGTTCTGACCCTCCTCGTTCTTCTCCGGGTGCAGCACCAGCTCGGGCTTGACGGCGGTGGCGACATCGTTGTCGGTGTACTCGCCGCCCTCGAAGTAGAGCTGGGTGGTGATCTCGCGGTAGCCCGGGCTCTTCACCTTCAGGTGCAGGTGGGCCGGGCGCCACGGGTGGCCACCGTAGGAGTCGATGAACCAACCGGTCGGACCGTCAGCCGGGATCTGGTACGGAGCCGGCTGCAGGGTCGTGATCTCGTACTCGCCGTTCTCGTTGGTGACGATGGTGCCACGCAGGTTCCACTCCGGGATGCCCGGGGCGAACTGGGAGTAGTAGCCCTCCTCGTCAGCGTGCCACAGCTCGA
>CAZTIZ010000145.1:0-1700 GCA_964613845.1 uncultured Corynebacterium sp.
AGGGTGTAGCAGGCCCACCAGTTGGCCTTGTCGCCGTAGATGACGACGGTGTCGTCGCGGTCGATGCCCTTCTCGCTCATGAGGCGGGCGAAGGCCTCCCCGTCGATGAAGTCACGGGTGACGGGGTCGTTGAGGTCGTTGTGCCAGTCGATGCGCACGGCGCCGGGGATGTGGCCGATGTCGTAGAGGAGGGAGTCCTCGTCGGACTCCACGACGCGCAGGCCCGGGGTGCCCAGGCGGGCGGAGAGCCAGGAGGCGGATACCAGGCGGTCGGGCCGGGAGTACTCCTGGAACTGAGGGTACGGATCGAACGGAGCGACCACGTGTCTCACGCCTTTCTCGGGGTGTGTGGGTCAAGGATCGACGCGGTAGGGCAGGGCCGGTCGTGGTGGCCCCTCTTTTTCTGCGTCAGTGCGCACTCAAGGGTAGTACCTGGCGGTCCGTCGCGTGCGATCCGGTCACGCGGGAGGGCGGAATGTGGCCTGGATAACTCGGCCGGTCGGGGCACGTAAGGTGGTGTTTAATTGGGCGTGACATGAGGGGTGGCGGTGATTTTCCCACCCGCCGGCGGAGAAGAACCTGATGAGAGGGGTGCTGAGTGCACCAGGCGATCGTTGTCTTCGAGATCGAGGGCGGTTCCGACAAGTACATCCACGGTCACCGGCGGGATTCGCTGCCGATCGTCGACGCGATCCGCGCGCGCGGGTGGCATGCCGAGATCGTCTTCTACCGGCCCGAGTGGAGTGAGGATCTGTTCAGCTATGTCTCCGGCAGATTCGACGGCTATATCTCGCGGGTCACTCCCGGCAATATCCCGGGCGGGGAGCGCGGTTACTTCGCGCTGCTCACCCGTCTGGCCGAGGACGGTCTGGTGGGCATGTCCACCCCGGAGGAGATGATGGCCTACGGCGCCAAGGATGCGCTGGTCAAGCTCAACGACACCGGCCTGGTTCCCGCCGACACCGCCGCCTACTACGATGTCGATTCCTTCCACGAGAATTTTCCGGTGTCCCTGTCCCACGGTGAGCGGGTGCTCAAGCAGAACCGGGGTTCCACCGGTTCCGGCATCTGGCGGGTCCAGCTCGCCGACCGGGAGCTGGCCGCACGGATCGGGCCGGGCACCCGGCTGCCCCCGGAGACGGGGCTCCGGTGCACCGAGGCGGTGGACAACCACACCGAACTGCGGGAGCTGGGTGAGTTCATGGATTTCTGTGACCAGTACATCATCGGTGACAACGGCATGCTCGTGGACATGGGTTTCCTGCCACGCATCGTCGAGGGCGAGATCCGGATCCTGCTCGTCGGCCCGCACCCGGTGTTCGTGGTGCACAAGAAGCCGGCCAGCGGCGGCGACAACTTCTCCGCCACGCTCTTCTCAGGCGCCACCTACACCTATGATCCGCCCGAGGCCTGGCAGGAGTTGATCGACCTGTTCGACCGGGTCCGCCCGGTCCTCGCGGAGAAACTCGGCGGCGATGACATCCCCCTGATCTGGACGGCGGACTTCATGCTCGCCGACGCCCCCGACGGTTCCGACGCCTATGTGCTCGGCGAGATCAACTGTTCCTGCGTCGGCTTCACCTCAGAGCTGGACATGGGCATCCAGGAGCTGGTGGCCCGGGAGGCCACCACCCGGGTGGAACGGGCCCACGGCCGCGCGGATGTGCCCGGCGCCTGAACCTGCCCGCCCCTGCCTCTAG
>CAZTIZ010000146.1:0-1648 GCA_964613845.1 uncultured Corynebacterium sp.
TTAAGATCAAGGCATGAAACCCGTGCCCGTTTTCTGCGTCAGCGCCCTCGCCTCGCTGAGCCTGGTGGGCTGCACCATCGGCGACGGCGCGACTGACGCGGCACCGACTACGGCGGAGGAATCCGTGGCCGAACCAGCACCGTCGGAGACACAGGCCCCGCCGCCGACGTCCGCGCCCCAGCTGGAGCAGACGCGCGCGCCGGAAACCACGGACGTGGCCTCCGCCGAGCGCTGCGCGACGCCCTTCATCGCCGAGGCCATCGGTGAACCGCAGAACGCGGACCGGTTGATCCAGTTTTTCTGCGACGGACAGTGGGCGCACGTGGGCTTGGAGCAGACTGGCATCGAGAGCTTCTTGGTCTGGGAGAACGGGACCTGGACGTGGCTGGAGTCCGACGGGCACTTCGCCGGGGTCGGACTCACGGTGGACTGCCACCTGCCGGAGACCGTCAACGCCCACGCCCCGGTCCCCGAGGAGATCGAAGAGGCCGTGTACTACTGCGGCCCCGACGACGTCCTGTACTGAGCTGCTAGCCCTCCAGTCGGGTGATGCCGATGGTGTGATCCGTGGTGAACTCCTGGATCGCCCACTCACCGTTGAACCGACCGATACCCGAGTTACGCTCACCACCAAACGCGATATGCGCCTCATCTTGGACCGGCATCTCGTTGACATAGGTCATCCCGGCCGCAAACGCCTGCGCCACCCGGGCCCCACGGTCCAGATCCTGGGTAAAGATCGAGCTCGACAGGCCGAACTCGTGGTGGTTGGCGATGCGGATCGCATCGGCCTCATCGGCGGCCTTGATCACGCTGACCAGCGGGCCGAACAACTCCTCCTGCGCCAGCTCCGAGTCCGGGTCGACGTCGGCGAACACGTGCGGCGGCACGACACGCCCTTCGATCTCGCCGGAAGTCACAATGCGTACCCCGTCGGCCTTGGCCTTGTCGATGCGCTCGATGTGGTTGTTCAGCTGCGAGTCGTTGATCACCGGGCCGACCAACACGCCGTCACCGGCCGGATCCCCGTAAGCCACCTGGGAGGCGGCTTCGGCGAACTTGTCCACGAACTCGTCGTAGACGCTCGCGTCCACGATGATGCGGTTGACCGCCATACAGATCTGCCCCGAATGCAGGAACGTACCGACCACGGCCTGGCCAACGGCGGCGTCGATGTCGGCGTCGTCGAGGACCACCAGCGGGGCGTTGCCGCCGAGCTCCAACGACACCGGCTTGATGTGCTGGCCACCCAACGCCTTCGCCCCCACACCGCGGCCCACGGGGGTGGAACCGGTAAACGAAATCAGCGACGGAACCTCATGTTCGACGAAGTAATCCCCGATCGTGGAACCACGCCCAGCAACGACGTTGAGTACCCCGGCGGGCAGGCCGGCGTCTTCGAAGATCTTCGCGATCAACAACCCGCCGGTGACCGGGGTGTCGGTCGCGGGTTTGAGCACCACGGCGTTACCCAGCGCCAGGGCCGGTGCCACGGAGCGCTGCGAGAGGTGTAGCGGGAAGTTCCAGGGGCTGATCACCCCGACCACACCGAGTGGTTTGCGGTAGACGCGTACTTCCTTGTTGGGGGTGTTTGACGGGAAGATTTGACCGGTCATCCGTGCCGGGAAGGTCGCGGCCTCGCGGGTGA
>CAZTIZ010000147.1:0-1602 GCA_964613845.1 uncultured Corynebacterium sp.
CCCTCGTGCATGAAAGGACCCTCCATGGCCCTCCCCTCCCCCAGCGTGAACAGCCGTGCCCTCGTCACCGGAGCCAGCCAGGGCATCGGCCGGGCCATGGCCCGGGACCTGGCCCGCATGGGACACAACCTGATCATCGTCGCCCGGCGCGAGCAGGTGCTCGCGGAACTGGCCGCGGAGCTGGAACACGCCCACGGGGTGACCGTGGAGGTGTTCGCGGCTGACCTGAGTGATCATGGGCAGGTCAGCGGGCTCACCGAGCTGATCGGGGCCCGTGAGGTGAACATCATCATCAATTCAGCCGGGATCGCCAGCTTCGGCCCCTTCCTGGAGCAGGACTGGGAGCAGGAGGTCGCCCAGTACCACCTGAACGCGACCGCGGTGCACCGACTGACGCGGGCGGCCCTGGAGGGGATGATCGCGCGAGGTTCAGGCGCGGTGTGCAACGTCGGTTCCGCGGCGGGCAACATGCCCATCCCCAACAACGCGACGTATGTGTTCACCAAGGCTGGCGTCAACGCCTTCACCGAGGCCCTGCACTATGAACTCAGGGGAACCGGGGTGACCTGCACGCTGCTGGCACCGGGGCCGGTGCGGGAGTCGGAGGTGCCGGACGCCCAGAAATCCATCGTGGACCGGGTGGTGCCTGATTTCCTGTGGACGACCTACGAGTCATGCTCTCGGGAAACACTGGAGGCGATGGGGAAGAATAAGCGTCGTGTGGTGCCCGGCCCGCTGTCGAAGGGGATGGACTTCGTCTCCACCTACGCGCCCACCGGGCTGCTGGCACCGATCGTCGGAAATTTCTACAGGAAGATGGGATAAGTACGTGTCTGACTCTCGTACCGCCGATACCGGCGGCAACTCCTCGGTGAAGCCGGTTCCGGCGAAGTCCAACCGTCTGGTCTGGGTGGATCTGGAGATGACGGGGCTCGACCCTGACCGTCACGTGATCGTGGAGGTCGCCGCCCTTGTCACCGACGCCGATCTCAACATCCTCGGCGAGGGGGTGGACCTGGTGGTGCACGCCACCGATGAGGAACTGGCGGAGATGGACGACTTCGTCACGAACATGCACGAGCGTAGTGGCCTGACCCCGCTGATCCGGGAGTCCACGGTGACGATGGAGCAGGCGGAGGACGCCGTGCTGGAACTCATCTCCACGCACTGCAACCCCGATCACCCGGCCCCGCTGGCGGGCAACTCGATCGCCACGGACCGGGCCTTCATCCGGGACCAGATGCCGCGTCTCGACGCCGCGCTGCACTACCGCATGGTGGACGTCTCCTCCATCAAGGAGCTGGCCCGCCGCTGGTTCCCCAAAGCCTACTTCAATCAGCCGGCCAAGGGGCTGGCGCACCGGGCCCTGGCTGACATCATCGAGTCGATCCGGGAACTGGACTACTACCGGCAGGCGGTGTTCACCCCGGCGCCGGGCCCTGACTCCGCACAGGCGGCACAGGCCGCACGCCTGGTTAACGAGCGCTACCAGCGGTTTTTGTAATTTCCCAACAATGGGCTAATCTTAGTCCCGCTGCATGAGCAGCGATGGTGGCTGTAGTTCAGCTGGTAGAGCACCAGGTTGTGATCCTGGGTGTCGCG
>CAZTIZ010000148.1:0-1515 GCA_964613845.1 uncultured Corynebacterium sp.
CTGGCCTGCGTTGATGGCCACATGCCCCCCGTTAGCATTGTGGATCGACGACAGGCATAATTGGTGGGCGTGCCATCAGGTGTGCATGAGGGAGGAGCGCGCAAATGGTCTATGACATCGCCCAGGTTCGGGGGCTCTACGGTGCACTCGGCGATGGTTGGACCTACCTGAACGCCCACGCGTGCCCGCAGATCCCGGAACGGGTGACCTCCGCCGTGGCCCGCTCCTTCCGGCTCGCCGCCGGGGTCGCACCCGCCGGGGCATCGGCCGCAGTCCTGCCCGCCGGCCACACCACCGGCGACACGCTCATCGACGACGCCCGCCTGGCCATCGCCGAACTCGTCGGTGCCACCCCCGGGCGGGTGGTGCTCGGACCCAGCCTGGAGGTGCTCTACCACTCGCTGGCGCACGCCATCCGCCCCCTGCTGCGCCACAACTCCTCCGTGGTGCTCAGCAACCTCGACCCGCCCTCCCTGGCGGCACCGTTCACCCACGTCAACGCCGAGGTACGTCGGGCACAACCTGACCTCGGCACCGGTGAACTACCCGGCTGGCAGTACAACGACCTCGTCGACGGCTCCACCCGCCTCGTCTCCTTCTCCGCCGCCCACGAACTACTGGGCACCCTCAGCCCCGTTGCGGAGATCACCGACATCGTCCGTTCCCGCTCACGTGCCTGGGTGCTCGTCGACGCCTCCGCCTACGCCCCCTACCGCCTGATCGACGTCGACCGCTGGGACGCCGACATCGTCGCCGTGGACATCGGCAAACTCGGCGGACCACAACTGGCCGCGCTGATCTTCCGCGACACCGCCATGTTCCGCCGCCTCGACTCCCTCAACCCCGCCGTGCCCCGCGCCGACAGCACCACCGCCAAACTGGAGACCCCCATCTCCCCGGGCCTGGCCGGGGGAGTATCCCGCACCGTCGACCACCTCGCCTCCCTAGTCGATCACGAGGGAACGCGCCGGGAGCGCCTGGAATACTCCATGGCCCGACTGGCCGGCTACTACGAGGACCTGGCCGGTGACCTCTACACCTTCCTGGGCACCCTGCCCGCCGTCCACATCCTCGGCGTGACCGGGGAAGCCGCCGCCGGTGCCGATGAGGAGCGCCTGCCGCGCCTGTCCTTCGCCGTACGCGACGTACCCGCCGAGACCGTGCACCAGCGGCTCATCGACAACGGCCTGGTCACCACCATCGCGCCCACCACCCCGCTGCTGTCCGAGATGGGCGCCCACGAGATCGGCGGGGCCGTGACCGTCTCCCTGGCACCCTTCAACACCGCCCACGACGTGGACCACCTCGTGCGCGTGGTGGCCTCGCTGGCTTAGGTTGTGCGGGCCTGGCCTGGGGCTAGGTGTGCGCTCCTTCACCATTGCTTTCGCTGTTCAGGAGAATATTTCAAGTTTTTGATGGGCGATTCTGGGGCAGTGCATTATCTCGGCACGACCTGATCGCGAAGGGACTGTCCTGGCGATTGTAGAGGCAGGGGAATGGTTGCCGCATTTCTAA
>CAZTIZ010000149.1:0-1504 GCA_964613845.1 uncultured Corynebacterium sp.
ATGACCATGCGCCGCACCGTCATGCCGCAGGCCATGCGCATCATCATCCCGCCGACCGGCAACGAACTGATCTCCATGCTCAAGACCACCTCCCTGGTCGTGGCCGTGCCCTACTCGCTGGAGCTCTACGGCCGGTCCATGGACATCGCCGCCGCCCTGTTCGAGCCGGTACCCATGCTGCTGGTCGCCGCCAGCTGGTACCTCGCGGTGACCTCCCTGCTGATGATCGGCCAGCACTACCTGGAGAAGCACTTCGAGAAGGGCGCCACCCGCGAGCTCACCGGCCGCCAGCTGGCCGCACTCTCCGATGCCGAGGGCACCATCCCCGGCAACGTCACCGTCGTACAGGACCGAAAGGACGAGCAATGACCGACCTGATGATCGAGACCCGCCAGGTCCACAAGGCCTTCGGCCAGCTGGAGGTACTCAAGGGCATCGACCTGGCAGTACCGGCCGGAACCGTCAGCTGCCTGATCGGCCCCTCCGGCTCCGGTAAGTCCACCCTGCTGCGCTGCGTCAACCACCTGGAGAAGATCACCGCCGGGCGGCTCTACGTCGACGGGGAGCTCATCGGCTACCGCGAACGCGACGGTGTGCTCCACGAGATCTCCGAGAAGGACGCCGCCAGACAGCGCGCCGACATCGGCATGGTCTTCCAGCAGTTCAACCTCTTCCCCCACCGCACCGCCCTGGAAAACATCATCGAGGCCCCCGTGCACGTCAAGGGCGTGCCGGTGGCCCGGGCGAAGAAACGTGCCCTGGAGCTGCTCGACCAGGTTGGCCTGGCCCACAAGGCCAGCGCCTACCCGGTGCAGCTGTCCGGCGGCCAACAGCAACGGGTGGCCATCGCCCGCGCCGTGGCCATGGACCCCAAGCTCATGCTCTTCGACGAGCCGACCTCCGCCCTCGACCCCGAACTGGTCGGCGAGGTACTCAAGGTGATGAAGCAGCTGGCCACCGACGGCATGACCATGCTAGTGGTCACCCACGAAATGGGCTTCGCCCACGAGGTCGCCGACGAGGTCGTGTTCATGGCCGACGGCCGCGTCGTCGAGGCCGGCCCACCCGCCGAGGTGCTGGACAACCCGCGCGAACAGCGCACGAAGGCTTTTCTGTCCTCGTTGTTCTAGGGTGCCGCGTTGTTAATTCGTTTCAGGTACCGGGCGATGAAAGCAAGGATCTCCTCGGCTGTCTTCGTCCAGATGAACGGTGTGGGGTCCTCGTTCCACGCCTTCACCGAAGTTGCGTAGATCCTTCTCCAGCGCCTGCACACTCCGGTGATCAGAGCCCCGGGTCACCTCCGGTCAAGTCCTCTGGAGTGGTGTATCTGCCCGCCCCCTCACAGCGGGGACGCCCCCGCACCTGGGACATCAGACCCCTGCTCAACGGTCATCTTCTTCAGCATTCGCACCGACTGTCCCTGGCGTGATGTTCCTGAACGCTACGGACCGTGGCGGCGGGTCCACGACATGTTCGCCCGTCTCCGGGCCGACGGAGTGTGGCA